>JAYUKZ010000294.1:0-2511 GCA_043763995.1 Fibrella sp.
TGCAAAATTTGGGGCGCGGGTCAGGTCGGGGCGTGGTGGTGCGGGTTCGGCAGTACACGGCTTCGGGCCAACTCCTGCTGGAACAGCGCGTTGTGGCCAATGCCGACCGCTACGCCGATACCCTCCGGCTGCTATTGCCCACTATCCGCCTTGCCGACACGGTGCTGGAACTGACTGTTAACCCCGATAATGGTATTTCGGAAGAGCGCGTGGACAACAACATCCTGCGCATAAACGGTACCGGTACCCCCGTCAATCTGCCTTTCATGCCCGACAACGTACCCCCCGTGCTGGAAGTGGCTGTTGACGGGCGGCGGTTGGCCAACGGCGATTTTGTGTCGGCCCGGCCCGACATCGCCATAACGCTTACCGACGACAACCTGACCTTGACCCGCACCGACCCCACCGGCCTGGAACTGTACCTGCAACGCCCCTGCGGTCAACCGCCCTGCCCGTTCGAGCGGTTGGTGATTGGCCCGGAAACGGCCACCTGGAGTACCGTTGGCGGACGGTTTCAACTGAGCTACCGCCCCGCACAGCCCCTGCCCGACGGGCTGTATACGCTGGAAGTGTACGGGGCTGACCTGAGTGGCAACCGCGCCCGGCCCTACGCCATTGACTTTACGGTGCAGCAACGGCCCCTGGTTTCTGCCGTGGTGGTGGCCCCCAACCCGTTTTGGTACCAAACTGAAATTCGGTTTACCCTGGCGGGGAATGAGGCCAGTGCTGCCGCCGTGCTGCATCTTTTCGACTTGGCGGGGCGGCGGTTGCGGAGTGTGTCCATACGCCCCCGAATTGGCGAAAACGTGTTTGTTTGGGACGGTACCAACGATGCCGGTACGATGCTGCCCGCCGGTTCGTATGGCTACCGCCTCGAATTGCCCGGCTATGATGCGTTTGAGGGCACTGCCAAAAAGCAGCTTACCGGGCGAATACTGCTGGCCCGATGAGCCGCCCAGACCGCTGGTTGCTGGCCATTTGGGGGCTATTGGCCGTGCTGTTGATTGTCCTGTGCTACTTCAACCCTACCCATTACCTCAGCCCCGATTCGCGGCATTACCTGGCAATGGCGGGGTGGCTGGCGGGTCTCAACGGTGGTCAGTACGGCCACGCGGCTACAGGCTGGGAACTAGACTTTCCGTTGGGGTATCCGTTGCTCATTGCCGGGGTGGCCCGCCTCACGGGAATGTCGTTGCTGGTGGCCTCCAAAGGGCTGAACATCGGGCTGGCGGGCGTTTTCTTGCTGGTCTGGCGGCGGCGGTTGGGGAGCCGGGCGGCGGGCTGGATGGGGTCGGTACTGTTGCTGGGCGGCAACCTGCGCGTGTTGGCCTACACCTGGTCGGAGTGGACGTTTTTGGTGGTGTTGCTGGAAGGCTACTGGCACTGCCGTCGCTTTGTTTTTGCCGACATTCACCCAACCGTACCGATACGTACCTGGCAAGTTTTTTGGCTCATTGTGCTGACCATCAGCTTGTTCATGCTCCGCTATGTGGGGGCGTGGGTGGTGGTGGCTTATGCCCTCTGGCGGCTGGATGCCTACCGGCGCGGGGGCCGTGCCCTGTTCCGGGCCACGGGCCGAACCGACCTGTTTTACCTCGGCACCACCACGCTGGTTGTGCTGGGTACGTTCTGGGTCAACAGCCTACTGACTCCCTGGCCGCTGGGCACCGAACGCTTTTACGACGTGGGGGAGACATGGCCCCAAAAACTACTGGTACTGGTTTTGGCACTCGTAAACGAAGGGCTTTTGCTCCGCGATTTTATTCCGAACGAACCCGCCCAACTGGTTGCGCTGGGGGTAGTGTTGCAGGCGTTATTGCTGGGCTGGGTCTGGCGGTTTTTGCGTCTTCGGCAGCACACGTTACCCGCCCTTACCGAACCCTGGCGGCAATGGCTGGCTATCTGGCTGGTGGTGTCGGCAACGTACCTGGCCGTGGTGTTCGGGATGCGCATGGTCAGTCCGTTTGCCGGGCCGAACGCCCGGATGATGGCCGTGGTGTCGGTGCCCTTCCAGATGGGTGTTGCGGCGTGGGTCAGTGGCTGGACAAACACCACGGCCCGCTGCCAACTGGCCGGGTGGTGGGCCGTGGCGGTAGGCTGTTCGTGGGTACAGCTACTGCCCCAAACCGATATGTGGGCCAAGCTGAGCCGTTTTTTCTAAGCCGAACCCGTCTTGTCTGGTTCGGGCGCGGGGCCAACACCGTACCTTTGGCGAATGAACGCTACCTCCAGCCGCTCCGCAAACCCCTTTGTGCAAAACCTGCGGGTATTTTTCGGCACGGCACAGGCGCGGGCCGTGGGGCTGGTGTTCGCCTCCGACAGTCTGCTTTTCGGCAGTTGGGTAGCTCATATTCCGTTCGTAAAAGAATCCCTGCGCCTCACCGATGCCGAACTGGGTCTCGCGCTTTTTGCCATGCCCGCCGGGCTGCTGACCATGAACCCCCTCACGGGCTGGTTGGTGGGGTGGCTGGGCCAGGTACGTACCTGCTTTTGGGCGGCTTTTTTTCTGTG
>JAYUKZ010000295.1:0-2503 GCA_043763995.1 Fibrella sp.
CTGTAGAGACGCGATACATCGCGTCTGGGTAGTGCGCGAAGCCAAACATCGAAATTGATTCAACCCCACTGCTTCGCGCTCGGTGGAGACGCGATGTATCGCGTCTCTACAAATGGGCAACACCGACCGTTGTCATTGGCAGGGCTGGTGTCAGGTACGTTGGTGGTCGTTATGTAGAGACGCGATACTTCGCGTCTCCGCCGAGCGCGAAGCCAAACATCGAAATTGATTCTACCCCACTGCTTCGCGCTATGCCGAGACGCGATGTATCGCGTCTCTACAGCACCACCCCAAACGCGACACCCGCCCCACCAACGTACCTACCAATGCCCCGCCAACGTACCTGACGTTATCGGTATATATCGTCGGGGTTGTGTTGGCCCTGCTGCCAATTGGCGGGGTTTTGGTCGATGTAGGTGCGGATACGGTTCAGTTCGTTGTCGTTGCGGATGACGCGTTCGTAGTAGCGCGGTTGCCAGCCGAAGGGTAGCTGATTCACAGCGGCGTGCATGGTGACACCCGATTTGTAGCCCCTGACAATGGAGGCCAGGTTTTTGCGTTGCGGGCCAAACTGGTTCGGTTGCCAGTCGGTTTGCTCTTCCCACGGTTTGCAAATCCAGAGCACGGCGTGGATATGGTCGGGCATGAGCTGGAAGGCATCCAGTTCCACATACGGGTGAAACGTGGGGATGGCCAGCCAGCAGTTAATGGCTACTTGCCCCAGGGCAGACGGCATCATCTCCGCCTCCTGTTCCTGCACCACGATCTCCCCAAAATACGCCTCCCGGTTGCGGGTGCAGATGGTGACGAAATACATCCCGTTCGACCCATAATCGTACCCGTCCAGGCGGGCTGAGTCAATGCGGTACTTACGCCGGTACAGGTTGTCTGTCATTTGTTTGAGCAGATTTTGGTGGTTACGCCCGTAGAGACCGCACCGGCAGACCGGCGATACCTCGCGTCTGGGTAGTGCGCGAAGCCGTGTGATGAACGTACAAAATATAGATTTTTCGGCGTAATGCTGTCGCGCTCGGCGGAGACGCGATGTATCGCCGGTCTACCGGTGCGGTCTCTACATATCCCGGCCCGGTTCGGTCTATGACTTGGTCTTTTCTAAGACCAATTCTCCTACTTTTCGGCCCATGGCGGCACCGTTATCGAGGGCAGCGCGGTAATGGATTCCGCCGTAAAGGCGGCTGATGGATGCCTGATCGGCGGCGTGGTTGAAAGAGGTGAACCGGCGTACCCCGTGGCCATATTTGTATTCGGTCGAATCGGTGAAGGCAATGTTATCGCCCATCAGGTTAGTCAGCACGGCGGCGGCGGCGGCAGAGATGGTGCTGTGGCCGCTGGGGTATTCGGGGAAGGGGGGCGTTTGCAGAAACGGTGCCCACTTGGCATCCACCGATTTGTTAATGACCGTTTCGGGGCGCACCGTGCGGCTGCGGTATTTTTCGTCCCAACAGGCAATAAATCCGTCGGCCAGGGCCAGCGAAGTGAGGGTATAGGCTTGGGCCATGCGCATGAGGGGGAGTTTCTGTTGCCGTCCTACGGTCTGGGCAATAGCCAGCCAATGGCCGCCGGGGGTCATTTTCTTGGAGGCATACGACACATGCCCGGCAATGTTCATCACAAAGGCATTGTCGTCCCAGAAATAGGCCAGGTCGGTTTGGTCTTTGCTCAGTTTTTGCCCCACTGAATATACTTCCTGCACTTCCTTCTCGTAAGGGCTATTTTTGGCCAGGCTAAACGGATGTGGGCGCGGGGGCATAAACTGGTTGCAGGTGTCCATAATCCAGCACCGGATGTTGTTCCATTTGGGTTCGGCGGCATCCATGTAGGCCGGGGGTGTGGGCACCCAGGTGCCTTCGTCGTTGGTGATGGTGTGCTTGAATCCCCTGGTTTGCTTGTAGTGGTCTTTGGCCGCAAACTCCAGAATGTGCTTGGCCACTGCTTCGCCGTAGGCTACCGACCGTTCCCGCACGTCGCCAGGTACGTTGTCCTGCTCAAATTGGCGGTAAAATTCGGGTTCAAATTTGTCGTAAAGGTCGGCGGAGAACGTCAGGGCACGGGCCACGGTCAGGAAGGCTTTTGCCCCGGCAAGCGGGTAACAGTAGGCCAGGTTGGCCTGGGGTTGCGGTCCTTTTTTCAGGGTGCTGAGTTTGCCCGCCAACGACCCGAAGCCGGGGTTGAAGGGGGCCATAGCTTCGTAGCCCGCCAGGTTGGCATAGCCATAAATCCGGCTAGCCACAGGGGGCGAAAAAATATCGTGGATGATGACCTCGGTCAGCTTGTTGAGGCAGGCGTTGTAGCGTTCGGGGTTGCTGGCTTTGGGCATATATTCCTCCGGTTTGGCTGACTGGCACCCGGCCATCACCAGCAAACCACCGGCTACCAGCCCGCTCAAAAATGTATTCGTGTACCTGTTCATGGTAGGGATTCGGACAATATTACGTCTTACAAATTTAACGAAAAAAGCGGCACCAAGCCGTATGTGGGCGGG
>JAYUKZ010000296.1:0-2485 GCA_043763995.1 Fibrella sp.
TCGTCGCCGTGGATGAGGTAGACAGGGGCAACCCGTTTGTTGCGAATATCTTTCAGGAGCGAATCAACGGCGGGCAGCACGGGCGGATGGGTTGGCGGAGTGGGCTGGCAAAGGTACAACGTACCTGGACGTTGCTTTTGTCTTTTCTTTTGGGACAAACTTCCGTGTTTTCACGTTACCCGGTCATTAACCCCGCGTTTATCCCCATGCGCAAGTCTGTTTTCGGGCGGTATGAACCGTTCATCCGCGATAAAATATCGATTGTCCTGTCGTCTCGCCGGGGGGTCGATGCTGTTCTTTTTTTCGACCTGGCCGAGCTTTCTGGCTACCGCCGCGAAGCCTTTGCACCCCTGTTCGACACGTCGTTGAAAACCCTGCTCCGCTACCGCGATACCAAGCGCAAGCTAAGCCCGGCGGCGGGTGAGCTGGCCCTGAAAATGCTGGCCCTTTTTCAGCACGGCGAGATTATTTTTGGCAGCATTGCCGAATTCAGAAGCTGGCTCGACGTTCCTGCCTACGGGCTTGGTCATCAACGCCCTTTCGACCTGATGCAGACCTCCGGCGGCATTGACCTGATTGACGATGAACTGACCCGCATTGAGTTTGGTGCCCTGGCCTAGCCCTTGATGGACATTTACCGGATTACACTGGCCCGCTGGGCCACCAGCCTGGGTGGGTCGGGGCGGGCCGCCCGTTGGAATTCGGCAGACCGCTACGTGGTTTATGCCGCTTCGTGCAGAGCATTGGCCTGTCTGGAAAACGTAGTGCATCGCACGGGCCGGGGCCTTCAGGCCGACTTCCGAACGGTCTGTATCTACGTACCTGATACTCTTCCGCAGGCGCAAATAAGCCTGGCCGCTCTGCCACCTAACTGGTCTGATTTTGAGCACTATGGCCAGTGCCAGCAACTGGGCGATGCCTGGCTGTTGGCGGGCGAAACGGCAATTTTACGGGTGCCTTCGGCCATTATACCGGCTGAGGTAAACTACCTCCTGAACCCTGCTCACCCCCATTTTGCGCAGATAACCATCAGCCGGGTAGAGCCGTTTGCGTTCGACAGCCGCCTCGGTACACATACCTGAACTACCGCTTCAGGTACGTACCTGGGCCGTGAACCGGGCAACGTGCGCCACCAATTGGGGCCAGAAACGCAGGAAGTGCAGGTTCATCTCGTCATAGTGCGTCACCAGATCAGTCACGGCGGTGTCGAGGCCGGAGGCAAAGGCGGTGCGGCGGGCCAACCCGTTCAGGGCACGGTCAATGCCGGCTGTGGTCTGGTAGTGCCGTACCCAGTCCTGCGCCATCATGTACTGGGCCATGCGGGCCGCACGGGGGGGCAACAGATGGTCGTTTTCCCGCAGGGTTTGGTAGAAATATCCCACAAATTCGTCCAGCGTTTCGGTGGTTAGCTGCGCGAATTGCACGGCCAGAAAATGATCGAAAAACACGTCTACGGCCACCCCGGCGTACTTATGGCAACGTGGCCGCAGTAACGCTCTGACTGCCGCCACATCGGCATGGCTATCGGTAAAGGAGTCAATAGTGCGGTGAAGCCGGATGCCCTCCACCACGCCCGGTGGCAACGCATGGCGCGGGTGGGCAGGGTTCCCCTTGATGAAATCGCCGATGAAGTTACCTACCAAATGCGCCGAATTGTGGCCCGACAGCCAGGCATGGGCCAAAATGTTCATAACAGCACCCGCTCCTGGGCAGGTACGTATCGCTCCACATTAACCCCAAACCGCCGCAGAAAGTCAACGCCTTCGTCGGTGCCGATGCCCTTATAGTCGGCGTAGGAGTTGAGGTAGAGCACCCGGCTGATTTTCATGCTGTAAATAATTCGGGCGCAGGCAATGCAAGGCGAGAGGGTGACGAAGATGGTTGCTCCTTCAATGACCGACCCGTTTTTGGCGGCATACAAAATGGCGTTCTGCTCGGCATGAAGGGCCAACGAACACGATCCCTTCGAGTCGCGGGGACAACCCACGTCGGTGAACTCCTCGTCGCAGTTGTGGGTGTCGGCGGGGGGGCCGTTGTAGCCAATGGAAATAATGCGAGTGTCTTTGGTGAGCACCGCCCCCACCTGCGCCCGGATACAGTGCGACCGTTTGGCCAGGTTCACGGCCAGTTCCATAAAAATATCGTCAAAATCGGGGCGGGTATTCATGTGGGCAGGAAAGGCTTATGCAGTAAGGTTTTAGATAGCAACATAACCTAACTGCCAACCTAAAACAAACGAAATGCCAAACTTAAACACTGAAAACCCGAATTCGACACACATTAAAAGGGATGAGATACGTACCTGGAACCCATCATCAGCCCTACCCCACGGCCACAGGTTTCACCGACCGGAGCCAGTCGGGTTTGCGGGTAATCACCTCGGCTTTCAACTCGTTCAGCATGGCGTAAAGACCGTAATACGTCCGGTTTACGTACAGCCCGTCCTGCGACCCGCGCACGACTTTGGAAGTGCGGAGTTCGTCCA
>JAYUKZ010000297.1:0-8783 GCA_043763995.1 Fibrella sp.
TCGATGATACGGGCCTGTTTGTGGCGGTAGGGGCCGAAATTTTCGGTGTAATACGCCAGCGACCCTTTGATGGATTCGCTCATGTTGCGCACGTTGTAGGGGTGCTTTTTGTCGTAATATACCTCCACGTCGATGCCGTTCCACTTGCTGCGGTCAACCTGGAACCGGGCCGAAATGAACGAGTAAAAATTGAGCGATTCGTGGTCGAGGGCGTAGCTGAAATACCGGCGGGGTCGCCCTTGCGCGTCCTTGCCCATCCACTCCTTGCGCAATGAACCGGGGGCCACGGCAATCTGGTCGGGACTGGTGCTGATGGTCGTTTTCACGTTCACCCAGTCCGAATTGTTGCTGATGTAGTGGTTCAGGCAGTCGGGGCAGTTGCGCCGGAGTTTGGGGGCGCGTTCGCGTTCGGGGAGGCCCTGTTCTTTGCGATCGTTTTTGCCGCTCATTTCGCCATCTTTCTGGTAGCCAATCTGCGGCGAAATATCACCATTGTTGAAAAACGAGCCGTTTTGGTTCACCTGCTGCACAAACCCCACCTCGTTTTCAATGCCCCGCGCCTTGCGGTAGGCCGTCCAGGTCATTGTCAGCGAATCGTTGGGGGCCAGGGGGCGGGCCAATTTGTAGATCGTGTATTGATGAACCGAATCGTTGAGAATGCGCGTACCCCCGGCCACGCTGACAACGTACCTGAGCCGGTTGGGCAACAGCACATGCAGCGAATCGATGGGGACACTGGTGCGGTTTTGGAGTTGATACGTACCGCGCACGGCCAGTTCACGCTCGTCGGGGTAGAGGTCAATGGCGTAGGCCACGGCGGTGATACGCGGCTGGGGGCGGTGCTCGAATTTCTTATAGGTTTTTTCGTAAAACGCCTGCTGCTTTTCGCTTTCCTTGGGCGTTTCGTAGCGGTTCAGGATTTTGGTGTTGTAGAACAAAAACGCTCCCAACAGCCCCCAAACGGCCAACGCACCCAGAGCCACCCGCCGATTGAGGCCATTAAACTGCGCCCTTGCCCGCCGCCAGCGCGAAGCCCAGGCCGTATCTTTTCCCCGCACCCAAAACAGCACCGCCGCCACACTCAGCAGGGCCGCAAACAACAGCCAGTAGGCCCGGAACCAGACAACGGCGGCTACATAAGGCCCCCAGCCGTTCATATCGGAATATTGAGAGTCGGGCGAGGCGTTAAACTGCGCGAGGTTGCTCTGCACATCCAGCGGCCCCCAGATCGAGGCGTTGGCGATGAGGAACACGACCACCGCAAAAAACGCCACGTATTTGTTGTTGACTACTGTGTGAATCAGCATCGACAGCACGATCATGGGGACAAGCCGCACCATGCGCAGCCCATAAAACTCGGTGAGGTACTGCGGCAGATCATACGCGGTGTAGCCTTTGATGGTCTGCGTAAGCACCCCCGCCCCGATGCTGAGGGTCTGAATTACCAGCACAATGCCGATCATGGCTAGCAGTTTACCCACAAACACGCTCCAGTTGCGGTGGGGCATGGAATCGTAAATCTGCGCCAGGTCGGCATCGCGCTCTTTCCAGATGATATCGCCCGAATAGAAAATGATGATCGCAAACAGGAAGATATTCATCGTTCCCTGAATAATCGAAATGACATTGTAGGTGACGGGGTAATTTTGCAAGTCGTAGAACCGGTCGGCTTGGTCTAAGGCAAAACCCATGTTGAGCAGCCCCAGCAGGATAATGGTGAGGAAGGCCGTGCCTTTCATCATGCCCCAAAAGTCGGTTTTGGCCACGCGAAGCATCTGCGCCCACTGCGCCCCCGCACCCATATGGATACGTACTCGCGGCAGGAGTTGAACCGACGTACCCACGGCCACGCCAATTGCTGCGGCGGGGGCATTGGCGGCTTTTTTACGCGAAAACCAGCTTCTCTGGGTACGTTCGGCGAAGGAGAAGCGCAGGTACGTTATGACTAGAGAAAGCAGCCCCACGCCGCCCCATAGCAACCGATTGATGCCCATGAAGCCGTCGAGCAGGCCCACCGAGCGGGTGTTTTTGTCGGCCACGGTCCAGTATTTTGTGACCAGTTCGAAGGGCGCGAAGCCCAGCGCGTCGGCGTAAGCGCGGACCTGCTCATTGTCAATGTCGGAGGCGTAACTATTGGCGATGAGTTGCCCCACGAGCAGAATTACGGCCCCCACAAACGCAATGACCGTAGACCGGCTCAGAGCGGCGAGCATGAAAATGAACGCCCCCGAAATGAAGGTGTTGCCCACTGCAAACGTCAGAAACCCGTCCAGGTGCGCCGACCACACGATTGGCCCGTAGCGTTCGGCCTCGGTGCTGCCCGTCAGTTGCCCGATCAACGTACCCAGCAAAATGCCGATGCTGATGCCCAAAAACGGAATCAGCGCGACGCAAAACGACCCCAGAAACCGCCCCGCGAGGTAATCGATCTTGCGGATGGGCGAGGAAAATACGAGTTGGTGGCTGTTGTAGGTAAAATCGCGCAGGGCGGCGTTCTGCACAAAGGCCGTGGTCATCAGCAGGGCGAAGATGGTCCAGACCCCATATTGGTTTTGAATGACGTAGGGCGCGTTCTTGAAGATATTGCCGAACGACCCGCCAATAGTAAGGTCGTCGGAGGCGGCGGCCCAGGCAAACATCACGATGTTGACGAGCATGAATATCCAGACCATCGGCTGCCGCAGCCAATAGCGAATCTCGAAAGTAAAAAGGGAGAGAAACATAAAGAGTTAAGGGTTAAGAGTTTAGGGTTAAGAGTTATGTGAACGTCGGCTTTTCAACGACTTCAACTCTTTAGCTATATTTTGCTGGGTAGTCAGTTTAATGGCTCCAAGCATCTTTATCAATCCCTCGCAATCATTACAAATTGACTCGAATAGCGTCTGCTCCAGATATCCCATAGCGTGTAATAATCGGAGCCAATAGCGTGTTTCACGAGCCTCTTTCAGGCTGATGCCAATTTTTGCTGCAAAGTCTCGCTTGGAGTATCCGCCGAGAGCTTCTTCTATGTTCGCACCAATGGATGTGCCACTCCGTAATACCTGTTTTGCGAGTGCTTCAATCCGATGATTTCCCGTCAGCCATTGGTACATCTTCACAATACGCACAGCAAAATCAAAGGACTTTGCCCCTACAATACTTTTTTCTTTCATGATGAGGTGGGCCTGGCACAACAACTCTTCACTCTTCACTCTTAACTCTTAACTGCGAAAAGAAAACGTCCTCCAAATCCGGCTGCACAGCCTCAAACCCCTCACCCGGCTGACCTTCGCTCAGCACATGAATCTGCGGCTTTCCCGCCACTAACTTGCTGGAGATGAGCGTGTGTGTTTGCTGGTACGTGGGTAACTCGCTTTTGGTAATAGACTTGGCCCAGACCTTGCCCGCCAGGCCCGCCACCGCCGCCTGCGGAGTGCCGCCGTAGAGCACCCGCCCCCGATGGATGATGGCCATGTTGTTGCAGAGTTCCATCACATCCTGCACAATGTGGGTAGAGAGAATCACGATCACATTCTCGCCAATTTCCGAGAGCAGGTTGTAGAACCGGTTGCGTTCGCCGGGGTCGAGGCCCGCCGTGGGTTCATCTACGATGATAAGCTGCGGGTCGCCGATGAGGGCCTGGGCAATGCCGAAACGTTGTTTCATACCGCCCGAATAGCTGCTGACGGCCTTTTTGCGGTGCTCTGATAGATTCACGCGGTGCAGCAGGGCCTCCACCAACTGAGCACGTTCGCGGCGGTCTATTACGCCTTTGAGCAGCGCAAAATGATCCAGCAATTCCGTGGCCGACACGCGGGGATACACCCCGAACTCCTGCGGCAGGTAGCCCAGCGTCCGCCGAACGGCCTCTTTGTTGTTGAGTGCGTCCAGGTCGCCCAGCGTGGCCGTGCCGCTGTCGGCATCCTGAAGAGTAGCCAGGGTGCGCATGAGGGTGCTTTTCCCCGCGCCATTTTGGCCCAGCAACCCGTACATGCCGGTAGGAATCGTCAGCGAAACATCATCGAGGGCGTGTACACCGTTCGGGTACGTTTTGGAGAGGTGTTGAATGGTAAGTTGCATAGCGGGGAGATCAGTTTATACCCACAAGATTGTCGGTACTGTGCATAACAAGATACCGTTTTGTGGCCATTGGTTGCAAGGGCGGGATAAGCGGCGAAAACCATTGCCTAACCCACCCGAACAACCCCCGCCCAAACGGGTTCCACTACCAAAACTGACTATCATTATGAACCACTTCACCACCCTCACTGAGGCCATGCAGGATTTGCAGAGCCGGGGTTATACCGAAGAGTTTGCGCCCGAGAAAGACCACCTCAAAGTGACTAGCCAGGACCAGGTACGTTACCGGGCCGACGAGTTTAAGGTCGATGAGTTTCACCGGTTCGAGGGCACCTCCGACCCCGGTGACGAGATGACCCTCTACGCCATTTCGTGCCATAACGGCGTAAAAGGGCTGTTTGTGTCGGCTCAGGGCACCTACGCCAACGAGGTTTCGCCCGAGCTAATGAACAAATTCAACCTCTCTGACCGCGCCAACGTCAACACCGAGGGGTCTGTGCAGCCCCTGGCACCGGGCGAATCCATGACAGGCGCGTAACCGGAGAAGGCGAAGCCGGTATACTTTTACGGTCGCCGTTCCGTCGAAAACGCCCATTTGCGACGTATCTTTGCGAACTTTCCCCACCATATAGGCTTATTTATCGAGGGGAATTTCGTATGAAACTAGCTGAATTCAGATTCGACCTCCCCGAAAGTCTCATTGCCAAATACCCGGTTGAACGGGGCGAAGCGCGGTTGATGGTCGTTGACCGGAAAACCAAAACCATTGAACACAAGAAGTTTAGCGATATTTTGAGCTACTTCAGCGATGGCGACGTGATGGTGATTAATAATACCAAAGTTTTTCCGGCCCGATTATACGGCAACAAGGAAAAAACCGGGGCCAAAATCGAAGTGTTTCTCCTCCGCGAACTGAACCGCGAAATGAAACTCTGGGATGTGTTGGTGGACCCCGCTCGTAAAATCCGGGTGGGCAACAAACTCTATTTTGGCGACAGTGACCTGGTGGCCGAAGTCATCGACAACACTACCTCGCGGGGCCGCACGATCCGGTTTTTGTTCGACGGCAACCACGACGAGTTCATGAAGGCCGTGGATCAGTTGGGCGAGATGCCCATTCCGCGCGAGATTCTGCGCGAATCGGTGGAGGCTGACCGGGAGCACTACCAGACCGTTTTTGCCCAACACGTGGGGGCCGTAGCCGCGCCCACAGCAGGTCTGCACTTTACCCGCGCTATGATGAAGCGGATGGAAATCAAAGGCATTCATTTTGCGCCCATCACCCTGCACATTGGGCTAGGTACGTTCCGGCAGGTGGACGTGGAAGATTTGACGAAGCACAAAACCGATTCGGAGAACTTTAAAATTGGCCCCGACGCGTCGCTGATTGTGAACAAAGGGCTGGACGCGGGCAAACGGGTCTGCGCCATTGGCACCACGGCCATGAAAGCCCTCGAATCGTCGGTGTCGGCCAATGCGCGGCTGAAACCGGTGGAAGGCTGGACAGACCGGTTCATTTTCCCGCCCTACGAATTCAAAATCGCTAATGCCCTCCTGACCAACATGCACTTGCCCGAATCGGTGTTGCTGATGATGGCCTCGGCTTTTGGCGGGCACGAACTCATCAAGGAGGCTTATAAAGTGGCCATCAAAGAGAAGTACCGGTTCTTCACCTACGGCGATGCCATGCTGATTTTGTAGTTGCGACGCACAACCGATTTCTACGCCATCCTTGTGGCCGGGGGCAGTGGCTCCCGCATGAAAACCGACGTACCCAAGCAGTTTTTGCTGTTGGGCGGAAAACCCATTCTGCAACGCACCATCGAGCAGTTTTTGGCTTACTCGCCCGACTTGCCTATTCGGCTGGTGCTGCCCCAACGTGACCTCCCCACCTGGGAATCGCTTTGCCAGCAGCACCAGTTTTTTCCGTCGAACGTAACTGTGGTTGTGGGCGGAGCCACGCGATTTCAATCCGTGCAGAACGGCCTGGCTACTATTCCCCTGACCGCCGATGCCACCGGGCTGGTGGCGGTACATGACGGGGTGCGGCCTTTTGTTACCCCCGACCTCATTGCCGTGAGTTTCGCCACAGCCTCGCACAAAGGAAGTGCCGTGGCCTGCGTGGCGGCCAAAGATTCGATACGGCTGCTGAACCCCGACGGGAGCAGCCAAGCCGTGGAGCGGGCGCAGGTACGGCTCATTCAAACCCCCCAAACGTTCCGCCTTGACTGGTTCCGTAACGCCTTTGCCGCCCCCGAACAACCGTTTTTTACAGACTGCGCTAGTGTGCTGGAACACGCCCGCTACCCCATCACGCTGATTGAAGGGGCCTACGAAAACATAAAGATCACCACGCCCGACGATTTGAAAACCGTTGACGGTTGACCAAAAAAGAGTAGTTTGTCTTTTTTTCGGCGTAGCCCCCTTCAGGGGGTTGGGGGCTATGCCGAAAAAAAGACAAATCACTGTTGTCAAAGCACTTACATGCAGCCCCGCCAACACCCCTCCTACTACATCGACGGCTTGCGGGCGGGCGACCGGCTGGTGCTGAGCCGGGCCATCACATTGGTAGAGAGCCTGTTGCCCTCCGACCAGGCGTTGGCCCGGCAAGTGCTGGACGGGGTGTTGCCCCACCTGCCCCAAACCACCGTGCGGGTGGGCATCACGGGAGTGCCAGGCGTGGGCAAAAGCACGTTTATCGAAGCCTTTGGCACGTACCTGACCGGCTTGGGCCATCAGCTAGCCGTGTTGGCCGTTGACCCCAGCAGCCAACGGTGGGGCGGGAGTATTCTGGGCGACAAAACCCGTATGGAAACCCTCTCCCTGAACCCACGGGCCTACATTCGCCCGTCGCCCGCCGGGAAATCATTGGGGGGCATTGCCCACCGCACCCGCGAGACCATGCTGCTCTGCGAGGCTGCCGGTTTTACCACCATCCTGATCGAAACCGTGGGCGTGGGACAGTCGGAAACGTTGGTACACGGCATGGTCGATTTTTTTTTGTTACTCATGCTGGCCGGTGCCGGCGATGAACTTCAGGGCATGAAACGCGGCATTATGGAACTGGCCGATACCCTGGCCATCACCAAAGCCGATGGCCTCAACCTTGCCGCCGCCACCCGCGCCCGCCTGGAGTACCAAAATGCCCTGCACCTGTTGCCCCCAACGTCTACCGGCTGGACACCGCCCGTGCTGACCTGTTCGGCCCTGACCGGCAACGGTATTGCGGGCGTTTGGGACACTATTTTGGCCCACAAAACCACCCTTGAGCAGACGGGTGGGCGGTTGCGGTTGCGACAGGAACAGGCCATAGATTGGTTCAACACGCTGCTACGAGAGCAACTGGAAGGGCAATTTTTTGGCGCACCCGGTAGGCAGGAGCAACTCCGGCACCTGACGGCCCAGGTACGTATGGGTGGGCTGTTACCCATGCAGGCCGTGGAGCAAATGATGCGAATCAGCCCAGCTAAGCCGCCCGATCTCAACCGTTGACACTAGTTTATAAAAATATGTTAAAGGCAATTCGTTCTTTTCATTGTCCTAATCACTATTTTTGTAGTCGTACAGTTTCCTATTCCTAAACACTTACCATTTTGTCTGCTTCATGGTTGCCTCACCTGGCGATACACTAGCCGACGTAGTACCAAAAAAGGGCCTGACTATGCAGTCAGGCCCTTTTTTATAAGTTGTTTTGGTAAACCGAATCAGGCGTAGGTGTTCAGCATGACGGGCATCACCAGCATCAGAATCTCCTCATTTTCTTCCTTGTCGGCAGGAATAATAAGACCGGCCCGGTTCGGTGCCGACATTTCGAGCGAGATCATTTTGGCACTGAGGTTGTTGAGCATCTCGGCCATGAGTTTGGCGTTGAAGCCAATTTCCATGTCTTCGCCTTCATACTCGCACAGCAACTTCTCGTTAGCTTCGTTGGAATAATCCAGGTCTTCAGCCGAAATAACCAGCGAATTGGCTTTCAGGGCCAGCCGAATTTGGTGCGTGGTGCGGTTGGCGTAGATCATAATCCGCTTCAGGGAATTAAGCAGATCGGCCCGGCCAATGGTCATCACGTTGGTGTTGTTGGTCGGAATGGCATTTTCGTAATCCGGGAAACGCTCGTCTATCAGGCGGCAAATCAGTTGGGTGCCGCCAAAGGTGAAGGAGGCGTTAGCCTGGCTCAGTTCTACTTTCACGTCCACACCTTCGGGCAAGGATGTTTTCAACAACGTCAGGGCTTTGCGCGGAATAATGAGCGACGTGCTGGCCGAGGTCTGAATATCGGTGCGGCGGTAGCGGATCAGACGGTGGCCGTCGGTGGCGACGAACGTGGCGTTGTCGCTGTTAAGTTGCAGATACACCCCCGTCATAGCCGGGCGCAGGTCATCGGTGCTGGTCGCAAACGCCGTGTTATTGACCGCGCTCAGCAGCGCATCCGACGACAGTTCGACCGACTGACTTTTGTTGACGCCTGGAATTTTGGGGAAATCAATCGGGTTTTCGCCCGACAGTTTAAACCGGCCATTATCCGTCAAAATCTCCGTACCGAACGTATCCGTGTTGATGTTGATCGTAATAGGCTGTTCGGGCAGGCTCCGCAGCGTGTCCAGCAGTAGCTTGGCCGGAATGGCAATGGCTCCGCTCTCCGACGCATCCACCGGGATCTGCGTGGTCATGGTCGTTTGCAGATCCGACGCGGTCACGGTCAGGGTACCATCCTCGATTTTAAA
>JAYUKZ010000298.1:0-2472 GCA_043763995.1 Fibrella sp.
CCCGAACCCCTGCTGCTGTTGCGGCCTGTGCTGGATGCCTGCCGGGTGCTGGCCGCCGAGTTTTCGGGTGGGCTGCTGGTTCTTCAACGAAACGATGACCTGACCAAAATGGCCGAATCGGGCGAGGGGCTGGATGCCCAGCTTTCCAAAGCGTTGTTGCTGGCCATTTTTAACCAATACAGCCCCCTCCACGACGGGGCCGTGCTGATTCGGGATGGGCGGATTCTGGCCGCCCGGTGCATCTTGCCCGTCTCCGACGATGCCGAACTGCCCACCGAGATGGGGTTCCGGCACCGCGCCGCACTGGGCATGAGCGAGGCCACCGACGCGGCCATCATTGCTATTTCGGAAGAAACGGGCCGCATTTCACTGGCCACCAACGGCCACCTCGACACCGGACTGAGCCTACCCGATCTGGAAGACCGCCTGGTACGTCACCTCACGGCCCCGCTGGGCAGGAGGATTGGGGATTGGGGATTTGGGATTGGGGATTTTGCGACCCGCAGGTAAATCCCCAATCCCAAATCCCCGATCCCCAATCCTGTGCTACCACAAAAAAAGCCCAGGATATGCTCCTGAGCCTGTTTTCGGTTATTTTCTTGCCAATTTTTCAGCAATTAGTATTCCAGCATGGGGGGCAACTGTTTGGCTTGCTCCACAAACCCCGCCACCTGCTCTGCCGAGGGGGGGCGTTGGGTCAGTTGCCGAACGGCGTTGATCTCTACCAACTTGGCGTGGAGGTTGGCGGGTACCCGTTTCGAGAGTTCTTTTACGGTATCGACCCCGGCTTCTTCCATCAAATCGCTGTATACCCGGCCAATGCCTTTCACGCGGGCAAGGTCGGCGCGGTTGGCCAATTCCAGAATCAGGCCCTTGTCCAGGCCAATGGTGTCGGCCAGATCTTTACGGCCTTTAGGGGTGCGGGTGGCTTCCAGCAGCGTGTCAGAATCCACAAGTCCCTGCGCTTTCAGCAGGTTAATGGTGGCATCGGTGATGCCTTTCAGTTCTCCAAGAGTTAGGCTCATAATAGCAAAAAGTAAGGTATGGTGTATGGGTTACTGACATTTAGGTCAGTTATCTAGCCATAAATTAACGCAATAAGTATTTACGACGGATGTTATTCAACAAAAATTTCTTTTGTGCCACAAAACTGTCGGGGTGCAGTTGAGAGAAAAGATTGGCCCATTCGGCAAAAACAGCCGGTTCAGCTTGGGCAAAACGCACCGGATCAATTTTTTTCTGGATCAAAAACACCTCAAAATCCATACACTTATCCGGCGGGTAACGTACCTGTTGCCGCCACAAAGCTACTCAGATTTAGGGGTAAGTGGGCCTGCCTCATCCCCACGCTTTGCCGGTGCGGGGCCATCGGGTATTTTGCCTATCTTTGTTTCAGTATCAGGCCGTTGCTGACCGGGGAGACAAGGTCAGCCATTCATTCACCTTATTCGCTGAAACCTTGACATTCCAGGAATTTAGCCTCCACGACGACCTGCGGTCGGGCGTTGAGGCCATGAACTACAAACAGGCCACGCCCATTCAGGAGCAGGCCATTCCCCTCATTCAGGCCGGTAAAGACCTCATTGCCTGCGCCCAGACCGGCACCGGAAAAACGGCGGCATTCCTCATTCCGCTGCTCGACAAAATTGCCCACGCCGAACACGACCACACCAGTACGCTGGTGCTGGTGCCCACCCGCGAACTGGCCAAACAGATTGACGATCAGGTGGAAGGGTTCAGTTATTTCGTCTCCGCCACCAGCATTGCCATTTACGGCGGCGGCAAAGGCGACGACTGGGACAAGCAACGCAAGGCTCTGGAAACCGGGGCCGACATCATCATTGCCACGCCGGGCCGCCTCATTGCACACATGCAAATGGGCTACGTTAATTTCGACAAACTGAATTACCTGGTGCTGGACGAAGCCGATAAAATGCTCGACATGGGCTTTTCGGACGATATCCTGAAAATTGTCGATTCGTTGCCGAAAGTCCGGCAAACGCTGCTGTTTTCGGCCACCATGCCGCCCAAAATCCGTACTCTGGCCAGCAAACTCCTCAACGAACCGCAGGAAATCCGGCTATCCGTGTCGAAACCAGCGGCAGGCATCGACCAGCAAATTTACCTGGCCAAAGATCACCAGAAACTACCCCTACTGGAACACCTGATGGGCACGATGGAGGTGAAAAGCATGGTGCTGTTTACCTCGCGAAAATCGGAGGTGAACGCCATTGTGCGGGCGTTGGCCAAACGTGGGTACGTGGCCAAAGGCATCAGTTCGGACCTGGAACAGGAGGAACGCGAAATTGTGCTGCGCGAATTCAAGAACAAACAGTTGCAGATCATTGTGGCCACCGACGTGCTCTCGCGGGGTATCGACGTGGACAACATCACGCACGTGGTGAACTACGACGTGCCGCGCGATGCCGAAGATTATGTACACCGCATTGGCCGCACCGCCCGCGCCGACAC
>JAYUKZ010000299.1:0-8729 GCA_043763995.1 Fibrella sp.
ACCTGAAACTGGGTGTACGAAGCCACGTCCATACCAAACTCGTGGGCCTGACCGGGGGCTGTTGTGACCCGATAAAAAGGCTTATGAAACCCAAACGCAAACGGCACAATGGTGCCCCGGTTCAGGTCGCGGTCGCGGGTGTCGAAGGTGCTGGTGCCCACCTGCCGCTCGCCGGTGGTGTTGAAATAGGGCAGGGCACTGCCGTAAACCTGGGCTTCGAGGGGGTCGAGCAGGATGGGCGCGAAGAGTTGGCCTTTGGGAAACCAGTCTTTGCGGGGGTAGGCCGTGGTATCGGTGGCCGACTGGGCGCGGGCCAACAGGGTGGCGAAAAGTATAAAAAAAGCCGGTAGCAGTACGTTCATAGAAAACTGGAATAACGTTGGGCAAAGGTATTGAAAGCCGTGCTGCATTTTAACAGCCGTTAACACCACTTTTTGGCTTGCCGGCCCCACCTTTACAGGTACGTTACAACCAGCCCTTTTCCATGAAAACACAGACCCTCAGCAGCCTACTTCTTATGCTCGGCACCACGGCCACCCTGGCCCAACAAGGCCCACTCAGCTACCCGGCCACCCGCAAAACCGATCAGGCAGACACCTACCACGGCACCACCGTACCCGACCCCTACCGCTGGCTGGAAGACGACCGTTCGGCAGAAACCGCCGCCTGGGTGAAGGCCGAGAACCAGGTGACGCAAACGTTCTTGAGCCAGATTCCGTACCGAAAACAGCTACAGGAACGCCTGGAGCAGGTGTATAACTACCCCAAATATTCGGCCCCGTCGCGAAAAAAAGAGTTTTTTTACTTCTCGAAAAACGATGGCCTGCAAAACCAGTCGGTGCTGTACCGCCAAAAAGGGCTGACCGGCACGCCCGAAGTAGTTATTGACCCCAACAAACTCGCTGCCGATGGCACCACCCGCCTCACGGCCTTCGCCCTCTCCAAAAACGGCGAATACGCCGTGGTGGGTACGTCGGCGGGTGGGTCGGACTGGAACGGGTACCGGATTATGAAGCTGGCCGACAAGACGTACCTGCCCGAAACCCTGGAGTGGGTGAAGGTGTCGGGCGCAGCCTGGCAGGGCAACGGCTTCTACTACAGCCGCTACCCCAAACCCGAAGGCTCGGCGTTGGCGGCCAAAAACGAGAACCATCAGGTCTTTTTCCACCAACTCAACACGCCCCAAACCGCTGACCGTCTGGTGTTCGACGACCCCAAAAACGGGCAGCGGTTCCATACCGTGAGCACCTCGGAAGATGAACGATTTGCCTACCTAAGCGTCTCAGACCGGGGGCAGGGCAAGGATGGTAACGCGCTCTATGTGCTGGATGCCACCGCTAAGTCAGGTACGTTCGAGGCCGTGGTGAGCGAGATTACTAACGCACAATATGGCGTTATTGACAACATTGGGGCCGATTTGCTGATCGAAACCAACAACAAAGTTCCCAACAGTCAGGTAATGCGCTACAGCCCGGCCACCAAAAAATGGAGTGTGGTTATTGCCGAAAAGCCCGAACCACTCACCAGCAGCAGCACTGCCGGGGGCAAACTGTTTGTGCAATATGCCGAAGACGTAACCTCGCGGGTATACGTCTATGACCTGACGGGCAAACTCGAAAACGCCATCGACCTGCCCGGCATCGGTACGGCCAGCGGCTTTGGCGGCGAGCGCGACGATCAGTTTGTGTTCTACACGTTTACCTCGTTTACCTTCCCGCCCACCATCTACCGCTACGACATTGCCACCCGGAAGAGCACTGTGTTCCGGCAACCGGAAGTGGCCTTCAAACCCACCGATTACGAGACCAAGCAGGTGTTCTATGCCAGCAAAGACGGCACCAAAATCCCCATGTTTATCACCTACCGGCGCGGCACCCGGCTGGACGGTACCAACCCGACTATTCTGTACGGCTACGGCGGGTTCAACGTCAGCTTGCCGCCCGCGTTTTCGTCGTTCCTGATTCCGTTTCTCGAACAGGGCGGCGTGTATGCTCAGGCCAATTTGCGCGGCGGCAGCGAGTACGGCGAAAAATGGCATGAGCAGGGCATGAAAGGCAAAAAACAGAATGTGTTCGACGATTTCATTGCCGCCGCCGAGTATTTGATTAGCGAAAAATACACTTCGTCGGCCAGGTTGGCCATCCGGGGCGGGTCGAACGGGGGGTTGTTGGTGGGGGCGGTCATGAACCAACGGCCCGATTTGTTCCGGGTGGCTATTCCGCAGGTGGGCGTGATGGATATGCTCCGGTTCCACAAATTTACCATTGGCTGGAACTGGATTGCCGACTACGGCAGTGCCGACAATGCCGCCGATTTTACCTATCTGTTCCCCTATTCGCCGATCCACAACATCCGGCCCGGCCTGAACTACCCCGCCACGCTCATCACCACCGCCGACCACGACGACCGCGTGGTACCCGCGCACTCCTTCAAATACGCGGCCACGTTGCAGGAGACCTACAAGGGCAACAACCCCGTGCTGATTCGGGTCGATGTTAATTCGGGCCACGGGGCCAGCAACACCAAAAAGAACATTGAGTTAACGGCTGATATTTATTCGTTTATTCTTTGGAACATGGGTGTGGGTACTTTGGCGACCGTGGCCGGGAAGTGATTTGCCCGAATAAAGAAATGCCCCGTTGCCTGGCATGAGCCGCAACGGGGCGTGTTTGTGTTCGGGCGCAGTGAGGCCGGAATACGCCGGTGAACCTACCAAGCTAGCTTCTAATAAGTCCGACGAGGAGAAAAACCAGACCGGCCAGGATGGCCAGAAAGCCCAACAGATTTATGACGGGAATGAACTGAACCAACAGCCCGGCCACAATCAGGATGAGGCCCGTTTTGGTAGGGCGGTTCATGCTTTGTGCTTTTTCAGGGGCTGCTTGCTGGCGGATTTTGGTATCCAGCTTCTTCAGCATGACCCGTTGCGTTGGGGTCAGCTTTTGGGTGGCCGTCTGCGCCGTGACCACACGCTGTTCAGCCGTAACAAGCATGTTCTGCACACGGGCCATGCGTTTGGCCAGCACTTTGTTGGTAGCCAACTCGGCGCGGTTGCTCACCAGGGCATTGTCGAGTTGCTCGCGCACCTGTCGCACCGCTTCCGTAGTGGGCACGGGGGCTACGGGTGTGGTGACGGCCACGGCCTCATACGTACCTGTGGTTGCGGGGGCTTCCGGGCTGGTTTGCGGCGTGTAATAGCGGGCCGTAGCCGACGACTGGAAAAGTGCCTGTTGCCGTTGGCAGGAAGTAAACAAAGCGGTGGTAATTAGGAGCGTAAAAAGGGATGATAGTAAACGTAGCATAGTTTCAACAGGGTTAACAGTAGTTAGTAGGTGGCTCACGGTTGAAATTAATATATTTATACGTAGATATCCAACAAAAATGCCCCGACCGTCTGGCCGGGGCATTTTTGTTGAAAAGCACTGAGAATTTCTTACTGACCCAATTTGAAGGTTACGCCCAGTTTGAGTGTCGAAAGGGCTGAGCCTAGTTCAGCGAAACCACCAAGTTTCTCGGAGAAAAAGTACCGGCCACCCAGGTGAAAGGGGAAATAGGTGGTGCCGGTATTCGTGGCTCCGAGGCCATTCAAGCCAGTAAAACTGAAGTAGGAAAGACCTAAACCGGCATAAAGATCAACCGTTTCGGGGGTCGATAGCAATTCGTTGAAGTGGTAAGAACCACGGGCACCTATGTCGAACCCGCCGATGCCATCACCGAAACTCCTGAACCCGGCAGCACCACCCACCGTAATGTTCTTGGCAACACCAAAATCGGCACCAACATTGAAGCCCAGGGCCGAGCCGTAGAAGAAGCTGCCACCCAGGCCAATGCCGAGGTTGACAAACTTGGTGCCTTTGTCAACAGACATTTGGCCGAAGCTTTGCGTGGCCACCAGCGACAGGGTGAACAGCGCGACAATTGCGAAAATCTTTTTCATTGGATTTTTTTTGACGTTTATAATCGGACAAATAAAAGAACTTGAGGTGAAACAACAAAACATAACAGTTCCTCACTTATTCATCGGTCAAGGCGGGCGGAGGGGGTATTTGCATATCGCGTTGCGCATCGGCGTAGGGCATTAGGCGTAGTTGTAATCGGCGTAGGGAATTGGCGTAGTTGTAATCGGCGTAGGGCGGAGCGGTCCCGCGTCCGGGCAAGCCCCGCCCCTACAAGTTGACCCCCGAAACCGATTGCCATCTTGTGTGATGACGGCATTGTAGGGGCGGGGCTTGCCCGGACGCGGGACCGCTCCGCCCTACGCCGATACCAATACGCCAATTCCCTACGCCGATTACCCCTTCTTCGCGTTCAAATACCCCCGAATGACGGTGAAGGTGGTTACGCCCAGAAAGAACAGGATTATCCAGTGGACGTAGTTGATGATCCAGGGGAACTGCACGCCGAAATAATAGCCGCCGCCCACCAGCACCCCCGTCCAGATGGCCCCGCCAATGAGGTTGTAGAGCATAAACCGGGCAATATTCATGTGGATGATGCCCGCCAGCAGCGGCGCAAACGTGCGCACTACGGGCAGAAACCGCGCCACAATCAGGGCCTGACTGCCGTAGCGGTCGAAGGTTTTGCGGGTGTTGGCGATGTATTCCTGCTTGAAAAACAGCGAATCGGGCCGGTTCTGGAGTTTTACGCCGAAAAAATAGCCGGTGCCGTAGCCCAGCAACGCCCCTGCCACCGCCGCCCCAAAAATGCACCCCATCAGCACCCCCAGCGAGACGGCCAACGTACCTGTACCGGCAAAAACCCCCGCCAGAAAAAGCAGGTAATCGCCGGGGAGGAAAAAGCCGAAGATGATCCCGTTTTCGATAAAAACAATCAGCGTGATAACCACCAGCCCCCCCGTGCGGATGATCTCTTCGGAGTTGAGCAGGTAGCGGAAAAAGTCGAGTATTGCGTCCATGGGTTGAATGAGTGAATGAGTGAATGAGTGAATGCCTGCTACCAAACATTCACTAATTCGCTCATCCACTCATTCGCTAATTAGGCAAGTTCCGCCAGCGCGAGCCACCGGTCGGATTTTTGGGCCACCTGCGCGTCGATGGCCTCAATTTCGTTGGCCCAGGCCGTAAGCTGTTCGTGGTGGCCGCCGCCGTTCAGGAGGGTAACAACGTCGGTCTTGCGTTGTTCAAGGGCGGCAATGTCGGCTTCCAGCGATTCATATTCACGCTGTTCCTTAAAACTTAACCGTTTCTTATCAGACAACGTACCTGCGGCGGGTTTGGCCACCAGGTCTACCGGAGCCAGTTTGTGGCTGGCCGAGGCCGATTCTTTGGTCAGGGCGTTCTTCTTGGGCTGGCTGTCGCGCCACTCGCGGTAGTCGGTGTAGTTGCCGGGGTAATCGCGGATTTTGCCCTGCCCTTCCATCACAAAAACATGGTCTACAAGGCGATCCATGAAGTAGCGGTCGTGGGTGACGATGATGACGCAGCCGGGAAAATTGAGCAGAAATTCTTCCAGCACGTTCAGCGTCGTGATGTCGAGGTCGTTGGTGGGTTCGTCCAGAATCAGGAAGTTGGGGTTCTGCACCAACACCAGCAGCAGTTGGAGCCGCCGTTTTTCGCCGCCACTCAGTTTGGCCACAAAGTCGTACTGTTTTTGCCTATCGAACAAAAAATGGTGGAGCAACTGGCTGGCCGTAATGGT
The DNA here is from genome assembly GCA_043763995.1 of Fibrella sp. Taxonomy (GTDB): domain Bacteria; phylum Bacteroidota; class Bacteroidia; order Cytophagales; family Spirosomataceae; genus Fibrella. The sequence continues at coordinate 5,659 of JAYUKZ010000299.1, forward strand.
CTGTCCGTCGGCCAGTTTCATCACTTCGGCTACCTCCTGCACCACGTCTATCACGCGCTGATTGTCGCTAAAATTCAGTTCGGTTTGGGTATAGTAGCCAAACAAAACGGTGCCGCCCGCGCTGATCTTGCCCGAATCGGGCCGGGTTTCGCCGATGAGCATGTTGAGCAGGGTGGTTTTGCCCATGCCGTTTTTGCCAATCAGCCCCACGCGGTCCTGCCGTTTGAAGGTGTAGGTAAAATGGTCGAGCAGGATTTTATCGCCGAAGCGTTTGCTCAGGTTTTCGACCTCCAGAATTTTACTGCCCAGGCGGGATACGCGCAGGTTCAGGTCCAGTTCGCCGTCATTGCGGCGGCCCGTTACTTTCTCCTGCAATTCGCCGAAGGCATCTTCGCGGTATTTGGCTTTGGTGCCCCGCGCTTTGGGCTGTTTCCGCATCCATTCCAACTCGCGCCGGAAGGTATTTTTGTTCTTCTCGAATTCAGACGCATCGGCGGCTAGGCGTTCGGCTTTTTTCTCCAGAAAATAGGCGTAGTTACCCTTGTAGCCAAAGAGTTGCCCGCCGTCCATCTCCACAATCTGGTTGCAAACCCGATCCAGAAAATACCGGTCGTGCGAGACCATGAGCAGGGTTCCGTTGCTGGTGTTGAGGAAACTTTCCAGGTACTCAATAGCCTCTAAATCAAGGTGGTTAGTGGGTTCGTCCAGAATGAGCAGGTCGGGGTTTTGGATGAGCACCCGCGCCAGGGCTACCCGCTTGCGCTGCCCGCCGGAGAGCGTGCTGATGCGCTGCTCCACGTCCTGAATGCCCAGTTCGCCCAGAATTTGCCGGAATTGGGCTTCATAATCCCAGGCTTCCAGCTTTTCCATTTGGTTCATGGCCTTTTCCAGGGCGGCGTGGTCGTCGCTGGTGAGGGCTTTTTCGTAGGCCCGCACGGCATCGAGTTGGGCACTTTCGCCAGCCAGCACCTCCTCCATAATGGTCAGGGCCTCGTTCAGGTCGGGTTGCTGGTTGAGGTAGCCCACGGTGATGTCTTTGCGAACGCTGACCAGGCCATTATCGGGCGGGGCGGTACCGGCCAGAATTTCGAGCAGCGAGGTCTTGCCCGACCCGTTGGCCCCCACAATAGCAATTTTGTCGCCCCGGCTGATGCCGAAATTAATGCCCTTAAAGAGGGTACGGTCGCCGTAGGCTTTGGCAATGTTTTCGGCTGAGAGGTAGTTCATGTAAAGTTTTCAACACAGAGGCACAGAGGTCACAGAGAATATTACTCCCTTTATCGTTCTCTGCGACCTCTGTGCCTCTGTGTTAAATTTTTCTTTGTGCTGAAATAAAAACAGAAAAAGCCGATTCGGCGAGGAATCGGCTTTGTGTTAGTAGCTCGACCAGGGCTATCACGTAGCTAATTCCGCTTATTCCGGGTTAATCCAGCTTAAGGGTTAAATAATTGATAATCAACGTTTAATATTAAGAAAGTAGGCTAATGCGCTGACTGATAGGGGCTGTTTTTTCAAATGAGTTAAGCAATTCCGTACACCAATCCGTACACCAGGTTATCTTTGTGTACGGAATGTCACACAGAAAAACACGCTTATGGCCCGTACCACACAGTCCCCCGTCACCTTCCTGCTAAGAGACCCCAAAGCTACGAAGCCCACGCCCGTCAACTGCATTGTGCGGTTCGATAATCAACGCCTCAACTTCGGCACCGGCTTTAAACTACTGCCCGCACACTGGAACCAAAAAACCAGCCGGGTGAAGAACGTGGTCGATGCCACCGACAAACAGCAGATCAACAGGTGGCTGGAACGCACAGAAACGGCCATAGCCGACATTGTGCAGGATATGCGGGTAAACCGGCTTGCGCTCACCAAAGAGACCGTGAAAGCCCGGATTGATGCCTACCTCAACCCGGTTGCCGTAGAAGAGCCGGAAACGCTGACGTTGCTGGACTTCATCGACGGGATTATCAAAAATGCCCCGGAGCGTATCAACATCGAAACGGGCAAGCAGATTGGCAGACGTACCGTTCAGAAGTACGAAAACAACATCCGGGTTTTGCGTGATTTTGCCGCAGTCTACCCCCGGCCCGTTGACTTTGGCACAATGGACTTAGCGTTCTACGAAGCCTATACCACGTACCTGACGCAAACGAAGGGGTTGGCCGTGAACACGGTGGGCAAGTACATACAGACGCTTAAAGTATTCCTCAACGAAGCCGCCGCCAAAGCCAGAACACTCGACGTTGAGGTAAACCCCGAATTTAGGAGTAGTCGGTTTAAGGTATTGAAAGAGGATGCCGATAGTGTGTACCTCACCGAGCCGGAGTTAAAGCAGTTGATTGATCTTGACTTGACTGTCAAGCCGCGTTTAGAGCGCGTAAGAGACCTGTTCATAGTCGGATGCTATACCGGGCTTCGGTTCTCTGATTTTACGGCCATACGCCCCGAATACATCAAAGACGGGCTTATCAGGATGGAGCAGTTCAAAACGCAGGGTAAGGTGGTCATACCCTGCCACCCCGTTGTCACGGCCATGCTCGACAAGTACGCAGGTCGGTTGCCCGCCGCCATCAGTAACCAGAAGATGAACGACTATGTGAAAGAGCTTTGCCAGTTAGCGGGCATTACCCACAAGGAAAGCAAGGGTATAACGAAGGGGGGCAAACGGGTTGTTCGCACCGTTGAAAAGTGGCAGCTTGTTTCAACCCACACCGCCCGCAGGTCTTTCGCCACGAATATGTATGTCCTGGGTGTACCGGCCATTACGATCATGCGTATTACGGGCCACAAAACCGAGAAAGCCTTCATGCGATACATCAAACTGGACGAAGAGCAACACGCCAAAATCATTGCCTTGCACTGGCAAAAACAGGTAGCCGTTACACTGTTCAAAGTTGCCTGAACGTCAAAAAGCCCCTCACTACTTTATTCTTGCCACACTATGCTCCCCTCACTCGTTGACCAAATCCAAAAGCAGTACGGTTGGTACCACCCCGAAGAGCAAGCTGAGGAACTGTTCCTCAAACGCTTCATCGAAGAACAGGGCCGTAATTTCATCAACGCCGCCC
>JAYUKZ010000300.1:0-2449 GCA_043763995.1 Fibrella sp.
GCAGTCAAATTTCGGGCCGAACTACGTACCAGGCGGGTTGTTTTCGGCAACAACGCGCAGTTGGCGTTCGTTTTGTAACTTGACACCCTAAACTGACAAACCGATGGCAAAAGCACAGGATGCCCGCTCCGAAAAGAAAAAAGAGCCGGCTAAATCGCCCAAAGAAAAAAAAGCCGCCAAGCTCGACAAGAAAAACGAGCGTAGCCGCCGCCAGGATTAGCCCCAACACCCCAGCCAGCCCAAGCCCCACCCAACGCCCGGATTGTTTGGCTACCGGCGGTGGGGCTGGCCGGTTTTTTGCTTTATTTGCCTTACCAACTCAACAACCATGAAAGATCTGATCACCTGTGTCCTGCTCGTGGACGACGACCCGGACGACAATTTCATTCACCAACTGGTTATCCGCGATTGGGGGCGTTGCCAAACAGTTCGGGTGGCCGAATCCGGCCCCGCTGCGTTGGCCTACCTCCAGGCCACGAAAGCCGAACACTACGTTCGCCCGGAGGTTATTTTGCTCGACATAAACATGCCCGGCATGAACGGATTCGAGTTTCTGGAGGCGTACCACAACCTGCCCCAGCCCCTGAAAAGCGATATTGTGCTGATGATGCTGACCACGTCGTTGAACCCCGCCGATACTGACCGGGCGGGACAATTTGGGGAAGTGACGGGCTACCGACCCAAACCCCTCACCCACGCCATGCTGGATGAACTACTGACCGCGCATTTTGCGTAACTTGCCCTGGCAGCCACGGACGGCCCCCACATCCGCCGCCCCGTCCCGGTTGCAGACACTTATGCATACGTACCTGAGTTCGCCATTGGGCACCCTGCGTCTCACCGGCGAGGCAACGGGCGTGACGGCCATCACCTGCCTGGATCACCCCCTCCCCGACCTACCCCGCCCCCGCGACCTGCCCACCCCGCTGCAAGACGCTCACGATCAGTTGGTTGATTATTTTAATGGCATCCGAAAAGATTTTACGTTTCTGATGTCTCCCGTGGGTACGCCCTTTCAGCAACGGGTATGGGCGGCGTTATTGACGGTGCCCTTTGGCCAAACCCGTTCCTACCTCTCCCTCAGCCGCGACCTGGGCGACACAAAAGCCATTCGGGCGGTAGCCGCCGCCAACGGGCGCAACCCATTGGCCATTGTGGTGCCCTGCCACCGCATCATCGGCACAGACGGGAGCCTGACGGGCTATGCCGGGGGGCTTTGGCGCAAACAATGGTTGCTGGAACACGAAGGCTCGCGCCCAAAACCCAGCCTATTCGGGGCGGGGGGCTAAAGGGGGTGGCGTAGTGGGTTCGGCGTTGTGTTTGCATCGGCGTATCGTATTTGGCGTAGGGCAGGGGCAAGCCCAGCCCCTACAATTTGGTCGTTTCAAGTATTCACCACCGGTTTCGGGGGGTTCCTGTGTAGGGGCGGGGCTTGCCCGGACGCGGGACCGCTCCGCCCTACGCCGAATACGATACGCCGATACCAATATGCCAATCCAAACAATACCTCAAACCCAATACCCGCGTCCGGGCTACGGGGCCTTCGTTTTGATATACACACTACCCCGGCCCGATTTATCTCCGGCCTGGAAACCGGCGTTATTTTTCATCACACTGATGCTTTCAATCTGCTTCGGGTCAAGTTTTTGCATAGCCTTTATATTGACTTCCACGCCATTGATGTAGTAGATGGGTTCGCTAGCGTTGGAGAAGTTGAAGGCATCCCGAAACGATTTGACAACCAGCGGGTTACGCCTTTCGATCCCATTGTACTCAATTGTCATACTATCCAGCGTACCCCGACCCAACGGTTCCAGAATGCTGTCGTTTCGCACCCGGCCTATTCCTACCTTCTTGCCCAACGAAAACTGAATGGGCAGGTTGTATTTCACAGCTACGGCGCGGCCCTTCTGCCGACCGGGTTGCCACTTGGGCATGATTGATACGACCCGCACGGCCTCTTCATCGCACCCGGCTCCGATGCCTTTCAGGATGTTTATCCGGTCAACGCTACCATCGGTATTGACCACAAACGAGACGAATACTTTGCCCTGCACCTGCTGCCGAGCGGCCTCTGCCGGGTAGCGGATGCTTCGGCCCAAAAATCTGTACAACGCCGCCGCACCGCCCGGAAACATGGGGTTTTGCTCCACTACGTTAAAGACTTCATCGGCCCCGGTTGGCTGGGTGAACGAGGCCGGTGCCTGGCCAACAGGCGCGGGTGGGTCACTGTTGACGAGTCCCCTAACCACCGGGCTGGTTTTCGGTGGGGCGGCGGGGTCAGGTACGTTGGTCAGGGCCAACAGGGTGGCGGCAAGGGGGAGCACAAGGGCATAGGCCCACAACGAGCGGGGACGAGATTGGTTGCGGTAGAGCATCTGGATGCGTTGTTTAAGCGTGGGAGAATTGGGCGAATTAGCCCCAAACGTGTGGGTCAGGGCTGGGTTAG
>JAYUKZ010000301.1:0-35803 GCA_043763995.1 Fibrella sp.
CACGACGCTCAGATTCTCTTTGAACGGGGCCTGGTGCAGTTTAGTCAGAGCCAATTGGTGAAAGCGCAGCGATTGGCCGACCGCCACGAACGGAGTTTCTACGCCATTCTGGCCACCCGGCAGCAACTGGAACAAGGTGTTCGCGGGCAGTTCGACGGGCTGGACGAGGCCACGCTGGCTAACCAACACGCCCTGGTACGGCAGCAACTGGAACGCGCCCAAACGGCCCTGAACCACGCGGCTCTCTACGAAACGCTCCTGTTCCGGTACCAAACAAAAGGCACCGTCAGCAGTGCCGCCGAAACCTTGCGGCTCAACGATTTACTGCTGGAAGAATACCAGTTGTTGAACCGACAAAAGCAACGGTCGTTTGCCATACAGCAGCAACACCTGCACTTTCAATCGGCCTACTTTCGGATGATTGGCGAAGGGGCGGGGAGTTTGCGCGTCTACCGCGAACTGGATGACCTGTTTCAGGCCAATGGCTCCCTGTGGGCCGAACAGCCTTTCTATTATGTGCAGCTTTTGGAGGGTATTCTGTTCGATTTACGAATGCTGGGGCAATACGCCGAGATGCCGTATTATATCGACCGGCTCAGGGCTATTGGTATACCGGCTCAGGGGCTGCGCCAACCCGTACCGTACCTGATTCTCTACTATTCGCTCCTGGTAAACGTTGACCAGGGGCAGTATACGGCAGCTTATACACTGCTGCAACAGACGTACCTGGCCGCAGACCGTGCCCTGTTCGAAAGAGACCTGAACCAGTTGGCGTTACCCGCCCGGCTTGATTTTGTGCTGCTGCTGGTCAGAATCGACCTGGGAATCGGGCAACTGTCGGCGGGGCTGCAACGCCTTAATCGGGTGCTGACGTTGCCTGGCCGTTCGCTGCCGAGAACGCTCTTCGTACAAAGCCGATTACTGAATTTGCTTGTTCACGCCCGGCTTGGCAACGCCGACTACCTGAACTACGCCGTGCGGTCGGTCAGCCGGAAACTACACACAATGGGCGCACCGGCAGCGGGCGAACAACTTGTTCTTCGCCTGTTAAACGCCTGGCTGGCCGGTCGGCTGGGCGCAGCGTCATTGGCGCAGATCGACGGGTTTGTGGGTAGTCCCGCCGACCATCAATTGCTGCGAAACCTTGATTTTCGGGCCTGGGCCGTGGTCATGCACACCTGACAACGTACCAGGCCGTGGGTCTCGTGAACTGGTTTCTGTGTGCCAAACTTGCCTTTTATTCCATCAAAAACGGGTAGTCTTTCTGCACGTACACATCTTTGAAGGCTTCCTCCACGGGCGGGTAAGGCGAGTCTTCGGCAAACTTAACCGACTCGTCTACGGTGGCTTTTATTTTCTGGTCAATGGCCATCAGGTCGGCTTCGGTGGCCAGGCCGTGGGTCAGAATATGCTGCCGCACGTTCTCGATAGGGTCGCGTTGTTTATACTGTTCCACCTCGTCTTTGCTGCGGTATTTTTGGGGGTCAGACATGGAGTGGCCCCGGTAGCGGTAGGTGCGGAACTCCAGAAACGTGGGGCCTTCACCGGCGCGGGCACGCTCGGCGGCGCGGCTAACGGCCTCATGCACAGCCTCTACCTCCATGGCATCAACCGGTTCGGCGGGCATGTCATAGGCTTCGCCGATGGTGTAAAGCTCCGTCACGTTGGAGGTGCGGGCCACCGACGTACCCATGGCGTAGCCGTTGTTTTCGACCACAAAAATCACGGGCAGTTTCCAGAGCATGGCCATATTAAACGCCTCGTGGAGGGCACCCTGCCGCACGGCCCCATCGCCAAAAAAGCAGATGCAGACGTTGCCGGTTTTGTTGTATTTTTCCGAAAAAGCAATGCCCGCGCCCATCGGAATTTGCGCCCCCACAATGCCGTGGCCCCCAATGAAATTAACCGACTTGTCGAAAATGTGCATCGACCCGCCTTTGCCCTTCGACGAACCCGTTTGCTTGGCGTATAGCTCGGCCATGACCGCTTTGGGGTCTGAACCCAGGGCCAACGGGATGCCGTGGTCGCGGTAGGCCGTGATCCATTTGTCGTCGGGAGTCAGGGCCGAGTAGGCACCCGACGAGCAGGCCTCCTGCCCGATGTAGAGGTGGCAGAAGCCTTTAATTTTCTGTTGCCCGTAGAGTTGCCCGGCTTTTTCTTCAAACTTGCGCTGCAACTGCATCGACTCGTACCAGTACATATACCGCTCTTTGGGGTGCTGGGTGGGGGCCGGTGCGGGGGCTTTTCCGTTGCTTTTCGTAGCCGTTGGTTTTTCTTTAACAGTTGCCATGTATGTGCTGAAGATAGGATGTTGCGCCGTAGGCAGTTGCCCCGCCAACGGGAGAACAAAGACCAGGTATCTTTGTTGCTTTTGGAAGCAAAAGTACGCACAGCGTGAACAAATTTATTCACCGCAAAGGCGCAAAGGTTTTCGCAAAGAGCGCAAAGACTTTCTGCGGCTAAAAACCTTTGCGCCCTTTGCGAAAATCTTCGCGCCTTTGCGGTGAACATTACCACCTATCCTTCATGCACCTCGATAAACTGAGTCTGACCAATTTTAAAAACTATGAGGATGCCCTCTTTGCGTTTAGCCGGGAAGTAAACGTGGTGGTGGGGCCAAATGGTAGCGGCAAAACCAACCTGCTCGATGCCATCTATTTTCTGGCCCTCTCCAAAAGCGCCTTTCAGTCGCTGGATGCGCTGAGTGTGACCCACAACGAAGATTATTTTATCCTCGACGGTACGTTTGTGGTAAACGAACGCGCCACTCAGATCACCATCAGCCTGCAACGGGGGCAACGCAAAGTGATTCTTTCCGACAAAAAACCCTACGAGCGTGTCAGTGAGCACATTGGCCGGTTTCCGGTGGTGCTTATGGCCCCCAATGATACAGATTTGGTGCGCGAGCACAGCGAAGATCGCCGCCAGTTTGTGGACGGGGTGCTGGCCCAACTCGACCCCGATTACCTCCAGGATTACCTCCAGTATCAGCACGTGCTGAAACAGCGCAACAGCCTGCTGAAACTCTTTGCCGACCGCCGCCCCGTAGACCATGACCTGCTGGACACCTACGACCAGCCGCTGCTTTACATTGGCCAACGGCTGCACGACCGCCGCCGCCAGTTCATTACCAGCCTGTTGCCCGCCGTGCAGGCCCACTATACGTACCTGAGCGAAGGCCGCGAGATGGTCTCGATCCGGTACGAGTCGGACCTGGACAAGCTGGGTTTCGATGATCTGTTTGCCCAAAACCGCAGCCGCGACATTGCCATACAGCGCACCACCCTGGGCGTTCACCGCGACGATTTTGAGTTTCTCATCGACGGGATGTCTCTGAAACGGTTTGGCTCGCAGGGGCAACAAAAAACGTTCGTTATTGCCCTGAAACTGGGCCAGTTCGACCAGCTACTGGCTGATAAACAGGTAAAACCGATTTTATTGCTGGACGATATTTTTGATAAACTCGACGATGGGCGCATTGCCCGGCTCATTCAACGGATTGACGAGGGGGTTTTCGGGCAGTTGTTTATCACCGATGCCCGCCCCGAACGCACCCAGCAGTTGCTGGCATCGGTCAGGAGCGAGGTGCGTTATTTTCGGGTTGGCAACGTACCTGGCACCTAGCGGGGCAGTGGCGAGGCGGGGATTTTTTTCGACAGAAAACGGGCCGAGAGGTACCGCATCAGGGGTTTTTCGACCCACCGGTGGGCCACAATGCTGAGCACCGTAACGAGCACTACCAGCCCAAAACAGGCCAGCGGCACGCCCGCCGAGTAGGTCGGGAAGGCGCGGGTGAGCAACCGCGTAAAGGGCAACAGCAACGGCGTGTGGATGAGGTAAATCAGGTACGAGGCATCGCCGGTGCGGATGAGCCACGCGGGCACGGCGGGGCGGCGGTGGTATTCGTAGGTCAGCACCGCCACCAGCAGCAAAAAACTGCCTATACCATACTTGAGCAGCCGTTCAGACAGGGCTTCGTTGGGCGTTTCGCCGAACAAAAAAAGCCAGCCCACGCCCAGTGCTCCCGCCGCCAGACCCACCCACAGCGCGGGCGGTTTCCGCAGAAAAATAAACCCAGCCAGGGCACCCAACGCAAACTCGGCGTTGAGGGGGTTGAACCAGAAATACTCCCAGATGGTGCAAAGGCCATCTACATAATACCGCTTGGCAAAGGCCATATAAAGCGTAGCGGCCAGAAAAAAGGCGGGCACCACCCACAACCGGCGCGAGAGGATGAGGCAGGCAAAAAGTAGGTAAAAAAACAGTTCGTGGCTCAGGCTCCAGCTCACAATGTTCAGGGCGCGGTGGTGGGGCAGCAGCAGCACCGTGTCCAGGCCGGGCCACCGCTCGGCCACCACCCGCCCCACACCGTCGGGCCGGAGCCAGAGGCTGAGGGCCATGAGTAGGGTCATGGCGGCAATGGTGAGCCAGTAAACGGGGTACACCCGGATGGTGCGCTTGGTCAGGTACGTGCGCAGGCTGGCGGGTTGGCCCACGTAGGCTTGGCTGGTGTAGACAATGACAAAGCCGCTGATGACAAAAAACAGGTCTACCCCGGCAAACCCCCGCTCAAACAGCCCCAGCCAGATGACCCATTCGTACCGCCCGTCTACGAACTGGGTCAGGTGGAAGGCCACCACCATCAGGGCCGCCAGCCCCCGCACCGCCTGGATAGTCTGCCACTGCATCCGGGTCGGGGCCGGGGTGGTAGCGAGCGGGGCAGATTGGCCAAAAGGAGTTGGTAGTAGCATAAACAAAAAGGTAACTGACCTGGCGGGCAGTGTGTTTTTTTAGGGGGTCAGCGCGGGCTGGGTACGTTGGCGGCGGGCCACGGCGGCTTGGTAAGCGGCCAAAAGCTGGTCGGCCACTACCTCGATGGTATACCGTTCGCGCACCAAAGCCTGCCCCGCCGCCCGGATTTGCTCGCGGTAGTCGGTATCGGTCAGCACTTTTTCCAGCGAAGCCAGCACCCCGGCCACCGTCAGGTCTGTGAGGCAGGCGGCACCCGTTTCCCGGATGGCTTCGCCGAAACCAACCCGGTCTGAGACCACGGCGGGCACCCCGGCGACCATTGCTTCGAGCACCGCCATCGAAAACCCTTCGGAATACGACGGCAGCACAAACACATCGGCATCGGCCAGGGCGGCTTTTTTGGCTTCGCCCGTCAGCATTCCCACCAGTAGTACGCGGTCGGTGAGGGTATTTTCACGAATAAACGTTTCGGCAGTAGCCTGGTAGCCATCGTCGGGGCCAGCCAGCACCAGGCGGGCGGTGGGGTGGGCGGCGGCATATTGGGCAAAGGCGGGTAAGAGCAGATCAAGTCCCTTTTTGATGTTTAATCGACTCATAAACAGCAGCATAGGCTGGTCCGGGTCAATGCCGTGCTGCTGCCGGAACGTACCGGGCGGGGGCAGCGTCTCAAACTCGGCCACCGGAATTCCGTTGGGGATAATGACCACGTGGGGGTGTTGGTGGCCCAGGTAGCGCAGCAGGTCGGCCTGTTCGTCGGTGTTATTGATCTGGATCAGGTCGGCCCGGCGCAGAAGGCGTTTTTGCAACACAAGCGAAAGGAGTTTCTTCTTCCAGTAACTGTGCCGAATGGCCCATTGGTCGAGCAGCCCGTGGATGGTGACGACCTTCGCGACGGTATCATCGAGCAGAAACGGGGCCAGACTGCCAAAGTGCCAGATGCCGTGGCAATGCACCACGTCGTAGTCTTGAATGTGGTCTTTCAGGAATTGGTAGAGCGGTGCCGAATATTCGCGGAACACCCGGCTGATGGGCGGCGTGCGCAACACCGGAATGACCCGAACGCCTTCCGGCGCGGGGTACAACTCGTCGCCGGGTGAAAGCGGGCTGAGGATATCGACCTGATGGCCGCGCCGGATGGCCACCCCGGCATGGTCGTAGATGATGCGGGCGGGGCCGCCAATGGCCCAGGTGTAGGCGCAAATGTTCAAGATTCGCATAGGGCAGTTCAGGGCGTTTTGGCCAGCGTTTTCAGGGCGGTATACATGGCGTGGCCCACCCGGTCGGGGTCGAAGTTGGCCACAATCCGGGTCGATTCTGCCCCCATTTGGGTCAGTTCGGCGAGAGGCATGGCCAAAAAACGCGCCACATACCGGGTCAGTTCGTGGGGCGTGTCGGGGTTGAACACAAAGCCGTTCAGGCCGGGTTGCACTAGGTCGTCGGCGCAGCCACAGCGGTCAGACACCAGCACGGGCAACCCGCAGGCCATGGCTTCGTTGACCACCAGCCCCCAGGGTTCCGATTGGCTGGGCAGCACCAACACATCCGCCAGGGCCAGAAACCCAGGTACGTCCTGCCAGTTGCAGCCGGGCAAAAACCGTACCCGGTCGGCCACGCCCAGCGTCTGTGCCTGTTGTTGAAGAGCCTCTTTCTGGTCGCCTTCACCCAGAAAAATCAGCCCCCAATCAGTATCAGGCGTAGCGTTGCGGGCTTCAGCGTAGGCAGTCAGCAGGGCCGGGAGGTTTTTTATGGCCGTGAGCCGACCCACATAGAGCAGGTTTTGGGCGCACAGACCCAGTTCTTGTTGCCGGGCGGCGCGGTGGAGGCGCACCAGTTCGAACTGGGTTTGCAGGTACGTATTATCGACCACGGCGTTGTTCCGAATCAGAATTCGGGCGGGGTTGGCCCCCAGTTGGGTCAGGTACGTGGCGGCGCGGGTGCCGAAGCAAAAATAGGCATCGCATTGGCGCACGATAAGCCGTTTAAGGGCCTCGCGTAGGCCGGTGCGGGGGTTATCCAGGGCCGTCGATTCGTTCTGGAGCACCACCCGGCACCCCCGCGCTTTCAGCAACGTACCCAGCAGCAGTTGGGCGGGGTCGTAGTAGCCGGTGAGCAGCACCACGTCGGGCCGGAAGGCCAGACCCTGCCGCAACACCCCCCACACGCGGCGTAGCAGCGAAAGGCTTTCGAGCGGGCCGTTATGCAACAGCACAAAAGGGTAGCCCACCGTCCCGGCATCGGGTACGCCCAACCCCGCCCGGTGCCCCTCGGTGAGGGCCATCTGGATCACCAACATCGAATCGGGGGAGGTCAGTTGGTTATATAACTTTCTGAACAACAGTGATTTGTAGTGTGCCCAGAGGGTGTTATGAATTATCAGTAACCGCATAAATACAGGCTAGGCCGGTTGCAGTGCAGCCGGTGCTGCGCTGGTGCCGGGCGGGGGCGTGTCGGTGTAGCCCCGCAACAGTTGCGGCGCGTAGGTGATGCCCAGAAACCGAATGAACAAACAGAGCGGGTGCAGGGTAAGCATTTCGTAGGGCCGGCCGCTGGTGCAGTAGCTGACGAAAAACAGAAAAAACATATACGCCATAAGCAGTTCAACGTCTGTTCGGTTGCCGTCGTAAATGGCTTGAAATGCGGCTTTACCGGTAGCGTAAAAAATGTAGGCGTAGAGCAAAAAACCAATTATTCCCTGGTTGATCAGGGCTTCCAGAATGGGTATGTCCATGAAAAAATATTTGTATCCGTAGCCCATAATCAGGCCCAGCGGATTGTCGACCACGGCGAAGGTTACGTAAGTCCAGCTTATGGCCCGGTTCACCGACGAGCCGTCCAGTTCGGCCAGTTCACCTTTGTCGTTTTCACCACCCAGCAGGGCAACAATATTTTCACTGAAGCGACCAAAAATTAAGTCGCCATACAGTGTCAAAATTTCCCAAATTTCGGGCCGTATAATAATCAGCGCGAAGAAGCCCAAAAATGGCAGCGAAAGTACGATGAGGGAGATGGGGCTGGTCAGGGACTTGAGCAGTTTTCGGGGCGAAGTGTGGCGGGCGTTGGCCACAAGGTACACCACTGCCGTGAGCAGCGTTGACAAAATGGCCGATTTGCTGAACGTTAATATAATAATGATTACGTTGAAAATGGCTAGTGATAACGCCAGAATGCGAATCAAAAAAGGCTGGTTGACGCGGTTGCACCACATTAAACAGCAAACAAGCCCTATTTGCGCATTGCGCGAAAACACGTGCGGGTTGCCCATTTTTGCGCCTTCTTCACCAAACTGAATGGCCGCCCGCTGCCCCACACTCCAGCTTGGATCTGTCAGTAATGCATACACCAACGCCAGGTTAGATACTAGCGTGAAAAGCACACCCACCCAGATAATTTCCTCCGTTGCTTCATTGGGTACGTTAATGAGCAGAAACATGTATAAGAGCACAAACGCGTAATAAATTAAATCTTTACCCCGGTCGCCGATGGCTACTTCGTTGAAAATAAAGGAATAAAAAATGCACATCACCACAAACCCCAACAAACAGTTTACCGCCGGTATGTTGGGCGCATACATTTTGCGAATGGCCGTAGTTGGAATCATCAGGGCCAGTCCCAACAACATAAACCCCGCCGTGAACACCTCGGACGGAAGGGGAATTTTTATGGTTTCTTTGAAAAAAAAGCCCAGCGGGTAGCCATCCAGCACGATAAAAATGCCCAGGCACATTCGGGCCAGCGCCATGCGGTGAAAAAAATTAGCCATGTGTTTATCGAAGCGTTAACCGATGATAGATATACCGAAACTGACCACGGGCCAAAAACCACGCCAGCTTACGCACCCGGCTGTAGCGTTGCCAAAACCCGCCACCCAGGCGGCTTGCCAGCGCGGGCGCATACCGTTCGCTGATTTGCCGGTGCTCCTGCCGCCCCACCGTGGCCGCAATCTGCGCCGATTTAGCGTCGGGCTGCACCCGGAAACCACCCCAAAAACCCGGCACCCGCCCAAACCGCACGCCAGGCCGAACCCCCAGCCGCGTAACAATCTCGTAGTCCATCACAAACCGCAGGGATTCGTCCAGCCAACCCGTTTGGGCCAGCAACTCGCGCCGGATAAACAACGACTGGTTGAACACCTGCATCCCCTCGTGTACCTGGCAACCGGGGCTGAAACTGGGCACCCGCAGTTCCTCCAAAATAACGTCCTGCTCGTCGATGATGTACATATCGCCGAAAAAAACGTCGGTGTCCGGGGCTTTTTGCCAGGCTTCGGCCACCCGCCAAAGGGCATCGGGCGCAAACACGTCGTCGGAGTTTTGGTAGGCCACAAACTCGCCCGTGGCGCGGCGGAAACCCTTGTTGATGGCCTCAGTCTGCCCCCCATCGGGTTCCATCACCCAGCCCGTGAGGTGCGGGGCGTAGCGTTCCAGAATGGCGCGGGTGCCGTCGGTAGAGCCGCCATCAATCACGAAAAATTCCAGGTTGGGGTACTGCTGATTGAGCACACTCAGGATGGTTCGCTCCAGAAACGCCGCCTGATTGTAGGACGGGGTTACAACCGTGAGCCGGGGCAACGTACCAGACAGGCGCGGCGCGGCGGCGGGCAGCAACCGGCTCACAAAGGGGTGAAGCGTGGGGCGGGGCGAGGGCGTAGACACGGGCTATGGCTAAAGCTGACGGTACAGATCCTGGGTCTTGTCGGCGGTTTTTTGCCACGAAAAATTGGCCAGCCGTTCCGTGCCGCGTTGGCGGAGTTGCTTCCGTAACGTGCTGTCGGTCAAGACTTTTTCCAGCGAAGTGGTAATGGAATCCGGTTCTTTGGGGTCGAAATAAAGCGCGGCATCGCCCCCCACTTCGGGCAGCGAACTGTGGTTGCTGAGCACCGCCGGGCACCCCGCCCCAAAGGCCTCCAGCACCGGAATGCCGAACCCCTCGTTGAGCGACGGAAACACAAATGCTTCGGCGTGGTGATACAGTTCGTAAAGCGACAGGTCAGTGATGGTGCGGTGGTGTATGCGCTGTTCTACCCCGGCGGCTCTGAATTGGACTTTTTCTTCTTTGGTGAACGCCCCGCCCCCGGCGCAAATCAGGTGCAGGTTGGGGTGCTGTTGCCATAGGGGCCGCAGGGCGCGGAAGAACCCGTCGAAATTTTTGTACAGGCCGCGTTTACCCACAAACAGCAGGTAGGGGTGGGTGCCGGGCACGGTGGGTACGTGGGCGTGGCGTTGGCCAAACGACGTACCCAGGTGAATGACCTCGATTTTGCGTTCGTCAACGGGGAAGAACCGCAGAATTTCCTGCTTTGAAAACTCCGACACGGCAATGATGCGGTCGGCGCGGGCGAGCTGGATTTTTTTAGCCGCCGTCAGGTGCTCGCCCACGTCGGGGAATTGCTTGCCGTAGCGTTCGCTGGTGGCATCGTGGAAGGTGACAACGAGGGGTTTTTTGCCCAGGTTTTCCAGAAAATAATTGTGGAAATAGGTAGGGTGAAAGACCGTAAAATCGCCCCGGCGCACCCGTTGGCTGCTGTACATCCGGTTCACCACCGAGGCCAGCCGACTCACGTTGCGCCACTGCGAAAAGCCGTAGCGGTGGTGTTGGCTAAAACTGGCCTTGTCCAGATATTCGTTGTTGGAAAATTGCAACGACAGCTCAAAATCAATACCGGGGCGGGTACTGTAGGCGTTCATCAGTTCGTAAAAGTACCGGGTCACACCGCCATAGGTCATGCCCGTGAAGGCCTGGTGGTCGTACAGTATGTTCATTGACTGAGAAAACAAGGTTGTATTTTTTTGAGAAACAGGCCGCAAATTAGCCAGAAAAGGTCGGTTTTTCCAAGATTCTGACCAAACGGTTCACTTAGCGATGCAGCGGTTTCACCGGCACGGTAGCAATCCAGTGGCTGAGTTGGTTCAGCCGTTGGAAAGCCGTTTGCCGCCAGCCCCGCCGCACCACCGGTTCGGGACGTTGGCCGTGGGCGGGGGGCGTTTGGCTCAGGGCGGGGTTTTGGTGGGGCAAACAGGCGGCGCGGTATTCGGTCAGCAACGCCCCCACGTCGGGCCGGGTACGTACCTGGAGGCGGTTTTGCGCCCGAAACAGTCCTTCGTCGGGGCGGGTCAACCCCCGAAAATCGGCGGTGAGGAGGGGCGTTGTTTCTGATTCATGCGCCACTTGCCAGCCCGTTTGGGTACGGCTAAGGCGGCGGTGAGGCAGGTTCCAGACGGCCACCTGCACACCGGGGTTTTTCAGGATTTCCACATCGCCAAACAACGTGGGCAGGTGCATGAGCCACCGTTGGTCGAGGCATTGCCCGGCGCAAAAATCGAGGTGGGCGCGGTGGGCCGTGCGCGCTTCCCACCAGGCCAACAGGGCGGCGGTTTGGGGGTGTTTGGCCGAAAAGCCCAGCAGTCCGCCACTGTACAGCCCCACGCTTTGCACGTATTTTTCGTCGGGAAAAAGCCCGTCTGCCGGGGCCGAAAGCCAGTGCGGACTGAGCCACGCGCTGTGGGTATCGAGGGTATCGAAAAGCGTATCGAGTGGCGCGTAGACAAAAGCCGAGGGGTCGGCGTAGAGCAGGTTTTGGTCTCCGGCGCGTTCCAGCGCAGCCCGCACAAAAGCCGGTTTGCACGAAGCCACAAACTCGGTGGGCGTGTACTGTTCGGCTCGGCGGGCTATTTCCGGGGTAGTCAGCCCCACGTCGGCGAGGGTGAGCAGGGGGTGGGGCGAGGCCCAACTGGGGGGCAGGTTATCGGGGTTGTCGGCCAGGCCAATCAGGAACGGGCGGGCGGGGTGGTGGCGCAGAAAACTCTGACCAAGTGCATGGGCCTGAGATAGTTGCCGGATGGTGCAGACAGTGAGGAGCATTATTCCAGGAGGTCGCCGAGGGCGGCCAAATAGGGGGCTAAGGCGTTGGCTTCGGCATCGGCGTAGCGGTGGTAGCGGCCCGCCAGCAAACTGTTGGCAATGGGCCACACGCGGCCAAGTTTGCCGGGCGGTAGCGTGGCTCGCAAGGTGCTGTGCGACAATCGGTTTTGCAATTGTTCCAACGAAACAGCCTCTGCCCCGACCCGTTCCTGCACCAACGCCAGCAGGGTTTGCCAGGTACGTTGTTCGGCCAAAAACGGAGCCAGTTTCAGCGCACGGGGGCGGTTAAACCGGTCGGTGAAGCGCACGGGTGGCCCGGCGGGCGGGGGGGCCACGCCCACCTGCTGGGCGGGGTGGGTGCGGTAGTGTTGCAGGGGCTGGTTCACAAACCCAAGCTGGTTGGTGGCCGCCGCCATCAGGGCCAGCCACCCGTCGTAGATGTAGCCGCCGGGCAACGTTTCGGGTATGGGCAACGCCCGCGCCCGGAAGCCCGCCCGCAAGGCCAGGGTGCAGCCCATGACCCGGTTGCCGCCCAGCAGCACGTGCAGGGCTTGCCCCGCCAGCCATTGGGCCTGTTCGGTGGGGCCAAACCGCACTACCTCCCAGAACAGCCGCCCGGTGGGGTGCAGGTCGGCATCGGCCACGGTGGCGTTGGCAAAAACGGCTTCGTGCTGGGGGTGGTTGGCCAGGTACGTGGCCAGGGTTCGGGTTTTTTCGGGAAACCACTCGTCGTCCTGGTCACAGATGAAAATAAGGTCGCCGGTGCAGGCCCCAATGGCTTGCCCAAAGTTGGCGTTGACCCCCAGCGGCGCAGCGTTTTTCAGCAACGTCACGGCAAAAGGAGCCGTTTTGGCCCAGGCCAACATCAGGTCTGGCGTACCGTCGGCAGAGGCATCGTCGCTCACAATTACTTCGTCGGGGAGCCAGTCTTGTGCCAGCAAACTCTGCCATTGGCGGGGCAGGTGGGCGGCTCCGTTGCGGGTGCAAAGGGCCACCGACAGGCGGGGGCGGGGGCTAGATGGTGTGGCCATACTGCGCAAAAATAGGTCGCCAAAAGTCGGTGCCGTGAATGTCCCAGGCGTGGCACCCAAAAGGTAATTGCCCCTTGTTGTAGTGGTTTACGGCTCGTTCGGGATAAAATTCGACCGCAAAATGCAGGGCCGTTCGGAAGTCAGGTACGCGCAGGTGGGGCCAGTAGCGGTTCACTTCTACCCCCCAAAACACGTCTTCGTTAAACTCGTGCATCGCCCCGGTTTCGTAGGCTACCGCCCGCCCGCCAAACCGCCGCAAGGCCCCAAGCGCATTGGCCACGTGCCGCAACGACAGCCCGCCGTTGCCCACGGCATTGAGCGTGATGATTTGTTTAGGCCGGATGCCATCGGCTTGGCGAAGGTTGAGCCAGCGAGCCACGGTTTTTTTGGCGTTGAACCAGGTTTCGGCCCAGGAACCACTGAAATCCTGGTCGCGAAGCCAGGGGGCACCCACATAGTCGTAACCCCGGCGGCACCAGTAGTCCAGGTCGTCGCGGAAAACGAAGGCATCGAGTTGGTGAATGAGCAGGTACTCGTGGTGGGCAAAAGCCTGGTAGAAAGCGGGCAATAACATGAGCCGGTTGTAGGTCTGCACCGACTGAAAAAAGTCGTCGGCAAAGCGCACCACGGCCACTTCGGGCGCAGGTACGTTGGTGTTTTGGCGGGCTTCGGCAATGGCCGCAAGCAGGGGGGCGGCGTTGAGCGAGACAGGCATGACCAGCACGAGTGGGTGTTGGCCCAGCACCCGCACACACTGCCGGAGCGAGACCTGCTCGTGGGGGGTGAGGGTATTTTTATAGACCGGAATAACGATGCAAACGCTCACGGGAAAATTTTTGCTGCCCTGCAAAGGTATGCACAGACGCGGGCGGCTCAACCCAGGCGGTTGGCCAGCCGCCGCAACGGCCCGTTAAGCCACCGGCGTGCGGCGGTGTAGTACAGCACGGCGGGCGGTTTTATGTAGGCGCAGGGGTAAGCCCGGTAGGTATCGTTGTCGTTCAGAATCAGGCGGTTATGGTACAGTTGAAACAGCGGCACCAAGTCGGAGCGTTGGGCAAAGGTGTAGCGGGTCTGGTATTTGGAGATATGGTCGGGCTGCTGTACGCCGTAGCCGCTGAAGTGGAAAAACTGGAGCGGCACCCCATCGGTCGGAGCTACATCCGGGTTTAGGTCGGTCACGTACCAGGTATCGGCGCGGCGGGTCAGGTGACGTTCATGTACGTTCCAGTAGGCCACGTTGTAGCCTTTGTGGGTCTCAATCAGCACGTTAGGGTAGTAGACCGGCGCAAAGTTTACCCAAAGCTGGTCTACGAACAGGCCCGCGCAGAGGTCAAGGCGGCACTCGTACCGGAGGCGTTCCTGCCACCAGCCCACAAACTGCCGGGCGGTGGCATCGTGGCGGAGGCCAATGAAACCGAGGTTGAAAATGCCCGTTTGCAGGTGCTGTTGCTCGTTGGGCGTTTCCCAGTCGGGGGTGGGGGCCAGGGTGTGGGGGGTAAGCACCAGGCTGTTGGTCAGTAGCGCGGTTTCGAGGTGGGTAAGGGGCTGAAAGACAATGATATCGGGGTCGAAATAAATTACCGCGTCAGGTACGTTGGCGGCAGGGCCGGGCGGGGTTTGGAAGAAGTGTTCGATAAAAAACGGCTTCACCGCCGTGTTCAGCTCCGTGATGTCGTAGCGGGCGCACATGTTGGCAAAACCGGGGATGTTGAGCGCGGCCACCTCCAGCAGGGGGTAGGCGGGCAGCAAGTGGGCGGGCAGGTTGGCGCGGGCCAGGTCATCTACCAGGCCAATCACAAACGTCCAGTGGGGGTTGGTTTGCCAGAGCGAATCGCCCAGGGTGCGGGCTTGGGCCAGGTAGTTGACAGAGCAGATGGTGAAGGCCAGAATCATAGGGTGTTCGCAAAACAGGCCACAAAAGTAGCGGTTGGTGCCGAAGAGTTGGGTTAGCGGGGGTGCTGTTGCCGCAGAAAACCCCAAACCGGGCGCGTGCGCAGGTACGTTGGGTTGTGGTCATTATCAAAGGCTTCGCGCTCGAACCCGATGGCGCGGTAGGCTTCGTAGTGGCGTTTGCCCCGAAACCGCCAGTACGCATATTCGGCCAGATACCAGACATAAAACGGCAGTATGCCCAGTTCAAGCTGTTGCCGCAGGTGAATGCGTTCGTGGTTGAGCAGCCGCGCCGAGGGGTTGGGTTGCCGAACTAGCACAAACGGCCAAAGGGTGAGGCCGTTCACCCACAGCCAGGGTACAATGAGTAGCAAGGGGCGTTGTTAGGTTTTAGGCACTTTTTTCGACCAACTTACTGCCAAAACGGTTTGGTTGGTATGATGACCCCCAAAGCCGCCGAGGCATTTTTGCAGCAAACCGTTGAGGCCGTAGGTACGTACCTGAACGCCGACCGTTGCTTTCTCTACATCCGCCAACCCGCGCAGGAGCGGGGCCGAACCGCCTTTCAGTGGCGGCGCAACGACGCTATTCCCGACACCATCCAGCCCCACTGGCAACCCGACACCACCGACCTGCCCGCCGAAGACCCGCTTATCCGGGCGGGGTTGGCCATGCAGCCAACCGTCTACGTGAACGATGTGGAAACGGCTAGCCCTGAGGTGCTTAACCAGGATTTTGAGCGCAAAACTTTCGGCCACCGCGCCCTCATCCACGGCCACGTACAGGCCGAGGGGCAGCTTTGGGGCATCCTGCAACCGTGTGTGTTTGGGCAAGCCCGCCAATGGTCGCCCAGCGAGCGGGCCTATCTGGAAAAGCAATTGCCCGGTTTGGTAGAGCCAATCCGGGTGTTTGTGGGCGAATAAACTCGTTCAGCTATACCGGTCATTTCGCCAGGGGTAGGCCGTGTCTGAGTAGCCGCGTTCTTCCCAAAAACCAAGCCGGTTGCCCGCCATAAACTCAATGCGCTTAATCCATTTGGCTCCCTTCCAGGCGTATAGTTGCGGCGTAATCATGCGGAGTGGCCCACCGTGTTCGCGGGTAAGTGGCTGACCATCAGCAGTATGTACCAGCAGCACATCGGGTTTCAGGGCTTCTTCCAATGACACATTCGTGGCGTAGCCGTCATAGCCGTAGCACATAATGTGCGTGGCCGAGCCTTTGGGGTCAACTAGGGCGGCGAGGTCAGCAAAGCGCACCCCCACCCAGGGTACGTCGAGCCGCGACCAGGTGGTTACGCAGTGAAAATCACTGGTGTCTTCCACCTGCGGCAGGGCCATCAGGTCGGCCCACTTCAGGCGGGTGGGGTGGTTCACTTCGCCGTCCAGATTCAGTTGCCACTTGTCGAGCGGAATGGCGGGTTGGTAGCCCAGGTCGAGTACGGGCCATTTGGCAGTCACGGTTTGGCCCACGGGCACTTGCGGCATTCCGTGGCGGTTGGCGGGGCCTTTGCCACGCGGGTTGGGGTCAGTGACGGAGGGAGTAGTGGCCATTTTTTCGTCGAAACGGCGTTTCAACTTCATCCGGGCTTCGATGATGCGATCAAGTTTTTCGTTTGGTTGCATGGTTTTTTTACCGCAAAGACGCAAAAGGTAGGCGCAAAGGGCGCAAAGGGTTTCGCAAAAAAATCTTTGCGCTCTTTGCGCCTACCTTTTGCGTCTTTGCGGTGAACCTTCGCGTCTTTGCGGTGCTTTTTTTCCAACACAACACCCGGCGCGGCGGGCTTGTTCGGCATCAGTCGGGCAAGAGGCGTGGCCCCACCACGGTCATGCCGTGTTGTTCGGCCAGTGCCCGCAGCCCTTCCGGCGAATGGTCGGCTTGCTTGAGGGCCGCCCGGAAGTATTCTTCCATCGTCACGGCGGGCATGTGCATCACAATGAGCCGGGCCGGGCCTTCGCTGGTTTTCACAAAGGCGTGTTTCATGCCCCTGGGCACCATCAGCGAGTCACCGGCTTTTAGCCAAAGGGTTTCTTCCCCGGCCTGCATTTTAAATTCGCCGTCCACCACCCGAAACCACTCGTCGCAGTTGGTGTGGGTGTGCAGAAACGGGCCGATTTTTTCGTGCCGAACCGTGTCGAAAATAACGCACTTGCCTTCGGTATCCGCGCCGGATACGACCACGTTGAACTGGGCATCCAGAAACCGAAACCCGTTGTTGGTTCGGTCTTGTCCCGCCCTGACCAGCATACTCTTCCGGTCGTCGGGTAGGGTGGGGATTGAAAAAGTGCGGGGTGCCAAACCGGCCACTAGCGGCGCAAACAAGGGCACGGGCAGAAAGGAGCGGCGTTTCATGGGCAAATGAGTTTGGTTTTGGCAACAAGGTAGGCCACCCAACCCCCGCAACGGCTCAACCACTTAGGCAACGGTCAGAACAACCAGCCAACGGAAGCCAATTGCCAATTGGCCGGGCGGTACCGCCAACAACGTACCTGTGCGCTTTACTTCTGGTTGTACCTTTATCCCCGAAAACAACGCCGCTATGCCTGCCAAAAAACCACTGATTTTAGTCACCAACGACGACGGGATTACCTCGCAGGGCATCGCCTTCTTGGTGGCCTGTATGCAGGAACTGGGCGAAGTGGTGGTGGTGGCCCCCAACAGCCCGCAATCGGGTATGGGCCATGCCATCACCATTGCCAACCCGTTGAGGCTCTACCCCACCACGGTTTTCCCCGACTTGCCCGCCTACGAATGTTCGGGCACCCCCGCCGACTGCGTGAAGCTGGCCAAGCATCACATCCTGAAAGATACCGCCCCCGATTTGGTGGTGAGCGGCATCAACCACGGCAGCAATTCGGCCATCAGCATCCTGTATTCGGGCACCATGTCGGCGGCCATCGAAGCGGCCATCGAGGGCATCCCCGCCATTGGCTTCTCGCTGGGCGATTTCAGCCGCGAACCCGACTTTTCGCACACCCGCGAGTATATTCTCAGCATCACCCGCCACGTGCTGGAGCGGGGCATCAAGAAGGGCGTGGCCCTGAACGTGAACTTCCCCGCCCGAAGCCCGGAACCCCTCAAAGGCGTAAAAATTTGCCGACAAGCCGATGCCAAATGGCAAGAAATTTTCGACGAACGCCGCGACCCCCACGGGCGGCGGTACTTCTGGCTCGCGGGCGAATTTGTGAATAACGACCCCGGCGAAGACACCGACGAGTATGCCCTGTCGCAAAATTACGTGTCGGTGGTGCCGTGCCAGTATGACTTGACGGCCTACGACACGATGGTGACCATGAACGAGTGGGGGATGTGACCAGAACAAAAAACCTATGGCAATTCTTGGGAGTTTACTCAAACGCGGCATACGGCTGACGAACGTGGTGCAGCGGCGGCGGAAAAAACTGAACCCGTTTCGGGCGCAGAAAAAAACGTTGCTCAAACTGGTGGAAAAAGCCCGATACACGGCGTTTGGGCAACAATTTGGGTTCGATGAAGTACTACGGCAAGGTCATTTCGGCTCCGAACGGGCGTTCTACGAAGCCTATAAACGCACCGTGCCGGTCTGCGACTACAACCGGATTTTTGCCGAGTGGTGGCACCGGTCGTTGGCGGGCGAGAAGAACGTGACCTGGCCGGGGCGGGTTAACTATTTTGCGCTTAGCTCAGGTACGTCGGAGGCGGCTTCCAAGTATATTCCCGTGACCAAAGCCATGAGCAAGGCCATCCAGAAAACGGGTGTTCGCCAAATTCTGACCCTGGGAACGTACCAGCACCTGCCCGCTTCGCTCTACGAAAAAGGCTACCTCATGCTGGGCGGCAGCACCGAACTTAACAACCGGCAGGGCCATTTCGAGGGCGATTTGAGCGGCATCACGGCCAGCCAGATTCCGTTTTGGTTCCAGCGGTTCTACAAACCCGGCCCCGAAATTGCCCGCGAACGCGACTGGGGCACCAAACTGGACGAGATTACGGAGCAGGCCGCCAGTTGGGATATTGGCTATGTGGTAGGCGTACCGGCCTGGATTCAGTTGCTGATGGAGAAAATTATTGCCCATTACAAGGTCAAAACCATTCATGACATTTGGCCCAACCTGGCCGTTTTTTGCCACGGCGGCGTATCGTTCGAACCCTACAAAACCGGTTTCGAGAAGCTGCTGGCCCACCCCATCACCTACATCGAGACGTACCTGGCCTCCGAGGGGTTTATTGCCTACCAGACCCACCCCCAGGCCGAGGGTATGCAACTGGTGCTCAACAACGGCATCTTCCACGAGTTTGTGCCTTTCAACGAGACCAATTTTTCTGCCGATGGTGTGATGGTCGAAAACCCCCAAACCCTGATGATCGATGAGGTGGAGGCGGGCCGCGAATATGCCCTGCTGCTCTCCACCTGCGCCGGTACGTGGCGGTACCTCATCGGCGACACGATTCGGTTTGTGTCGGTGCCCGATGCTGAAATTGTCATCACCGGGCGCACCAAATTCTTCCTCAGCCTCTGCGGCGAACACCTCTCCGTTGATAACATGAACAAGGCCGTGGAACTCTCGGCGCGGGAGTTACACCTCGACGTGCGCGAGTTCACGGTGGCGGGCATCAACCATGACCCCCTCTTTGCCCACCACTGGTACGTTGGTGCCGACGGCGTGGTGGATGCCGACGACCTCCGCAACCGGATCGACATGCATTTGAAAGCCCTCAACGACGACTACGCCGTGGAACGCCAACACGCCCTAACGGAGGTGTTCCTGACCGTGTTGCCCACCCAAACCTTCTACGATTGGATGGAGGCGCGGGGCAAACTGGGTGGCCAAAACAAGTTTCCCCGCGTGTTGCGCAAAGAACAACTCGCCGAATGGCAGACGTTTATCGGGGCATAAAAAAAGGCCGTTGCTACGTAGCAACGGCCTTTTTTGTGGAGGGATATGGCTCGGCGTAACCCCCAACCCCCTAAAGGGGGCTAAAGCTGACGCGAGCGTACCTCTCTCGGATCAAAAGCCCCCTTTAGGGGGTTGGGGGGCTATGCCAACTACCGCACCGTATAACTCCCCACGGTGGGGGCGGGGGCACCGGTGCGGCCCACAGCCCCCCGGACAACGAGGGTGATTTTACGGCCCCGGTTCAGCGTATTGAACGCAAGCGCGGGGGCTACCAGGGTGCGGGTGCCGGTGGTTCTGACCTGAAACGAATACGGAGCCGTGGCCGCGTTGGGGTCAACAGCAATGTAATCGGAGGCGGTGTTGCGGGCCACATTGGTCAGCAGCGCATCGCCCGTGCCGATACCCAGGTCAATGGCAGGGCCGTTAATGACCAGGTTCAGCACCCGGATGTAGTTCTTCGACGGGTCAGGTACGTTCAAATCGTCGGTTAGCACCAGCGTTGATGGCGTTGCTACCGTGCCGGAGGCCGCACCCGTGGCAATGACCGAGTAGTATTTCTCTGACTCGAAGGTGAAGGGGGCGGATAGTATTGTGGCTTCGGCCACCGTACCCGATGCCACCGTGCTCACTTTCAGCGTGGCGGCACCGGGGGCAATCACCGAATATTCGGTCGGAAAAACAGTTCCGTAGGTCAGAGCAGTGCCGTTCAGTTTTGTATCGTTGGCAAACACGTTCACCGCCGGGCCATCCACAACGGCGTGTACAAATTTGACTCTGGCCCCGGTGGGATAGGTCTGATTGATAGAAACATCGTGTTTAGAACCGCACGCTGTCAGTAGGGGTGCCAAACAAAAAAGAAGGTATAATCGCATGATTGAGAGCGGGTTAGGGTTGAGCGAACCACATCGGTACGGTGTGGTAATCGAGTTTATCGGCTCCAATTTTAGCCAGGGAAGACGCGTTCCACATGTATTCGGAGTTGAACCGGGGGCGCACCCGTTGCACTGGTTTCCCGCTGTTGTCGGGGAATAAACTGGTCGGGATGGTGAAGCCAGTGTAGGTGTCGGCGCTGTACTGAAAACGCCGCAGGTCTACCCAGGTTTCCAGCATTCCGTGGCCGTACATGGCAATGTATTTTTGGAGCATAATGTTGCTCAGCGTCAGGTCGGCGGCGGTTTGGGCCACGGCTTTGCTGGCCAGGTAGGTGGTGCGCTGGGCGGCGGTGATTCGTTTGGCCACATCCAGTTCCAGACTGTTGAGCAGGTCAAAACTGGCGTTGATGCCGTTGCGGTAGGCCGTCAGGGCCAAAGCGCGGTCGCCCTTGCGGAAGGCTGCTTCGGCTTTAATGAACTGCATTTCGCCGTAGGTCATAATGGGGAAGGGCGCGTTGTCGCGGAACATGCCGCGCCCCGTGCCTGAGAGGGCAATGGTGTTGCCGCCCCAGAACGTGGGTATAAACGTAGCCGAACCCGCCGCGTTGGGGTCGCCCTGCGTAGAGGCAATGCCACGGAACGTACCATCAGACGAGGCGTTAAACAACAATCCCTGCCGTGGGTCGGGTGCGCCCAGGGTGGTTCCGTTTACCAGGTTCATGGCGAAGATGGTGGGCCGAAAACCACCCAGGTTGTTGCGCAACGGGCCGAAAAAGTTGGCATCGTCGGTGTTGGTGCCGGCGTGGGGAGCCAGAAAATTATCGGCGTTGCTGGCCATCGCTTTGTCCACAAACGCAATCACGTCGTCGGGTTTGTAGCTGGCTTTGTTGCTGATGTGGTTGGCGTTGCGGGCCAGCACCCCGTTGGCAAACCGGCTCCACTTGGCGCGGTCGCCGGCATACACCAGGTCGGCGCGGGCAATGGTCACGGGCGAAAGCGGGTCGTCTTTGGCCAGATCGGCCAGGGCCAGGTTGGCGTAGGTAACGGCTTCGGCATAGGCCACCTCCTGCCCGTCAAAATCGAACGAGTAGCGCGGAAAATCAAACGTTTGTTTCACAATCATGTCGCCGTGCCAATCCGTGGTCGATTGCAAGCTCCAGGCCCAGATGGCTTTGGCAATGCCGGCGTAGGCCGGGCGGTTGGAGGCCGTGGCTTCGTCTATGATGAGGAACAGGTTTTTGCCATTTCCGAAATAGTGCGACCGCCATTTGTCGGCCCCCTCATCTCTGCTGACCAAATACCCGTGCCGGTCCCAGACGTTACCGGCGGTGGTGCTGGCCCAGTTCTGGATGTATGACCCCGCAAACCGGCTGTCGAAAATTTCGCCCCGAACCATCTGGGCAAACATAGGCGGCAATAGCACCTGCGAACTGACAATTTGCGGTGTGGCCGGGTTGTCGTTCACATTCAGGTAGTTAGTACAGCCACTCAGCCCCACAAACAGGAACAGAACGGCTACAAAAATGGATTGTCTCATGGTATGTACGCGGTGGGAACCACGCGAAAAAAGTGAGGTATGAACCGTTTACAGTTGAATTTGCAACCCCAAAGCGTAGCCGCGTGGCGTGGCAATGGTGCCATAGTCGAACCCGGCGGCACCGCTACCCCCCACCGATGGGTTCAGGCCGTTGACCGACGGGTCGGCACCGGTGTAGTTGGTGATCAAAAACAGATCGGTGCCGGTGAAAAACACGCTGGCCCCGCGCACAAGCTTGTTGGTACCCAGCACACTGGCCGGAAACACGTACCTGAGCGTCACATCGCGCAGCCGCAACCAGTTGATGTTGCGCTCAATGAAATCAGATTCCACGTAGGCTAAGTTGTAGAAATCGTTGCGGGTCACGGGCGTAATCTGAATGGTGTTTGTTGTGGGCCGGGCCGTGTTTTCCAGGCCGTCGCGCAGTACGCCCTGCACCACGCGGGGTGTTTCGCGGTCCAGGGTGCGGGTGCTCAGGCCGGTTGTGTACAAAAACAACTCGTTGGCGTTGAACACGTCGCCGCCCCGCCGAATGTCGAGTAGGCCCGACAGGGTGAAGTTTTTGTAGCGGAAGGTGTTGGTCAGCCCCATCGTAAAGAGCGGGTTCCGGTCGCCAATTTCGGTGAAATTGGGGTTTTTAACGGGGAATCCGTTGGCGGGGTTAATCAGAATATCGCCCTTGGTATTGCGCACGTAGTCATTACCGCCAAACGTAGTGGCGGGTCGGTTCAGAAACAGGCTGTTTCTGACGTTGGTAAACATCCAGGTTTCGGCAATATAAAACTCCGGCTGGTCGGCGGGCAGGCTCAGCACCGTGCTGTTGTTGCGGGTGAAGTTGACCGACACGTCCCAGTTGAAGTCCTTACGCCGCACGGGGTTGCCCGTCAGCAGCAGTTCAAACCCACGGCTTTCAATGGTACCGCTGTTGAGGTATTGCAGAATAAAACCGGTGCCGTAGCTCAGGCGCGGGGCCGAAATCTGGTTTTCGGCGCGGCGGTTAAAATAGGCCGCGTCCAGGCTCAACCGACCGTTGAGGAACCGAATGTCCGTCCCGATTTCGTAAGATGTGGTGCGTTCGGGCACCAGGTCGGGGTTGCCGCCCGTTACGCCCAGGGCCAGCCCGCCGCCAGTGGTAAACTGTGGGCCGAGGTTGGCTTTGGTGATGTAGGGCACTGGAGCATCCTTACCCACTTCAGCATACGAAGCTCGCAATTTGGCAAACGAGACCACCTTACCGCCCTGAAGACCAGGCAGTTCAGTCAGCACAAAGCTGGTTCCCACCGAGGGGTAGAAGAACGACCGGTTGGCAATGGGCAGCGTGCTCGACCAGTCATTTCGCCCGGTCACGGTCAGGTAGAGCATGCTCTCGTAGCTGGCCTGAAACTGCCCGAACACCGCCTGCCGACGTACCAGGTTCAGTGTGTTTTTGGCTCGTTGGGTGGTGGGCGGCGTGTTGTTGATACCGTTGAAATCCACTTCGTAAAACTGTTCGCCCCGAATAGCATCCACGCTGTACCGGCGGTCATCGAACGACGTACCCAGCAACAGCGACGTACCAATTTTGCCGATCTGTTTCTTGCCCGTAACCAGCAGTTGGCCGTTGAATAACTGGTTCAGTTCGGTAAAATTCTCGAGGCTGCCCCGCGTCGAAATGCCCCGGTTCGACTGGGGGTGGAACAGCAGGTTGCCCGCCGTAGAGTATACGTCGGCTCCCAAAATGGTCTGCACTTTCAGCCAGGTGGTGGGGTCGTAGGTCAGCGTCACGTTGCCCAAAACGCGGTTGTTCTGGTCGCTGTTGCGGTTTTTGTAGGCATCGAAAAACGGGTTGTCGATGTCCTGCGCGTCGCTGTTGGGGTTCAGGCGGCGGCGCGTACCGTCGTTGTTGGTGTAGTTCCGCGCATCGTCCGTCTGGGGCCACGAGAGCAGGGCCAACAAGGTGCTGCCCGCTCCTTTGGCTACTTTGGTGTTGTTGGTGTTCAGAAAATTGAACGACGAACTGACCTCCAGTTTGTTGTTTATTTTGCTGGTGCCGGATAGCCGTACCGACAGCCGTTTGTAGTCGGTGGTGGGCACCACGCCCTGTTGGTTGGTGTAGCCCACGCTCAGCCGGAAGGTGCTGCGGTCGTTTCCGCCTTCCAGACCCAGGTTGTGGCGGTTGGTGTAGCCGGTTCGGAAAAAATTCTGCACGTTGTCGAACAGGGGTACGTCTGCCGGGTAGCGGGGGCCGAAATACAGGCGGGTCGGTACCGTGAAGGTGCCGTTGTCGCCGGGGCCAAACGTTCTCTGGAACGCCGGATACCGATAGACTTCATCGAAGCGGAAGGCGTTGTCGTAGCTGATTTTCCCCCGGCCACTCGTTCCTTTCTTGGTCGTGATCACAATGGCACCCGATGCAGCATCGATGCCGTAGAGGGCGGTGGCTTCGGGGCCTTTCAGGATGGTAAGGGTCTCAATATCATTGGGGTTAATGTCGGCACCCCGGTTCTGGTAATCGTTATTGCGGTTGGGCGAATCGGACACCAACGCCCCCTGGCTGAAGGTGCGGTTATCAATCGGCAAGCCATCGACCACAAACAGCGGTTGGTTGTTGCCGCCAATGGAACTGATGCCGCGCAGGGTGATAGACGTAGACGCGCCGGGGTTGCCGCTGGTGGGCGTGATAGACGCACCGGCCACCCGCCCGTTGAGGGCGTTGAGGAAGTTGTCGCGCTGAGTTTCGGCAATCACTTTACCGTCTACTACCTGCGTGGCGTAGGCCAACGAACGAGTTTTTTCTTTCACGCCCAGGGCCGTCACCACTACTTCGTTCAGTTGGTTGTCGTCGGCCTGGAGCACAATATCGATCACTTCGGCGTTGCCCACCACCACATCGCGCGATTTATTGCCGATGAAGCTCACGCGCAGGGTTTGGCCCACGTTGGCCTGGAGGCGGTAGTTGCCCTCGGCATCGGCGGTGGTGCCACGGGCGGTGCCCAACACCACGATGCTGGCCCCCGGCACGGGGCGGTTGTCTTCCGAGGAGGTTATTTTGCCGCGAAGTTCCCGGTTTTGCGCCATGCCCAGGGTTACGGACAGACACAGGTAAACCGGCAACAGAAATTTTTGTAGCAGTTGCTTCATGAAGAGAAGGGGTTTGAAGGGTTGAGCATGAACATATGCAGTAACAAAGTTCCAACTCTGGCGGCAGGATTAAAAGCCTTTAATCCAAAATTTGCTGCTTTGTGTACAAAATTGACATTGGTTATACCCAGTTCAGGTACGTTGCCGAGGCCGTGTGTCCGGTTTTTTAGTGCAACATGGCCCGGTAAGCGCGGGCAATGCGGGCGGGCGAGACCTGGCACGAAAAGAGAGCCACGGCGGCGAGGTTGGCTAATTGCACCCGCAGCCACGAGTTCTGCTCATATTTCCGGGCCGACACCACCACCTCTTTCGGAATAACGGTGAGCGGCGTGTGCTGCTCGATGCGCCGGATAAGGTCGAAATCTTCCATAATCACAAACCGCTCGTTGAAACCGCCAAGTCGCTCAAAAAGTGTTCGGGTGATGAACAACGTTTGGTCGCCGCCCCGGCTGAGGGCACCGCCAAAGCGCGTGCTGTAACTATTAATTCGCAGCATGGCCCGGTCTGAATTGAACCGGAACCTGTAGCGGCCCGCCTGTGCGCCCGCCTCGGTGGCGTGCTGAATATCGGGCAGAAAATCGGGGTGGAGACGCACATCGGCATGGACAAAATAGAGCACCTGGCCGGTGGTGTGGCGGGCACCGTGGTTCATCTGGGCGGCGCGGCCCGGTGTGGTGGCTGTGAGCACGGTGGCTCCCGCTTGCCGGGCCAACGCGGGGGTGCCGTCGGTACTGCCCGCATCTACCACCACCACTTCCGGGGGCTGGCTTTGGGCATAAGCAAACACGTCCTGGATAACCTGCCGGATGGTGTCGGCTTCGTTGAAGGTGGGAATAATTACGCTGAGTGTCATGGGCCGGGGGCAAAAGTAAAGAAGCTGTTCAGAAATTAAAATCCTAAACAGTGCTAAACGCAAACGCCCGGCCAGTAAAAAACCTGCCGGGCGTTTGCACTTTGAATTTCCCGCGTAAAGCGCAGGTACGTTGCGTTAGGCCAAAAATGGCCGCACAATGGCCAGCACTTGATCCATGGTCAGCGGCTCATCGAATGATTCGGTGATGGCATCGAACGACTTACCGGCAATGCCGTTCAGGTCGATACCCAGTTGGTTCACCACATCGTTACCGGCGTAGATGGCGGCGGGCAAACCCGTGGCATCCGACTTGGTGATGTAGCCTTTGAACCCGCGCAACTGACGAATCCGCGCCGCGTGGCGAGCTTCTACCGAGTGAATGTTCAGGGCAGCCTCCAGAATGGCCGGAGCCGACTTGAGGTTGGTTGCCTGACCGGCGTAGGCCCGTACACCCGTATCCTCAAACGCCTGCGAAACGGCAGCGTAGGTCTGGAAGTTGGTGAACACATCGTTGAACATACCTTTGGCCGTGTAATCGAAGGCGGGCTTCGATACGGCCTGGCTACCCAACACCGAACGCAACAGCCGCACGTGGGCTTCTTCGTGCTTACGGATTTGGGCAAAAACCATCGAGAACTGGCTCGGAATAAGACCGGGCGTGTTGGTACCCCGGATGTAAAATTCTTCCTCCAGGTACTCCAGCGTCAGGGCGAAGTTCAGCACGTTTACCACCACGGCGGGCAATCCCGATTGGCCATAGGCACTGCTCAGGGCGGTGGCCATCAGGGCGGGGGCAGCCACGGCAGCGGCAGTAGCTTTGCGCGTCATCATGCTGAACATGTTGCGGCGCGATACATGAGCGAGGCGGTCGATGATTTCTCCGTCGACGGTCTCTAACTCGTTGAGAATATTTTGCAGATTCATTGCGGAATGTCTTTTGTTCGGTGAAAAGAATGGATTAAGCCAGTGAGATGGTCAAATTCTCCATCACAAACGCGTTGGCAATGGCCAACACGGCACCCGGCTCCCGTGACCGCTCCAGGCCGAAACCGTCGATGGGCAGGTCGCCGGCGAAGGCGGTTTGGTTGGGGAACTGGAGTTCGCTCAGCAGGGCGGCATGGCGGGCTTCCACCGACACAATTTTACCGGCTGTGATCAGGTAGGCATCCGTTTTGAGGTACTTACCGGCACCGTTGTAGGCCGTTACACCCACATCTTCGAACTGACGGGCCAAATCGATGGCTACCGACCGCTGCTTGAAGTTGATGCCGCTGAAGTTGGGGGTCAGGCCCTGAATGGCGGCTGAACCCAATGCCCGCTTGAAAAACTCGCGGTGAATCACCTCATGATCCCGGATGTCCTGGAACAGGGTGCGCTCCATCATGGTCATCCCGTCGTAGGGGTTGGCCAACAGGGCTTCGTAATAGGCGGCTTCCAACTGCTCCAGCGCGTAGGCATAGTTCAGGATGGCGATCTCGCCCGTACCCAGATCCACGGTCATGCCGTTGCCTTTTTGCTTGGCATACTTCATGAGGTCGTTGGTTGGTACTGATGAGGTACTGATGGCATCGTTTGGGGTGCAGGACGAAAGAATTCCTCCTACCACGGCGGCCCCACCCACGTAGCGCAGGAATGACCGGCGGCCCACTCCTTCGATGCGGGTCGGCGACTCGGGTACTGTGTTTACTTGTTCCATAATCGTAGACTGTTTGCTTTACTTTCCCCGGTTGTTCGGAGGAAGCAAGAAGTATACGCCGTTTGGAAAAGGCCGGATGTTACGAATAAGATAAAACCCGAAAAAACTTTTTAAAAACCCAGATTTTTTATTTCCAGCCAATACTTACTTCTTCAGCCAACGGCTCATATCTACCGTGGGCATGGGGTAGGTGCTGCCCAGGGCCACGTCATATTGTTGCTGTTCGGAGCGGTTCAGCAGCGGCACCAGGTGGATTTTGGGGCCAGGTACGTTGGCTAGTTCGGGGAGCCAGTGTTTCACAAACAGGCCCTGCTCGTCGTAGCGGGTGGCCTGGCTGTAGATGTTGAAATAGCGGTCTTCGCGGGGGTCGTTGCCTACCCCGGCCACGTAGTTCCAGTTGCCCCAGTTGCTGCACGGGTCATAGTCTACCAGCAGGCTCTCGAAATAGGCCGCGCCCCAGGTCCAGTCTATGCCCAGGTCTTTGACCAGGAAGCTGCCCACGTTTTGCCGCCCCCGGTTGCTCATGAAGCCCGTGGCGTTCATTTCGCGCATGTTCGCATCAATGAACGGGATGCCCGTTTCGCCCTGTGCCCAGCGTTGAAACACGTCGAAATTGCGCCGCCCCTGTTTTTGTAGGTCGTGCTTGATGCCACCCGGTTTGAACAGCCGAGTGCCGTAGCGCAGGGCCACAAACCGGAAAAAATCGCGCCAAATCAACTCAAAAATTAGCCAGTAGGTTGAATCGTTGGCCCCGCGTTCGGCTTCGTGCCGCCTTATTTCGTGGTATACCTGCCGGGGCGAGAGGCACCCGTGACTGAGCCAGGCCGAAAATTTGCTCGAATAGTCTTCGCCCAGCAGCCCGTTGCGGGTCTCCTTGTAGGTACGAATCAGGTTGCTGGTGAAGAGGTAATGTTCCAGCCGGGCCAGGGCAACGGTTTCGCCGCCCTTAAACGGCACCGCCGCCCGCACGTCGGGCTGGTAGGCTTCCGGGAAACCAAGTTGCGCCAGCGTAGGCAACGGGCCGGGGTCAACGCTGCCGGGCATACGTACCTGGTCGGGCAAAATATCGAGGGCACGTACCTGGGCGTATTTTTCCACCCGGTTGCGGAACTGCGTAAACACGTCGGGCAGTTTGGCAATCTCAAATGGTAAATCCCGAATGTGGTAGAGGGTGCTGCCCCAAAACAACTCCATCTCGATATTGAGCGGTTTGAGCCGTTTGCTCAGGGCCGATTCCTGATCGGTTTCTTCGGAGGTCACTTCTTTGCTGGCATATACCGCCGAGGCGTTTATTTCTTCGGCCAGATCGGCCAGGATGGTGGCCGGATTGCCCACCCGCACGACCAGATCGGCCCCCCGCGCCCGGAGCGATGCCCGCAGGTCGGCCACGGCTTCGAGCACAAAATTGGCCCGAAACACGCCGGTTTTTTTAACCCCAATGCTGTTCAACTCCCGAAACTGGGCCGGGTCAAACACATAAACGGGCAGTATTTCGCGGCCTTCTTCAAAAGCGGCGGCAAAAGCGGGATTGTCGTGGAGGCGCAGGTCGTTGCGAAACCAGTACACGATACGGGCGTGAGAGGGCATAGGATTTTGGGAATCAGGACGTACCTGTTCAACCCCATTCCAACAAAAAATGTTAGCCAACGGCCTCAACGGGGCCGGTTAATCTTGGGCCAGGTACGTTCGGATGAGGGCGGCGGTTTGGGCCAGTTCGTCCTGACTGGGTTTTAATTTGTGGGTGAAGTCCATGTCGGCCAGCGAGTTAAGCGGGATAAGGTGGATGTGCGCGTGGGGCACTTCGAGGCCAATGACAGCCATGCCGATGCGGCGGCAGGGCACGGCTTTCTCAATGGCCGGGGCTATTTTCTTGGCAAACGCCATCAGCCCCGCAAACAGCGCATCGTCGAGGGCGAAGAGGTAGTCTACCTCCTGTTTGGGAATCACCAGGGTGTGGCCCGTGGCGGTGGGCATAATATCCAGAAAAGCCAGAAACTGATCGGTCTCGGCTATTTTGTAGGCGGGAATTTCGCCTGATACGATGCGGGAAAAAAGCGTAGGCATAAGCAGTTAGCGGGGGTTGAGGGTGAGGGTCAGGTACGTTGTTGGTGCGTTTTTTGGTAAACGAACCGGAATCCGGCTACAACTTAGCCTTATAAATTGTTCATTGTGTATTGAGCCGTATTTTTGTAGCTTAAACTGCCTAAAACAACAAGCTGATGACCACCCGTTTTGATGATCTCGACCTGACCAAGCAGTACAGCTACGCTGACTACCTGACGTGGCAGTTTCAGGAACGGCTGGAACTGATTCGGGGCTACGTTTTCCCGATGTCGGCCCCCGCCCGACGGCATCAGCAGATTCTGTGGAACTTGACACTTTCTTTCGGAAAACGATTCGGAAACGGTCCCTGCCGCGTCTACTTCGCTCCGTTTGATGTACGCTTGCCCCGCAAACCCACGCCCGACAATGCGAAGGTAGAGACCGTATTGCAACCCGACCTGTGCGTGATCTGCGACCTGACGAAACTGGACGATAAAGGCTGCAACGGTGCCCCCGACCTGGTGGTAGAAATTCTTTCGCCGGGCAATACCCGCAAAGAAATGAAGCAAAAATTTGATGTTTATCAGGAATCAGGTGTAAAGGAATATTGGCTCATTCAGCCCGACGACCGCAACGTGTTTCAATACGTGCTGAACCACGAAGGCACCTACATTGGCTTGCATCCGCTTACCGACGAAGATGAACTAATCTCGCGTACTTTCCTCGATCTGGTCATCGACCTGGCGGGTGTTTTCCAGGACTAAATGCCCGTTTGGGCTTCTAACGTACTTTTACCACAACAAAACCACCGCAATCCATGCGCCTACACCGCGAAGGTACCACCATCATGCTCACCACAGCCGTTGTGCTGCTGGCCCTCAACCTGCTGGCCTATTTTTTCCTGTTCCGCGAAAACGCCACGGCCATTTGGCTGTTGGCCTTGGTCAGCGTGGTGCTGTTGGGGCTGGTGGTGCAGTTTTTCCGCATACCCACCCGCGCCCTCACCCTGAGCGACAACCAGATTATTGCCCCCGCCGACGGCACCGTGGTGGTGATTGAAGAAACCGAAGAGTCTGAGTATTTCAAGGCGCGGCGGCGGCAGGTGTCCATTTTCATGTCGCCCCTGAACGTACATGTGAACCGCAACCCGCTATCGGGCATGGTGAGTTATTTCCGGTATTACCCCGGCAAGTATCTGGTGGCGTGGCACCCCAAATCGAGCACCGAGAACGAACGCACGACGGTGGTGATTCAGCAGCCCAACGGCGTGGAGGTGCTGATGCGGCAGATTGCCGGGGCGTTGGCCCGCCGCATTATCTGGTACGTGCGCGAAGGCGAAACCGTGAAGCAGACCGACGAGATGGGCTTCATCAAGTTCGGCTCCCGCGTAGACCTCTACCTCCCCCTCGACGCAAAAATCAACGTCACGATGGGCCAAAAAACCAAAGGCGGTGTAACGGTCGTGGCAGAGTTAAGTTGAGGGGGTGTAGCAGAGCTTACCAACTGGCTAAATTGCGCCAGTTGGTGTTTGGTGCATGTGTAAATATTTCGGCATTTTACTGTCAGCCTTCTGGGAGCTAGTCTTGTTTGCCCCGGCGGAAGTAGTGGCGGAGGGCGGAGAGGATGCCGGTGGAGGGCTGGCGGGTTTCGCGGCGTTGGGTGTAGCTACGTACCAGGGTGTTGCCCGTCTTAGAGGTACTCAGGCGTTGGCCGGTAATGAGCAGTACCTCGCCTTTGGCCGGGTTAAACGATTCAATAAACTGACTGTTGACCAGGCAGCTCTGGTGAATGAGCAGAAAGTCGTGGTCGTCGCGGAGCATGCGGGTAAAGTGGCCGATGTTGATGGCCGCTGCCAGCCGTTCGCCGTTGGCCAGATACACGTCGGTCATCTCGCGTTGCGCCTCAAAGTAGACCAGCTCGCGCACATTCACCAGCCGCCGCACCCCCGCCACCAACCGAATCACGACCTGGTCGAACGGGTCGCCGCGCCGTTGCTGCTCCAGCATCGACCGCACGCCTTCAATCAGGGTTTCGTGGGTGTTCACGCGGTCAATGGCCCGGTCAATAGCCTGGCGTAGTTGCTGCTCGTCGATGGTTTTGGTGATGAAATCGAGGGCGGCGTAGCGCAGGGCACGCAGCACGTTCTCGCGTTCGCCGTGGGCAGTCACAAAAATCAGTTGCGGCAGGGGTACGCCTGCTCCCGTGAGGCGGGCCAACACGTCGAAGGAGGTGCCGCCAATGATGTTCACGTCCAGCAGCACAATGTCGGGGCGGGTGGTGGTCAGGAGGGTACAGGCTCCGGCCACGGTCTGCGCCTCGCCCACAATGTGCAGGTCGGGGTGGTGTTTTTTCAGGAAGTGCCGGATCACCTCCAGGGTGTCGGGCGTGTCTTCTACCAGGGCAATGGTGTTAGCGTGGCTGGGGTTCATGGCGGTCTATAGAGATGGTAACAACGGTGCCGCCGCCCACCCGGTCGGTAGCGTCGATGGTGATGGCATAGCCCGATTTATTCAAAAAGTCAATGCGCTGTTTCACCAGCGTGGTGCCTCTGGACTGGTACGTTCGGATGGACTGCTGCTGAATCTGGCGCATCCCCTGGCGGCCAATGCCGTCGTCTTCCACGGTGCAGATCAGGGCCTCGCCCACGCCTACAAACCGCACCCAGAGGTTGCCATCGCCGTTTTTATGCACCAGCCCGTGCTTAATGGCGTTTTCCACGAAGGGCTGAATCAGCATGGGCGGCAGCGTAATTTGCTGCGGGTCCAGCTTCCCGTCGATGCTGTCGTCGCCGAAATGGACGGTTATTTTGTCGCGGTAGAGTAGCTTTTCAAACGAAATATACCGCCGCAACAGGTCAATTTCGTCGGCCAGGGTAATCTCGCGGTTGGCGGGCGATGCGTCGTTGCTGGTGGCCGACGAATCGAGCAGGGAACGTACCAGGCGGGCAAATTCCACCAGCAGTTGGGCGGCTTCGTCCTGTTTGTTTTGCAGGATCAGGTTTTGCACCGGTGTGAGGGCGTTGAACACAAAATGCGTGTTCAGTTGCGATTGCAGGGTCTGGCTGTTCAGAATCTGGGCTTCGCGTTCGCGTTCGGCCAGTTGTTGCTTCACACGCTGGGCCTGTTTCCGTTCGTCGGCCAGATAAACAACCAAAATCAGGCCTATAAACAGGAGTAAAAATAGGGTGTAGGGCAGCTTATCTTTAAAACTGGAATCGTTGAACCAGGCAATGTCAGCCCGGAATTGCAGGGTGGCTATTTGATCGGTGGCCTCGTTTATGCCCCCGTTTCGGGCCTTGAGCCGGAAGGTGTGGGTGCCGCCGTCGTAGTCGCGGAGGGTGGTGTTGGGTTCGGTTTGCCAGGCGGTCCAGGGTTCGTTGTCCAGTTGCCAGGTGTATTGGGTGTCGGCGGGGCGGTTGTCGCCCAGCACTTCGAAGGTGATGCAGGCGGTGGCCTGGTTTTCGGGCAGCACAAACACCGAATCGGCGTAGGCAAAGGGTAGGCGGTGCTTGTTCAGGCTCCGCAAGATGGGCCGCAGGGGCTGAGGTTTGTAGCTGAACAGCCGGGTGTCGATATAGCTCAAAACCGTGCCGGAGGTAATCCAGGCGCGGCCCTGCCGGTCTTTGAAAAAACCGGCCTGCCCCGGCTCAATACCCATGTAGCCCGTGCGGTGGTTCAGGAGCCGCATCACCACGTCGCCGGTGGCGTAATAGCGGACCAAGTCCAGCAGATACACGCCGTAGGTGTCGCCAATGGCCAGGGTACTGTCGGTGAGTAAACCCACAAATCCGACCGCATTTTTCAGCACATCGCCCGCCACCTGGAGCACCTTACCGCTTTTACGGTCGTAGCGGCACAGCCCCGACCGGCCCGCCATCCAGACGGTGCCCCGCCCGTCGAGGCAAAAATCGCAGACTCCCCGCGTGGGCAGTTTGCCGTTGCTCTCCAGAAAATGCTCGAAGGTGTTGGTCTGGTAGGTATACCGCGAAAGCCCCCGGCCGCTGCCCAGCCAGTACACGCCCGGTTCGGGGTCGGCAATGGCGGCCAGGCCATACCCGCAGGGGTGAAAGCCCTCGGCCTGGGTCAGTTTGCGCACCGTGCGCTGGCCTTCAAGCACGTTGAACCCGCCCGCTACTGCCGAAAAAACGCGATTGGTGGCTCCATCGGCATAGGCATAGAGCGACATAGCCTGGTTGGGCACCAGGCTCCAGGCGGCGTTCTGGTACCGTGCCAGGCCCAGTTCGTGGGGCAAATACAGGGCATTACCCGGCCCGTAGGTGGGGTGGAAATAGTAGTTATTCCACCGGTCGGATTGGGTTGGGCGCATCCGCCGCCACAGCGTATTGAGGCCCGGCTCGCGGAGGGTGGCAACCTGCCCGTTGGCAAACTGCCGGGGGGGCGCACCGCCGTAGTTGAACCACCAAATAGCCCCGTTGGGGGCCTGGGCTACGCTCCAGACGTTGGGGGCCTGGGCTTCGTTGAAATAGCGCAGGCCGTTGTCGGTCACTTCCAATAGCCCTTTTTCGGTGCCGAAATACACTTTTTGATCCCGCACCATGCCCGCTCTCGATACGCTGCTGTGGGTGTTTGCGGTGATGAATTCCAGTTTGTCGGCCCCACTCCGGTAGGCCATCACGGGGCCGGGGCGCGTGTTATCCATCAGGTAAACGGTGAAATTGGCGGGCCTGACCACGCGCCACTGCCCCCGCCGCACTTCCAGAAACGGCATAGGCACCGAATCGATTCGGGGAATAATGTAATTGGCATTGCCGTTGGCCCCTACTTCCTGGATCAAGAGCCGCTCGTGTGCATCGAAAAAATTAGCGTGAATACTTTCGGGTGGCGGGCGGTAGGCCGTAGGTTGGCACTGGTTTCGGTCATTAACGTACCAGAGCCGGGTGGTGTTGTCGGGGCCAATTTGTTTGGTCAGCAACCACAGCCGTCGCAGGTGTTTATCCCAGTGAATGGTAATGAATGGTTGCCGCGCTATGCCCGGAATGGCCGTGGCGGCGGGGTGGTAACGGCCATGCTGGAAATAGAAAAACGGCGTTTCCCGCCCCAGCCGGTCGCCTGTAATCCAGGCGCGGTTCTGTCCGTCGAAACAAACGCCTAGCGGGCTGTTGGGTATATTTTTGGGAAAGGGATACGCCCGGAACGTGGCCCCGTTGAACCGCACCAGTCCCTGACTGGTCAGAATCCAAATTTGGTGCTGGCTGTCTTCGGCCAAACACTGGATTTGGGTGCTGTTGAGGCCGAAATCCTGCCGGGAATACGTCTCGAAATGTTCCCCGTCGAACTTGGCCAGCCCGTTTTTAGTCCCCAGCCAGAGGTAGCCCCGGCTGTCGAGCAGGCTACACATGACCTGCATCTGAGGCAGTCCGTCGCGGAGGGTATAGGTCCGCACGGGGTACTGCTGAGCCAGCGCAAGCTGGGTGCAAAGCAATAGGCTAGGGATGAGGAAGTTAAAAAAGCGGGGATACATGATGGGAAAGTAAGTGAATACCAACATATATGCCAGTGGTATCCCGCAAATGGGTCGTTTTTTCGCACAGACGGCCCCCGACCGAAACGTCGGACTGCCCCAAAGGGAGAGTTGAGTTCACGGCGTATTGGACACGGCGTATCGTATTTGGCGTAGGGCGGAGCGGTCCCGCGTCCGCCCTGGGCCAAATACGATACGCCGATAAACTATTACGCCGATGCACAATATGTTAATGTACCAATCCACATTTGCTACTAATCCAATTTTGTTTTGCATTTTTGTTCGACACCCAAATCAATGGTACCCATGCCCAAACAACTTTACTTTCTTTGTTTTCTGCTATTATTTTCGATAAACATCAGCCACGCGCAGCAGGTCATGTTGCAGGGATTTTACTGGGATTTCCCCAAACCCACGCAGGGCGGACGTACCTGGTCCGACACGCTCCGGCTCAAAGCCGCCGCGCTGGCACAGGCCGGCTTTACCCACGTCTGGTATCCGCCTTTTGCCGGTAACGGCCCCAATAGCGGCGGCTACGACCCCCGCGACCTGTATATCGGCACCGATAACACCCTGACCAACGCGGGCACAAAATTGCAGGTGAAAGCAATGGTGGATGAAATGGTGGCGCGGGGCATCACGCCCGTGGCCGACATGGTGTATAACCACCGCGACGGAGGCGCACCCGAAACCAACCCCGCCGTGAAAGACTACATGACCACCTTCGTGAGCGGCACGGGCGGTTGCGGCTTCAAACGCCCCTTCCCCTCCGACCGGGTGCAGATGGTTTTGCCCA
>JAYUKZ010000302.1:0-8637 GCA_043763995.1 Fibrella sp.
CGAGCCGGAACCCGTCCACGCCAATCTCGGTGAGCCAGTAACGGGCGATGGCGTAAATCTCTTCGCGCAGGGGTTGATGGTCGAAATTGAGGTCGGGCATTCCGCTCCAGAACATACCGTAATACTTCTCGGTGGCCGTGTTTTGCGTATTGGCTTCGCCGATTCGTCGGGCGATTCGGGATGGTGGGTAGTGCCACGGGCTGCGTTCATCAGAATCGGCGGTGATGTCGCGGGTAGCCAGATTTTGCCGGTCTATCTCGTTGGAAGTGAGCCACTTGTAATAAGCGCGGTACGGGTTCTCAGGCCCCTTCGCCGCTTCTTGAAACCACGGATGCTGAATACTGGTGTGGTGAATAACCAGATCCATCAGTACGGCAATACCCCGTTTGTGCGCCTCTGCGACTAACCGCCGAAAATCAGCCAGCGTACCGTAGTCGGGGTCGATGCCGTAAAAATCGGTGATGTCGTATTTATGGTAGGTGGGCGAGGGGTTGACGGGCATGAGCCAGATGGCCGAAATGCCTAATTCCCGGAGGTAATCCAGCTTTTGGGTCACGCCGTTGAGGTCGCCGATGCCATCATTGTTGCTATCGGCAAAAGCCCGGACAAAGACTTCGTAATGCACGCCGGTGGCTCCCACGCTTGTGGCGCCAACGGTGGGCGAATAGGTACGTTCTTCGGTGGTCAAGTAGGGGAGGTGGTGTTTGTAAACGAAAATTGATGGGCTACTTCTGATTCATATCCATAGGCTCAGCAGTTTATCAATTGCGGTAATAACCGTTGCCAGCCGCGCCTCATAATTGGCCCCCGACACCACAACGTACCTGATGCCCCGCTCTGTTAATGCGTGTTCAAAGAGGGCGTAAATTTCGGCCCGGCGGTGGCCCAGAATGCGCAGGCCATCGGCTACCCAGGGCACGTCTGTATTGAGCAGAAAATAAGCGTCAAACCGCTCCCGAGCCGCCAGTTCGGTTAGTTCAGCGGGGTGGGTTGCCCCGTAGATGGTTGCGTATAACTGCGTTGTAATCAAATCAGTATCGCAGATCAGGACGCGGTTGGCCAGCAACATTGCCCGGTCAATGGCCGCCGTTTGGGCCAGCGCAATTCGGGCATAATCGTCGCTCGTCAACTCATTGGACATGAACAGATCGCGGCCCGTTTCAGGTACGTAGACGGTCTGGTAATGATGGGCCAGTTGCCGGGCCATCGTTGTTTTACCAACGCTTTCGGGGCCGTAGAGGCACACCAGCAGGGGGTTCGGCATGGGTTTTGAGAAGTTGTTGGAGGGCAGCATCGGGCAGGAGACGTACCTGACCGGGGTGCATGTCTTCGGCAGTAAACAGCCCGATGGCCCACCGCACCAGCCGCAACGTAGGGAACCCCACGGCGGCGGTCATGCGGCGCACCTGCCGGTTTTTGCCTTCCGTCAGCGTTAGTTCCACCCATGATGTGGGGATGCTGGCCCGGTACCGCACGGGAGGGTTGCGGGGCGGCAACGCCGGTTCTGCCAGCCTACGTACCTGCGCGGGCAGGGTGCGGTGCGGTTTTCTATCAACGGTAATCAGCACACCCTCAGCCAGTTGCACCAATGCCTGTTCTGTTATGGCCCCGTCTACCTGCACGTAGTAGGTGCGCGGGTGGGCGTGGCGGGGGTCAAGCAACCGGTGGTTCACGCGGGTGTCGGCGGTGAGTAGCAGCAGGCCCTCGCTGTCGGCATCGAGCCGCCCCACGGGGTACACGTCCCGCTCGAAAGCAAAATCCAGGTCGGCCAGGGTTGGTTTGTTCGGGCCGCGTTCGGTGCCTTCGGGCGAAAACTGCGAGAGCATCCCGTAGGGTTTATAAATCAGGTAGTGCATGGCTCAGCGCAGGTCGGCCCAAACCGGGCCGTGGTCGGAATGAACGGCCTCTGGGGCGTGGCCCGCCGCCAGCAGCCGGTGCCGGAGAGGTTCGGCCACCGAGATGTAATCGATCCGCCAGCCTTTGTTGTTGGCCCGCGCCCCGGCCCGGTAGCTCCACCAGCTATACTGGACCAGCGCGGGGTTTTTTTCGCGGAACGCATCGATAAACCCACTGCCAAACCAGTTACTGAGC
The DNA here is from genome assembly GCA_043763995.1 of Fibrella sp. Taxonomy (GTDB): domain Bacteria; phylum Bacteroidota; class Bacteroidia; order Cytophagales; family Spirosomataceae; genus Fibrella. Next base: position 2,092 of record JAYUKZ010000302.1, read on the forward strand.
CAGGTACGTTCTTCGGGCAAAAAACCCGTCTGATTTTTGTTCCGAACCGGGTCGTGGATGTCCTGCTCGGTGTGGGCAATATTGTAGTCGCCCACCACAACGAGGTTGGGTCGGGTGGTTTTCAGGGCATCGATATACCCCTGAAAATAGGCCAGAAAGCCCATTTTCACGCCCTGCCGCAGGTCGCCGCTACTCCCCGACGGAAAGTAGCAATTCAGCACCGTGAGGTCGCCGAAATCAGTGCGCAAGACCCGTCCTTCGCCATCGTAGAGGGCTAGTCCACAGCCCATTACCACCTCAGTGGCGGGTACTTTGCTGAACGTAGCCACACCGGCGTAGCCCTTTTTTTCGGCGGAATGCCAGTGCCAGCAGTAGCCCAACGCGGCCAACGGAGCCAGATCGACCACATCATGGGTGGCTTTCACTTCCTGCAAACACAGAATATCGGCAGGGTTTTGGGCCAGCCAGTCGGCGAGGCCGTTTTTGAGGGCGGCCCGGATGCCGTTGACGTTGTAAGTAACGATGCGCATGGCCGCAAAGGTACAGCCAACGGTTCGGCACAAAAAAACCCCCGCCGGGTTGGGGCGGGGGTTCAGATTTGGTAAGCAACCAGGCTATTCGCTTGCCGCCCGAACGATGGGTTCGATGATGGTCTGGCAACGGTCGCGCACAAAACTCTCTTGCAGGTACGTAGGCAGCTTGGCCACCAACTGCTGGTATGCCTTGATACCCAACGCTTTGGCCACGTAGGCTTCGTGGATGGCGTTGATGTGCGCCACAATGCTGACCAAACTCTGGTGGAACAACCGCACATCGACTTCCGAATCCACAAACCGCTCAATCTCGCGGGGGCTTCCGTTGGGGTTATTCGACGAAATACGGAGGCGGCTCAGCATGTCGAAGAAGGTAGTATACCCAATTTGCCGGGCCAACAGTTTGTACTGCTCCGGCCCGAATTTTTGCAGAATCTCGCCCGTGCGGGCGGACCGCAACGCTGTTTTGGGGTTCTTCTGCACCGCACTCCGCAACGCCTTGATGCGCTGGTCGCGGGTGGTTTTCAGGAACTGCGCCACCTCTACCTGCGCCGAGGTGTGGCGCGAAGGCAAATTCAGGTCTGAGCGGCCCGCCTCGGCCATGCGCCGGGCCATGGGCAACCGCTGGATGCGGTAGCTGTTGATGGGGCCGAGGGCGTAGTAGCCCACCGAAGCCGGGTAATGGCCGCGCACCACCATGTTGCCCACCCGCTTGCGGATGAGTTCTTCGTTGCTGACGCTGATCCCCTGCGTGGCCAGAAATGCACGGGCACTAAACAGGACGCTGTAATACGCCTGGGGAAAGGTCCAGTGCAGCGAATTTTGCATATAATGTTCCGAATCGGACGAGCGGTCGTTGACCACGGGCGTAATGCGAAGGGCATATTCGGCACTCCAACTATTGAGCAGGAGTTTTTCCAGCGAAGCCTGACGGTCGGCGGCACCGAGGCCACCAAACTGGCGGAAGATGGGAAATTTGGCCAGATCGAACAGGTCGTGCTGGTGCTGGATGTGGAAATCCATGGCGAAGTAATGATTCAAAAACACCTGCGCCGGAATCGATTTACGAAAGGACTCGTCCAGTTGGGGAGCCATCGGAACGGGGGCCTGAGTGGGCTTGGAAGCCATCGACACATTGATTGTTTCTTTCATACTCTACTAACAAAGAGGGGTGCCGGTACGTTCGTTTGAGGGGGTAAAGAAAGGGGTTTTATAGCACTGATAGTCAGCAAGTTATAAAGTATTTTTTCACCACAAAGATCCATTGAAATTTACCGCAAAGACGCGAAGAAAAACGCAAAGGGCGCAAAGGCTTCGCGCTGTTTCTGCTGAAAAATCTTTGCGCCCTTTGCGCCCACCTTTGCGCCTTTGCGGTGAAAACCACGGGTTAGGGTTGTACTTTCGCGGGGCCGTGGGGCGTTGCGTTAGCACTATGATTTTACTAAACCGTTTGGCCCTGTTGGGGCTGTTTTTTATCCTTAGTTTGCCGGGCCTGAGCCAATCGGCCAAAGCGTCGCTGGAAGGGTTGGTGCTGGATGCCGCCACGCGGGAACCCGTGGCCGGGGCCAATATCCAGGCGTTTCCGGGGGTGGGCAAACCCGTCAGTGCCCGGTCGGCCCGGCCCGATGGTAGTTTTAAGCTGACGCTGAACGCCAGGGAAACATACCGGATTGTGGTGGCGGCGAAAGGCTTTTTGGAAACGGTGGTGCAGGAAAATTTCAGCGATAGCCGTTCGGTCAGTATTTTGGGCAAGACCATTTACCTCAGTCGAACCCCGCCCGTAGCCAAACCCGTAGCCGAGAATTTGGCCAAAAAAACCACCGCGCCCACCCCGCCATCCCCCGCCATCACGCCACCCAAACAACCCCTGACGATCTCGTTGCAACCGGTGGAACTGCGGGCCATTCAGTTCGCCCAAAGCACCGCCGAGATGGTACCCACCGCCAAAATCGACCTCGACCGGGTGTTGACATTCCTGCAACAAAACCCCGCCATCGTGATCGAGGTGGCGGGCCACACCGACAATCAGGGTGATTTTGATCAGAACGTGCTGCTCTCGCGTCAACGCGCCGAGGCCGTGAAGACGTACCTGGTGGGCCAGGGAATTGACCCGCGCCGGGTGCAGACGCGGGGCTACGGCGGCACCCGCCCCGTGGCCACCAACAACTACGAGCCAAGCCGCCAGCTAAACCGCCGGGTCGAACTTAGAATTGTTAGTCAGTAGCCCCCCGACCCCCAAAGGGGGAGGGCTGACGCAAGCGTAGCCTTCGGCTTTTGTCTGAGTAGCGGAGCTACGCTTGCGTCAGCCCTCCCCCTTTGGGGGTCGGGGGGCTTTCCGCCCCAGCACCAACCCTCCTATGACCAGCAACGTACCTGCCACGGTGTAGGCCGTGATGGGTTCGCCCAGGAGCAAGGCCGAATAGACGAACCCGAAGGGCGGGCATAGAAACAGCCACAGCGAAGCCCGAATGGCATCGGCCCGAACAAGGCTGAACCACAGTTGCAACGCCACCACCGACACCGGCCCGATGAGCCACCCCACCGCCACCCAAAAACGAGTATCGAAGTGGACGGCGGCGGGGTGGGTGGTCAGGAGCGTGGCGGGCAACAGCAACAGGCCGCCAATGAACACTTGCCAGCCGTTGATGACCAGGTTGGGCAACCGCCACGAGAACCGGGCGTAGTAGACCGTGGCCACCGAGACCGACACCATACTGGCCAGCAGCATGAGCAGACCCGGCACCGTGGCGTAGGCTTTCCCCAGCAGCGGGTAGGTGGCTAAACTCACGCCCAACACGCCCAGCACCAGCCCGGCCCCCTCCTGCCAGCGTAACCGGCGGCGCAACCAGATGGCCGATATCAGACTGATAAACAAGGGATTAGTGGCCGTAGCCAGGCTACCAATACCGGCAGATACCTGGCTGAGGGCCAGCACAAACATGCCCAGATAGAGCGTGGTGTTCAGGGCGGCAAAAACCGTGAGCCGCCCCCACTCCTGCGCCGTGGGCAGGGGGTTGTGCCGTTGAATGCCGTAGGCAAAGAGCAGCATACCCGCCCCAGCCAGCAGAAACCGCACCTCGGCCAGCACCAGCGGCGGCACCGACTGCACCCCGAATTTGGTGGCTACTGAGGCCGAAGCCCACAGCATGGCGAAAAGCAGTCCAGGTACGTAGCGGGTCATAACACCAGAGCCGGGAGCCAGAAAATGGCATCGCCAAAAAACCGATACCGCCCGTTTCGCTGAAAATAGGCCGGGTACCGCTGCATGGCGTAGAGCACCAGGCTCATGATGCCCAACACCAGACTGCCCCGTTGCGAAAACCGCGCCCCCCCGCCCGAATCGTCGGCGGTGAAACAGACCGCCAACGCGCCCACAACCAGCACAACCGTGAGCCAGCGCAACACTAATTCGGCGCGGGCCACCCCCAAAACGGTAGCCAGCGACACCGGTGGGGCCACCGTACCCACGGTATCGTTTTGTTCAAAAACAGAAAACAGCAGCATATTTTGTGCCGAAATTCCTAGAAAAAGCAGGGCTTGGGCCACAAATGGCCAGCCAATATCAGCCCTTTGCACCCACACGCTGCCCCACACGCCCGCCGTGAAGAGCACTGCCACCAGGGGTTCTTTCCAGGTCAGGGCCGGGTGGTGGGGCGGCAGCCGGTACACGGCCAACACGTAGGCCACGCACACCGCGCCCAAACCGGCCCCAAACCGGATAACGGGCGCGGGCAGAAAAAAAACCAGCACCGCCACCACCGCGCCCACGCCCCCCACCGCACCCCAAAGCAAATCGGCGTGACGGGCGTGGAACCGGTGCCGCGCCGTGAGCGGGGCCGCACGGCGGTTGTCCAGCAACCGGTCGAGGGTGTAGATCAGCCAGACCACCCCGGCCAGCACCGGAGCCGTGGCCCACTGCACGGGGTCAACGTCGGAGAGGCGAGCGGCGAACAGGTTGGACAGGTATGCGCCCAGCACCACGGGCAAACTCAGATAGATAGCCGAACGAAGCATTTTTTTGCCGATTATGTTTGCCCGTTTACACGCCGACCGGCAACCGAGGAGTTTTCCGAACCAGCACCGTCACCGCATCGCCCACCCGGATGATCTGCCCCAAACTAGTGCGGTCGGGCATCAGGTTTTCGCCGAAGAGCAGTTTATGGTCGTGTTGGCGGTAGGTGGCCAGGGTCTTCAACGGCTCTTTGCCGCGTTCACCCGTGAGGGGGTCGAGGGTGGTGAGCACACAGCGCACGCAGGGTTTCACGCCATAGAAAACGGCATCGCCCATACGTACCTGCGCCCAGGTATCTTCATCGTGGGGCCAGCAAAGCCCCTCCACCACCACATTGGGCCTGAACCGGGCCATCGACAGGGGTTCGGCACCAATGCGCCGGTTCAGTTCGTGGAGCGATGCCTGCGTGGCCACCAGCACCGGAAAACCATCGGCAAAACTAACCACGCGCTCGGCGGCATCGCCTTCCAGGGTGTGACCCGACGTGATGGTACGGCGCGTGGTGGCGGGCATGTAGACCAACCGGCACGGCTGCCCCAGCACCCGGCTAAACCAGGCATCGGCCTCCCCAAAGCCAGCCTGCGCGGGTACCTCGTCACTATCCCAGATCGAAACTTCCAGCGTCTCCGGGCCGGGGTCGGGGGTCAGGGGCATCGTCAATACGTCGGTGGGCTGGTGGCGGTGCCAAACGGCCAACGTATTGGTAATAAGATCAATAGCTACGCTAAGCAAGGCCATTTGGGGGGTGGTACGCTGGGTGATGAACGTACCTGTGTGCCCGTTTGCCGAGGGGGTCACGAGCATAAACCGGCGGTCGTGGCGCAACCCACCGGCTTCCAGCACGGCCTCGGCCACCGACACGCCCGCCAGTGATTTGATGGGATACAGAACAATTTCGGCCAGCGTGAGCGACATAAACAGAGGGTCTAGCTAATTTGAAGGCGGCGGCGTTGGTAGGCGGCTACGGCCACCTCGCGGAGCACCCGCAACGCCACCGGCGACTGACTGGTGAACGACCCGCCGTAGATCATCCGGTCGGTTTCGCGGAGGGCTTCCGTCAGCCGTGCCTCGCCAATGCGGTCGGCAATTTCGCTACTGGTGAGCGAAGTATAGGGTTTTCGATCCAGTTCTTCCAGGTATTTTTTCCAGTTTACAATGGCCGTGTTCACCGTAGCTCCCGCCGCGTCGGGGTCGGGGCGGCTGGTGAGTTGGTCGTATGTAGCCAGAAAGCGAAGGTGTCGCCGGGCCAGTACAGAGCGGTTCCAGGTTTTTTTAATTACTGCCCCAAACAGAATATACACCACCGCCGCCAGCAGGGCCAACGCCCCCACGGCCAGGCTCAGGTACGTGTAGTTGAATTCCTGCGGCAACGGGGCCAGCCGAACATCGGGCCGGAGGCGCAGGGTGTCGGGCCGGGTGGTCAAGAGCCGCTCCGAGCGCAGAAAGACGGTATCGGGCGTGGCCAGCACGGCGGTGCAGTCGGCCCTGTTCAGGAAGTAAACGGGCACCTGCAACACCCTGGCCCGGCTTACTTCAAACGAAATGAGCGTGTACACGGCACTGTCCAGACTGGTTTCGCCCTGGGTTTTGGTCGGAAAAACCGCCACCCCACGAACCAGAAAGGGCGCAAACTGCCGGGCGGTGTCGGGGTAAAAAACGTCCTGTGCCACGGGGTGCCGCACTGTCAGCGCATACTGAAACGGCCTCCCCACCTCGATGGTATCGTCCAGAAAATGGCCCACCGCCTGCCCCCGGCTACCTTCGGGGGCGCACACGAGGACGCAAACCACCAACCAGCCAACGTACCTGACCCACCCCGCACGGGATATTTTGTTCATGTTTTGTAGTGCGTTGTTTATGGTTAAGTAACCGAACGAAATTATTCTAACACAGAGGCACAGAGAAAAATAATTGTAAATAACTAAAAATCAGTTTATTACGTAAATAAAAACTCTATTTCCTCTGTGCCTCTGTGTTAAAATAATTTCGTCCAAGTACTTA
>JAYUKZ010000303.1:0-2434 GCA_043763995.1 Fibrella sp.
CCGTTTTGTACTGACCGGGGTAATTCCAGGTGAACCCGTAACGGTTGGGCGTGAAGCCGTAGGCGGCAGCTACGTCCCGCCGCTCATTTTCGGCCAAAACGGTAGTGGCTTTTTGCCCGTCAATATAAATGTCGACCGAAAGGGGCTGGCCGGGGTTGCTGATGTTTGCCGCCCATCCGCCAATGGCATCGCAGTGGGCCACGTCCAGGTGGCCCTGGTAGGAGGCTGGTGCAGTGGCCAGGTTGGTTGTTGGCGTTGGCGTGACCACTACCGGCGTGGGTGTGGGTGTGGGCGGAACCTCTACCGGGGTAGGGGCGGGCGTTGTGGTGGTTACGCCATTGGGCCACGCGGGTTGAAATGGGGTAGCCCGCTGGAGGAATGAATCGGTCACGGCATCGGCCCAAACAACGGCGGCTTTATTCATGCCCGACAAGGCAAAGTGAATATTGTCGTACCGGTCTTCGGGGGCCATTTGGGTGTCATAATCGGGGCCGGGAGCGCAGTTGGTGTAGGCGGTGGCAGCATCCTGCGCTTGGCGAACTGCCCGAAACGGATTATTTTCATTAATTCCCGGCGTGGCCCGGTTGATGAGTGCCCAGACGGGAAAGCCAAAATCGGCTCTGGCCTGGTCGAGCATTCCTTTGTAATAGCCAGCAATTTGGTTCCCGTCGGGGTTAGCCAGGTCATTGGCCCCGTGGTCGCACATGAGTGCACGCACCCCAGATTGTGCTGAGTAGATGGTGAGCGCGTGTTTCAGGTTAATGTAAGGCATGCCCAGGTTTGACCGAACGAAGCTGTGGGGAAATTGGATGCCCTGCGAGGATTTCCACCACATCTCCAGGTTTGTTCCGCCAAAAGCAGTCTGGTACATAGCCACAGGTACGTTCAGGCGTTGCACCAGCCGTTCGGCACATTTCGACCAGAAGTAGGGTAGTTCACCAAATGGGGCCGGGATTATTTCCCCGTATTGCGCCCACTGCCGGGGCAGGTTGGCCACTGTGGGCGAAAGCTCGTAGGTATAGCGCACGGCCTGGTCTGCCGGGCGGGCAATGGCATTTACCCGGTCTTCGGTGGAGGCCACAATGGGGCGGTTGTTATCGCCGGAGGCAACCGAGTGGCCGCTGACAATGAATACCTCGCCTACCCCAACGCGGTCTACGGTCCAGGTGGCCAACACGCCCCCGCTACCAACGGCCCGCACCGTGAGGCCATACCAGCCCCCCTGCAAGCGGAGCCGGCCCGAAAAGCCAGTGCCCGTTACCGGCTCTACCACCGATGTCCAGCCGACACTGCCCCCGCCGTTGATAACTGCTGCCGTGGCTTCAATACGAACAGTGCCCGCCGGACACTGCCCCTGAATGGGAATAAACGCCTGATTGTCTTGCCCCCGCTGGAAAATCATACGGGACGTTGGCAAAGTGACTTGAGCAGAAGTACGCAGGGCCAATAAGGTGCATACAAGCAGGAGCCAACTTTTTGGGGTGAGGATAATTCTACACATACAGCGAATGGGTTAGTACAATCTTTCGGCAGATTGTATGTTTCTTTCGCTGTAAAACTAATTAAAGATTGGTTTTTAAAGGTAAGTTACAGACGTTTTTGTAGGTTAAATTAAGTTTTTAATACAAAAAGAACTTGCTTAATATCAATTTTTTAACTACTTTAAGTCAATTATAAACAACAAGTTTATAAGATGAAGAAAAAATAAACTAAGCAATTTTACGGTTAATCTTGTTTTTGCACGACTGAGTAAATTTACAAAATCTAGCGGAAAAGAATAGTGTTGCGCATGTACTTGATTCAGGTCATCGTGCATTGCGTAAAAGGTAAGATTTAACGCGCACTACCAGACGCTTTCAAGACTTCACCAATTACGTTGTCGGTCGTGATGCCTTCCGATTCGGCGCGGAAGTTAAGGGCAATACGGTGACGCAAAACGGGGTATGCCAGCGTCTGAATGTCGTCGGGAATAACCGCAAACCGACCCCTCAGCACGGCGCGGGCTTTAGCGCACAGGATAAGTGCCTGCCCCGCCCGTGGGCCAGCCCCCCAATCGCACCACTGCTTCACAAACGCCACCGGGGTGTTGGCAGGGCGCGACGAACGTACCAGGCCATTCACCAGCGTCAATAATTCATCGGAGATGAACACCTGCCGGGTAAGCATCTGTAAATCAAGTATATCAATGTCGGTCAGGATGGTGTTGAGCACCGGTTTATCGGTGCCGGTGGTGGCGCGAAGCACGGCGAGTTCTTCCTGTTCAGAAGGGTAGCCGAGGCGGATGTACAACAAAAATCGGTCGAGCTGCGCTTCGGGCAGGGGGTACGTACCAGCCTGCTCGATGGGGTTTTGGGTGGCAATAAGCAAAAACGGGCGGGGCAGGGGGTGGTCGGTACCCGCGTAGGTGACTTTGTACTCCTGCATGGCCTCCAGC
>JAYUKZ010000304.1:0-2431 GCA_043763995.1 Fibrella sp.
TTGGCGGGCGTGTGCGGGGCTAGTTTCACCACCGCCAGTGCTTACATTGCCGACGTTAGCCCGCCTGACAAACGGGCGCAGAATTTCGGGCTGATTGGCGCGGCCTTCGGGCTGGGGTTCATCATCGGCCCGTCGTTGGCGGCGTTGCTGGTGGGCTACGGCATCCGGGCACCGTTTTTTGCAGCGGCGGGGCTGAGTTTGCTCAATTGTCTGTACGGCTTTTTTGTGTTGCCCGAATCGCTGTCGGTCCAAAACCGTCGGGCGTTCAGTTGGCGGCGGGCCAACCCGGTGGGGTCGTTTCAGGCGTTGCGCCGCTACCGGTCGTTGCTGGCTCTGATTGTGGCGTTGGCGTTTCTTTACATCGCCGGGCAGGTGATGCAGTCGGTTTGGGGGTATTTCACCATGCTCCGGTTTGGTTGGGATGCCCGCATGGTGGGCATCTCGCTTACCATTGTGGGGCTGGCCGTGGCCGTGGTGCAGGGCGGGCTTATCCGGCTCATTATTCCTAAAATCGGGCAGAAACGGGCCGTTTTTCTGGGCATGGGTTTCTACGTACTCAGTTTGTTAGGGTTCGCCTTTGCCAGCCAGGGCTGGATGGCTCTGCTTCTGGTCATTCCGTATGCGTTTGCGGGCATCACCGGCCCGGCCATTCAGGGCATTATTTCGGGGCAGGTGCCGCCCAATGAACAGGGCGAATTGCAGGGTGCATTGGCCAGCCTGATGAGCCTCACGGCCATTATCAGCCCGGTATTGATGACGAATTTGTTCGCGTTTTTCACCAAACCTGGTGCGCCGGTCTATTTCCCTGGTGCGCCCTACATGGCCGGTGCGGCGTTTGTGCTCATCAGCATTGGGTTTACCAACCATGCGCTGAAACACTACAGTCAGCCAGCGGCGGCAGAAAAAACCGTGGTGGCGGGTTGAAAAAGCCCCCTAACCCGGACGCGGGACCGCCCCGAAGGGGGAATGCTGACGCACCCGTAGAGACGCATCCTTGCGTCTGTCGTGCGTCAGCAATACGCCTGCGTCAGCATTCCTCCTTCGGGGCGGTCCCGCGTCCGGGTTAAGGTGCTGTGTTTACTTAAACAAAGCCAATGCTTTCAAAAATGTTTGCGACACGCCCCAAATCAGCGGGATACCCACAAAAAGCCACGACAGCGCGAGTTGCAGGGAGGTTGTTTTGTCTTTGTTTTCCATGAAAAATGCGTTTACACAGGTTGAAGTACGGTGTTGCCAACGTGGTAGCGGGTACCAACCGGCGTGACTAATAAATTACAGATGAAGCCAATCACCAGCAACCCGGCCATGATATACATGGTGGTGGAATAGGCGTTGGCTTTGGCAATGTTTTCGGCCAGCCCGGCTGCCACGCCTGCTTTTACCTGATAATCACGCAATTGCGTCACGATGGTTGGCCCCAGAATAGCGGCAGTGCTCCAGGCCGTGAGCAACCGCCCGTGGATGGCTCCCACCTGCAACGTGCCAAACAGGTCGCGGAGGTAGGCCGGGATGGTGGCAAAACCCGCCCCATACATCGACAAAATGATGCAGAAAACGGCCACAAACAGGCCCGGACTGCCCATTTGCCCCGTGGTTGGAATCACGGCGTAGAGCAACGTACCCAGCCCCAGGTAAATCATGTAGATCACCTTCCGACCAGTGATGTCTGACACCGACGACCAGGCAAACCGCCCCGCCAGGTTGAACAGACTCAGCAAGCCCACAAACCCGGCGGCGGCTTCGGGCGTGATGCCCCGGCCCACGCCAAGTCTGGCATCCGAAAAAATTTCCTGAATCATGGGCGATGCCTGCGACAACACGCCGATGCCCGCCGTTACGTTGAGGCACAAAATGCCCCACAGCAACCAAAAAGGCCGGGTCTTGATGGCCGAATCAGCATCTACGTTGGCCGTTGTAACCAGCCGGTTGGTGCTGGTCAGGGGCGGAGTCCAGCCTTCGGGTTTCCAGTCGGGGGCGGGTACGCGGGCGGTGATGGCCCCAAACAGCATGAAACAGAAATAGAATACGCCCATGGCCAGCAGCGTTTCGGTAACACCCATGGACGTGGGCGTTTTAAAGTAATTCATCAGGTTCACGGCCAGGGGTGAGCCAATCATGGCCCCGCCGCCGAAACCCATAATGGCCATACCCGTGGCCATACCGGGCCGGTCAGGAAACCATTTGATGAGCGTAGACACGGGCGAGATATAGCCCAGCCCCAGCCCAATGCCGCCCAGCACGCCGTAGCCCAGGTAGAGCAACCAAATGCTGTGAAGCTGCACGCCCAAAGCCGATACCAGAAAACCACTGCCAAAACAAATGGCCGACATCAGCATGGTTTTGCGGGGGCCGTTTCGCTCTACCCATTTGCCAAAAACCGCCGCCGACACACCCAGAAAGAAAAACGCGATGTTGAAAATCCAGACCGTCA
>JAYUKZ010000305.1:0-2425 GCA_043763995.1 Fibrella sp.
GTCGGTCAGTGGCATCCACTGTTTGGTCATGGCTTCGTAGTTTGGCGACCACAAAGTTGACCCCGCTACCAGTACTTTTCAATTCCCCAACACGCTCTAAGGGCCGTGAGACGGTAAACAGTTGGCTGCTGGGGTTTCAGTTCCAGGATGTGCGGGTTGGCGTTGGTGGGTACGTTAGTGACCGTGTTGGCCACCGAACTACTGTCGCGGTAACTGAACTGCCACGGTCCCTCTCCCTGAAAACTCACCGATAACTTAAGCGTTTCCCCGGCAAAGAGCGTTGGTGCTGAGGCCGTAACCGTGGCCGATGGCCGTGGCCGAATAGTGAGCAGCGTAGCACTGGGCACGCCCAAAATGGGGATTTTCGGGTTGGTGGCTACCACCCGCACCAGGTACGTACCGGCAGTGGCCGTGAGCGGAATGCCACCCGTAATTTGCCCGTCTGAAGCGGTATTTGTGGTCAGATCGGCATACTGAATTTTGGTGCTATCCGTTTCAAAACGAGCCAGTTGCACCTTGAAAACACTACCCATATTGAACTGACCGGTGGTCTGGTACGTAGTTGGCAACAGCGTGCCCGCACAAATAGTGGCCGAAGCCAGGCTGGCTGTTCTGATGGTTGGAACAAGTACCACAACCGTGGCAGTGCTCACGGGCAGGCCCACCCCGCAACGATTGCTTACCTCCGACACCTGAAAAATGGTAGTGCGGTCAGGAAGCACCCGGATGGTGGTGTCTTTCACGGCTGTGCCCGACAAAGGTGCCGCCGTACCCGCCAGAAGTTTGTATTGGTAAGGCCCAACGCCAGTGAAGGTCAGGGCCAGGCTGGCCTCCACGCCCAGGTTCACGGTGGTAGCACCCGATAGGGCAAGCGTAGGTGGCCCCTGCACAAACACCCGAATGGTGGCGCGGGGACTTTCGCAACCCGTAGACCCCGTTTGGGTCACAAAATAGGCATCGCCATCGGGGTTTTTCGAGGTCTCGGCGGTAGACGGAACAGGTGCCGTGGTGCTGACCGCGCCCGTGGGGTCGGTCCATTTAAGGCCAGTGCCGGTGGCTTCGAGCGGCACCGTTGCACTCCCCTTGCAGAGTTCCAGTCTGGTTTTAGGTAAGGCTGGCAACGGGGTGGTTTGCACCGAAACCACCAGCGTAGCTTTAGGCCCGGCACAACCGTCGAGGGTTTGGTTGACCTGATAACTCAGCGTTGCCCCGCTCCCGGTTGGCGGCGTGGGGCTGGTCTGCCCCAGCGATTTGCCATCCGTGTCGAACCAGGTCAGGCCCGACCCGGTGGCCACCAGAGGGGCTGCGTTGGCAAACTGGCAGAGGTCTACTTTGGTTACGCCCGGCGCGGCAGGCAGGGGTTTCACCGTCACCAGTAGTGCCGCCCGTGGCCCTTCGCAGCCATCCAGCATTTGAGCCACATAGTAGGTTGTTTGTGCCGCCACACCGCTGTTGACCGTGGGCGCAGTTCCGCTACCGGTTCCTCCCGAATTGGCACTGTACCAGAGCAGGTTTTGCCCGGTGGCGGTGAGCAGAGGTGCCGTTTCGTTTTGGCAAATAGCCCTAGCCAACGTACCTGGCGCGTCGGGGGTGCGTTTGGTCGTGATTCTAACCTCTGCCCGGCCACTTTCGCACCCGTCCACGGTTTGGGTCACAAAATAGCTGACCGTTCCCGGCGTGTTCGCCACCGGCGTGGGTGCGTTGGCCAGCCGCCGGGCACCCTCAAACCAGGCAAGTCCCGTTCCGTCGGCTTTCAGAGCCTCGGTGGGCGTATTTTGGCAAAAACTGATGGCATTGGCTGTAACGGGCAGTGCCGGGATGGGTTTGATTTGTACGGTGATTTCGGCCCGTTCCCCCTCACAACCTCCCTGCGACTGCGCCACGTAGTATTTAAACGTACCTACCTGGCCTGTGGCCGGGCGCGGAGCCGTAGTAGTGGCCGTGCCGCTAGTGGCATTGGTGCCGTACCAAACCAAAGAAGCGTTAACATCCGTGTTGGCCGTTAATACTTCGGCAGACTGATTTTGACAATAAGTGAGCGTCTGGGCTGGAATAGAAGGCTTCGCCGGACGGGCGTTGACATCTACTTGCAGGTACGTTTCAGTTTGTGGTGAACCAGGGCCGTACAATGGAGTGCAGTATTTTGTAGGGTCGGTCGATTCGTACCGCATGGCATACGTGACCCTACCAATAGTTGAGGCGGAAGGTGTGGGTACAATGGGACTAAGCACACTTCCCGCCTCCGGCCCCCGATAGAGAATTCTGTAACTGTCAAGGGGCGGTTTATGACCGTTTACATTTAAGGGAAGAGACTGTTCACCCTGGCAATTATACTGCGCCCCTAGAACCGGACCACTTTGTCGAATAACGAAGTTGTTAGTTATTGTTTTTGTCCACTTGGTTTATACTGCTTTTTGCTCCCTTT
>JAYUKZ010000306.1:0-2422 GCA_043763995.1 Fibrella sp.
CAACAAAGTTACGCCCTTGTCTGGTAAGGGCAAAGACCCGGCCCTATTCAGTATGTCGGATGAAGAGGCCAACGACCTGCCCGATTTTGAGAACGAAGAGCCAGCGCAACCCGACGGTGAGGCACAATCAGACGAAACCCTAAGCGGAATGTTTCGGGTACGTACTGCAATGGAAGTTCTGGCTCAAGCTGCTCTGCAACCTGACCCCACAGAGTTATACCACAAACTGATTATTGAGGGCGAACTAACCATTCTGTTTGCTGATACGGGTATCGGTAAAACGGTTTATGCCGTACAAATCGGCATTTACATTGCCGCCAAAAAGAAGTTGCTGTATATCGACCTGGAACTGAGCGATAAGCAGTTTGAGAAACGATACAAGGACAAAGAGGGTAAACACTTTCAGTTTCCGCCCAACTTCTACCGCGCCGACTTTACCCCCCGATTCGAGCCGCCCCGTGGCATCACATACGAAGAGTATTTTATCCGTAGCCTGGAACTGGCTATTGATGCAACAGGGGCCGAAGTGGTTATGATTGACAACATGACCAAACTGGCTGCCGGAGATACTGATTCGGCCAAAGCAGCCATACCCATAATGGAGAATTTGAGCCGATTAAAATTTGACCGGGGCATTACGTTTTTGATTTTGGAGCACAACAAGAAAGTGGATTCGTCACGGCCTATTATGCTCAATGACCTGCAAGGTTCCAAGATGAAGGCAAATTTTGCCGATGGTATTTTTTCCATCGGGTGTAGCCAGACAGACAAATACCTACGCTACATCAAACAGCTAAAAGTGCGTAGCGGTGAACTTACCTACGATACGGAGAACGTAGCCACGTATGAAATCACAGATGAGGGCGGGTTTCTGCACTTTGCAGATAGGGGGTATAGCAGCGAGTACGACCATCTACGCACCCCGGATGAGAACAGCAAGGCTGACAAGAAAGCCGATCAGTACACCGAAATTCAGGAATTGCGCCGTGGCGGTTGCAAAGGAGATGAGTTGGCTAAAAAGATGGGCATGAGCAAAAGTGCCATATCAAAATTAGAAGCGACCTATAAAGTTTCCTGAAAGTTTCCTAGTGGAAACTCTTTTGGAAACTCCAACTCAAAAGTTTCTAAAGTTTCCAAGTTTCCAGAGTTTCCATACCCTATGTTTTGGAAACTCGGAAACTCTGGAAACTCCTACACCATGAGCACCGACCAACACCGCCCCACCTGGCTAGACTTGCCAATCAGTTTCTTCAATGCCGGTACCAGCAACGTACCTGCCCGGCAAACCACCCTTCGGCGCATGGCCACCACCAGCTACTACCGGCCATTGGTTGAACAGATATGCGCCGAGCCTGACGAAGCAAAGCAGGGTGAACTAAAGAAACAGCTACCGGCCATTACGCCCGTGGCCTGGCTACACCACCGCCGCAAAGACACCAGCTTTGCCGACAAAATAAAAAGCCAGTGGCCGATGTTGATGGGAGACATTGACCGCAAAGACAACCCCGACGTGGATATGGCCCAACTCAAACACCACCTCACCCGCCTGGCTTATGTGGTGCTTTGCGCCTATTCCGTGCGGGGGGGATTGTGGTTTGTGATTCGGCTACCCGACCACCAGACCCCGGAGACATTGGCGGCACACTTCCGGTATGTGCAACGGCTGTTCAGCAAAAACTACGAGGTTAAGCTGGACACCAGCAAAGGGGGCAACCCCACCGATTTACGGTACGTGGCCTACGATGCCGCGCCCTGGCTGAATGATTCGCCTACCGTCATGGACAAGACCTATACCCCGCCGCCGCCGAAACCCGTATTCTCCTTCACCAGTGATGCCGATAAGACACGCCGCGAAGTGGAGGATTGTATCAGTCAGGTTGTTCAGCGCAGTATTGACCTTGCCCCGCACTACGGAGAATGGTTTGCCCTGGGCCAAAGCCTGGCCAGTGCGTTCGGGGAATCAGGCCGCGACTATTATCAGCACCTTTCGCAGTTCAGTGAGAAATACCGCCCCGACACCACCGACCGGAAATATAGCGAGTGTCTCAAAGCGTGTAGTCGATACACCATTGCTACCTTTTTTGAGTACTGCAAGAATGTTGGTATCAAACCAGAACGCGACCAGCCCCGCCAAAAGCCGGAGCCAAAACAGGCCACCACCCCCGCACCCACCGTTGCGTCGCTACGATCAGAACTGATGCCCCCCTGCCCGCCCAACGAAGAGCCGGTTTGTCAAGCTAAACCACCAGCCCCCGCCGAGGCCGAAACGGAGCAGGAGTACCCCCTCAGCACCGCCCCCGTTTCGGATGAAGTCCGCGTAGTAGACCCCGACACAACGCCCAGGCCGGAGCCGTGCATAAGTGCAACGAAGTTTCACCAGTGGCAGCAGCAGCACCCGTACTTTAGTCAGATGGGTATCAAC
>JAYUKZ010000307.1:0-2418 GCA_043763995.1 Fibrella sp.
AAAAATAATTGTAAATAACTAAAAATCAGTTTATTACGTAAATAAAAACTCTATTTCCTCTGTGCCTCTGTGTTAAAATAATTTCGTCCAAGTACTTATGAATCGTCAATATCTGGCCGATCAGCACGGAAACGTGACCGGCGTGTTTATTCCCATTCAGGAGTGGGATTGGATTCGGGAGCAGTTGCAGCTTGCCGATGAAACCCCGTCGCTGCACCGCCGGGAATTGCTCGAAGCCGTGCAGCACCTGAACCTGATAAAGCAGGGGAAACTGCCAAAACCATCGCTCAGTCAATTTCTGAATGAACTCGATGAGCGTTGATGTACTGCCTATTTTGGCGTTTCAGCGACAGGCAAAAAGACTGATCAAAAAATATCCTTCGCTCAAAGAAGACTTGCTTCAACTGATCGAAACACTCAAAAGTCAGCCGCTTCAGGGAACAGCCCTGGGTAACGGATGTTTTAAAATTCGGCTGGCTATTTCGAGCAAAAACAGAGGGAAGTCGGGCGGAGCTAGGGTCATAACGTGCGTCTATGTGGCTGAAAACGAGGTATATCTGCTCTCCATCTATGATAAATCAGACCGATCCTCCTTAACAGACAAAGAAATAAAGGAGTTGGTCAGCCAGATTCCGCTCACAAATTAGCCAGACTATCGGAAACCAGTCGGGCGGGTAGCCTGCCACCCCGCTCCAACCCGACAACCGCCCCAACCCTGCGCCCGAAGCCGTATCTTTGCGGGCTGACCGATGTACTTTCGCCGTGATCTACCCCGAATATAAACAACTCGACTACGCCGCGCTGGCCCAGGATGTGCTGGCCTATTGGCAACGTACCCACGCCTTCGAACAGTCTGTGCGGCTGCGCGACGGGCGCGAAACGTTCACGTTTTACGAAGGTCCGCCCTCGGCCAACGGCCTGCCCGGCATTCACCACGTGATGGCACGGGCCATAAAAGATATTTTTTGCCGCTACAAAACTCTACGTGGCTACCAGGTAGACCGCAAAGGCGGCTGGGATACCCATGGGCTGCCCATTGAATTGCAGGTCGAAAAAGAACTCGGCATCACCAAAGATGACATTGGCCGCAGCATCAGCGTAGCCGATTACAACCAAAAATGCCGCGAAACGGTGATGCGCTTCACCGACCGATGGAACGACCTGACCGAAAAAATGGGCTACTGGGTAGACCTGGAACACCCCTACGTAACCTACGAAAACGACTACATCGAATCGGTCTGGTCGATTCTTAAAACGCTCTACGACAAAGGGTTACTCTATAAAGGCTACACCATCCAGCCCTTTTCACCCAAAGCCGGTACCGGCCTCAGTTCGCACGAACTGAACATGCCCGGCACCTACCGCGATGTGCGCGACACCACCGTGGTGGCGCAGTTTCAGGTGCGACCCACCCCCGCCGCCGACGTACTTTTCCGGGCCGTTGACGTACCGGACGGCGAGGTGTTTGTGCTGGCCTGGACCACCACGCCCTGGACACTCCCCGCCAACTCGGCCCTGACCGTGGGAGCCAACATCGAGTACGTGCTGGTGAAAACCATCAACGCCTACACCCATAAACTGATTTATGTGGTGCTGGCCAAAAACCTGGTCGGTCGCTGGTTCAGCGAGGCGGGCAAACAGGAGCCGGACATGGCCCAAACAGCCTTCGATACGTACCTGACCGCCACCAACCGCCCCGCCAACGCGGCCATACCCTGGCTTGTGCTGACCACCTGCAAAGGCCATCAACTGGAAGGCATCACCTACCAGCAGTTGATGCCTTACGTGACCCCGCCGCCTGGTGCGTTCCGTATCATTCTGGGCGATTTTGTAACCACCGAAGATGGTACGGGTGTGGTGCATACCTCGCCAACGTTTGGGGCCGACGACTTCCGGGTGGCGCAGCAGAACGGCATTCCGGCCATTATGGTCAAAGACGAAACCGGCAAAGATGTACCCATTGTAGACCGTCAGGGCCGGTTTGTGGCCGACATCACCGATTTCGCGGGCCTATACGTCAAGGAAGAATATTATTCAGCCGAAGAGCGCGAAGACCCGGCGGTTCGGCCCACCGACGTGCTGATTGCGATTAAATTAAAAGAAGAAAACAAGGCGTTTCGGGTCGAAAAGTACGAGCACCCTTATCCCCACTGCTGGCGCACCGACACGCCTATTCTCTACTACCCGCTCGACAGTTGGTTTATCCGCACCACGGCGGTGAAAGACCGGCTGGTAGCCCTGAACAAAACCATCAACTGGCAACCCGAAAGCACCGGTACGGGCCGGTTTGGCAATTGGCTGGAAAACCTGGTGGACTGGAACCTGAGCCGCAGCCGCTTCTGGGGAACGCCCCTGCCCATCTGGCGGAGCGAACCTATGCCGGGTATTCAGCAGGAAGAAATCTGCATCGGCTCGGTG
>JAYUKZ010000308.1:0-2409 GCA_043763995.1 Fibrella sp.
AGACGTATTGACCGGATCATATAAGTCAGTTAGAAACGAAGGGTGAAGTGTTGTTTAGGCTGCTCTTTTCGGAAGAAAACCAGCCCCACGCCAAACAAATCAATGGTTAGAGTCACGAGCGGGTGGGCCTGGATAGTGGCCCAGGCTTGCTCCATCTCGGCAGACCAATGAATATCGTCAAAGATAAACAACGAATTGTTATGAATTTTCGGTAAGCAAACCGTAAAATACTGAACAGTAGGCGCGTAGCGGTGGTTGGCATCAAAAAAAACCACGTCAACCGGCGGGCAGTCTGTCACGTACGTTGGAAGGGTATCGTCCAGATTCCCCACGGTGATCTGCACCTGCGCCGATAGCCCAAGCCGCTCCAGATGGGCGCGGGCCAGCGCGGCAGTGTTGGGGCACCCCTCGAAGGTTTGAACATGGCCTGTGGTTACATCCCGCGAGGATTTGCCCGAATCATCGGCCCGAACGGCATCGGCCAGGTAGGCGGTGGTAAGGCCCAGCGACGTGCCCAGTTCCAGGACGTGAGCGGCGGGACACAGACGTACCAGGCGGTGCAGCAGCCAGGCATAGCGACGGGGTTTTTGGGCGTAGCGCGTAATCTGAGCCACCGCCCGGCGCGGTTGGTTAGCCCCCCGCGACCCCGCCCCCAAATCTGTAACCTCGATGGTTTGTTTCAATTGAAGCAGTACTTGCCGAAGGCTTTCTACGGCAGACGCAATGGCCGGAGCCGCGTGCCGGTCGCGAATCACGTCGCGGTATAGGGCGTAGACAAACGGGGAATGGAGGCCGTGGAGGGTACCTGCCCGCCACCAGTAGCGCAGAAAAGCCTGAACCAACGCTAATTAAGCTGGTAGGGCACCACCATCGTGAATTCGGGCACCTGAATCCTGAACTGTTTTCCGTCGATGAGCCGCTCAACCAGGTACGTACCCACCATCTTGCCGATGCTGGAATGCAGGTTGCAACCTGACACGTATTCGTGGCGTTCGCCGGGTTCCAGCACCGGTTGCAGACCAATTACGCCTTCGCCTTCCACCTCCCTGACTTGGCCGTGGGCATCGTAGATGAGCCAATGGCGACGCAGCAACTGAATGGTGTGGTCGCTGTTATTTTCGATGGCAATGCGGTAGGTAAATACAAAATGAGCCTGCAACGGACTAGAATACCCGTGCTGGTACTCGGTCTTCACGCTGACACCAATTCCTTCTGTTACCGCAGTATCCATAAAAAAACGCTGATTAAAACAACTTTAAAACGTAAATTAAGTTGATTAGTTTGCTCCCCCTGACTGCAACCGAACATTTTTTTTCGTTTGGAATGTGGGGTGGCTTCCTATTCCCTGCTGGCCTTAAAAATTGGTCAGGTACGTTACCAAAAATAAAAAAACAGCCCCATGAACGTTGTCATCGCCGAGACTTGGAAACCTTATCTGCAACCTGAATTCGATAAATCGTATTTTCCAAAATTAGCAGAATTTCTACGGGAAGAATATACCACTCAGCGTATTTTTCCACCCGGCAAACTAATCTTCAACGCTTTCGACCGCTGCGCCTTCCCCGACACCCGCGTGGTGATTCTGGGGCAAGACCCCTACCACGGCGATGGACAAGCCAATGGCCTGGCGTTTTCGGTGGCCGATGGCGTGACCAAACCGCCATCGCTGATTAATGTTTTCAAGGAAATTCAGGACGATCTGGGTAAGCCTATCCCCAAATCGGGCAACCTGGAGCGGTGGGCCTCGCAGGGGGTCATGCTTCTGAACTCGACCCTGACGGTGCGGGCCGGGCAGGCGGGGTCACATCAGGGCAAAGGCTGGGAAACGTTTACCGATGCGGTGATTAAGCTGATTGCCGCCGAGAAAGAACACGTGGTTTTTATGCTGTGGGGAGCCTACGCCCAAAAGAAAGGCGGCGTTATTGATGAAGCTAAACACCTGGTGCTCAAGGCCAAACACCCCTCGCCCATGGCCGCGCAATGGGGCGGCTGGTTTGGCAACAAACATTTCAGTCAGGCCAACGAGTATCTGGTTAGCAAGGGGTTACAGCCTGTGGAGTGGTGAATGAGCGTGGCCCTTTAGACGCGGCGTAGCCCCAAAGGGGGCTTTTGCTTACGCAAGCGTAGATTTCACGCATCGGCGTAGGGCGGAGGCAAGCCCCGCCCCTACACAGGAACCATCGAAACAAGTGGGTAAAACATGAAACGACGGCATTGTAGGGGCGGGGCTTGCCTCCGCCCTACGCCGAGCCAACAACCTCTAAAAGTAGAGCATTTCGCCACAAAAACGGCGGGAGCAACGCCTGTTCCGGGTGCCTTTAACCGGTCGTTAACAATTGATAACCACCCCTTAACAACGTGGGGTTTCGGTCTCCGCTACTTTTGGTACAGCCAATGACCGGAAGGCCC
>JAYUKZ010000309.1:0-35008 GCA_043763995.1 Fibrella sp.
GGTGTCGTAGGTGTAGTCCAGGGTGGTGGCCCCCAGCCCCACGCGCCGGGGCAGGTTCAGGGAGTTGTAGGCCAGGGTGGCCCCCCGGCTGGGGTCGTAGGTGATGTTGCCGTTGGGGTCATGGTCGTAGTGGCGGGTAGGGTTGGCGTTGGCATAGCCAGCAGGGTTCAAGGAATTGTCCTGAATCTGGGTGAGCCGGTTGCTGGTGAGGTAGGTGTATGTCAGCCGGTCGATGAGCGTACCGGCGGGGTCATACCGGTTGAGGGTACGGATGTTGCCGTTGCCGTCGTAGGTCAGGCTCTCGCCCTGGCCCGTGCCGCCGTTGGTACGTCCGGTCAGGAGCCGGTTCAGCTCGTCGTAGGTAAACTGGTAGGTGGTGTTAAAGCCGGGGGTGGGGTAGGTGGTGGCCTGGCTGGCAATGTTGCCGTTGGGTTCGTAGGCCAGCACCAGGGCGTAGGGGCGGGTGGGCAGGGCCAGGGCACGGTGTTCGCGGAGCCAGCCGCGCACGTTGTTTTTGTAGGAGAGCCGCTCCAGGGCTTTAGAGCCAGCGGCATCGGTGGCGTGCAGAAAAGTTTGGCTCAGTTGCCCGATTTCGTTGTAGGTCTGAGCGTTGAGGTAAATGCTGCGGGTGGGCAGCGTACCGGCACTGCTGCTGGTCAGCATCCGGGTGGCCGTCAGGCGGTTGCCAGAATCGTAGGTTAGCTGCCGTTCCAGGGTGTAGGTCTGCCCGCTCCACTGCTGAGTGGTTTTGTGAGCCAGCAGTTTCCCCCCGAAATCGTAGCGGTGGCTGATGCGTTCCAGGCCGTTAGACCCCAGCGGCAGGCGGCGCACCGTCTGCACCACGCGGTAGCGGTCATCATAGTAAATGGCCGAACACAGCCATAGTCCGCCCAGGGTACCATCGGGATTCAGTTGCCGCACACAGCCGCCCGTCACCTGCCCCTTGCGGGGAGCCGTTTGCACCGAGGCGGGCATAAAGTCGGCAGTGCCCGCCAGCCCGTAGCCAGCGGCATTGTCAAACGGGAACTCCGCCCACAGCGACTGCCCGGTTTTGGTCAGGGGCGCGTAGGTGTCGTAATAGGTGGTGGTCAGGTCATTGCCTGCCGCGTCGTAGGTGCGCACGGGCCGGTTCAGCGCGTCGTACTCGGTTTGGGTCACATAGCCTTTGGGGTCAGTAGTACTGATCAGCAAATTCCGGTTGTTATAGGCATAGCTGGTCTCGCCCGTACTTGGAACCCACTTCCGAATCAGACGGCCCCGCCCGTCGTAGAGGTACAGAAAGGCATAGGCATCCAGCACCGCACTAATCTGGAACAGGGGCTGCAACACAGCCCGTAATCGGTCCAGGTCGTCATACACCCAATAGGTGTCCGTTACTTCGTTTGCTCCCTGTCGGCGCAGCACCAGCCGCCCGTTCTTATCGGTGAATTCCGCCGTGACTTTACCCGCCTCGTCGGTGGTTCGAATCACGCTCAACTGACCGGGGTCATAGTAGCGGTTCTGGGTGTTCCAGACAATGTCTTTTAGCCCCGCCCCGGCTTCGTAGCGTTTCACCAGGTCGTTGGCCGTGTTGATGTCGTAGCCAATGGTGGTGCTCACGCTGGTGCCGGCGGCGGTCTGGCCAATGGGGCGGTTCAGGGGCGAGGCTTCGTAGCGGGTTTCGCTGTAAACGCGGTCGGTTCGGTCGGCAAACCGAACGTCATTGTTGTAGAATGTGGTAATCAGGCTGGGGGCAGCGGGCTGAAAAGCCCCATTCTGGGCGCGTGTGGGGCCGGGCAGGTACGTCCTGACGGGTCGCCCCTGGGCATCATAGTCTGTGCCACTGACCACGTCCCGCTGGTTTTGGCCCGCCTGCACATTCACCGTCTGCTGGGGGCGGCCCAGCCCGTCGAGGTAGTCCAGCGTCTGGGTGGCTTCCCCGGCAGAGACCGGGACGGCGGCATCGCGCAGCGGAACGTTGTAGGTCCGGGTGAGGATAAAATTGCGCGTTCTGTCCTGACAACGTACCGGACCAGCCAGCCCGATCAGTAGTCCTGCGAGTAACGCCAGTGACCGGCACGAGAGTAGGGACGAGGGGGTGAAAACTGGCATGGTCCATGTTTTGTTAACACCGTATCAGGTACAAGAACTACGCCAACAGGCCGCCATTGCCCTCTTCCGTATGCTACAAAGCCGTTTTTCTGGTTTACTTAATTTTTTAAGTTTTTTGCTGCTGACTGGCGTACTTTTTGTGGCCACCCCGGCGCAAGCCTCCCACATCGTGGGCGGTCAACTTGGTATGCGGGCCGTTGGCGACCGGCCGGGCCATTTCACCCTCACGCTCACCTATTATTTCGACGAAACCCAATCGTTTTTCCCCAGTGCCGATGCCCCCATCGGCATCTACCGGAAGCGGGATAACCAGTTTATCCGGTTCGAAATCGTCTTCATCCCCAACACCCAGCGGCCCCTGCTGACGTTCATCAACCGGCCCTGCACCACCCAACAGGATTTGTTGATCAGCGTGGTTAGCTACACCGGTGATCTGCAACTCGACCCGGCGGAGTTCGATGACCCGGCTGGCTACTACCTGACCTACCAGATTTGTTGCCGAAACGGGGGTATCAGCAACATCAACCAGCCTTCGGTGGCCGGGTACGTCTTCTACGCCGAATTTCCGCCCCTGCTCCGGGGCGGGCGGTACGTCAAAAATTCACTACCCGTCTTCGACCCCATCGACAGTGAATTCATCTGTATCAACGACCCCTTTACCTTCGACTTCGATGCCCGTGACCCCGATGGCGACGAGCTGCGGTATTCACTTGTAACCCCGTTACAAGGGTTTAAAACGGCCACGGGCCAGGATCTCCGCCCCGCTCCCTACCCCGGCGTAGACTGGGTAAATGGGTTTGGGCCAGACCGCGCCATTCCCGGCAACCCAACCCTGCGGATCGATCCGAAAACGGGTCGGCTGTCGGTCACGGCCACCCAGTCGGGGCTGTTCATTTTTGCCGTGCTGGTGGAAGAGTTCCGGCAGGGAGTACGACTGGGGGCCGTTCAACGGGATTACCAGTTTCTGGTCGTCGACTGCCCCCCTACCATCCCGCCCAACCCGAACGTGACCGTCAACGGGCAACCCGCCACGGCGGTTACGTTTTGTCAGGGCCGGTCGGCTCAACTCCAGGCCCGCTTCAATCCCGACTGGAACTACCGGTGGCAGAAGGACGGAGTCAGCCTGCCCGGTGCCACCGGTGCCTCGCTGACCGTGACCGAACCGGGCCAGTACCAATTAATCACGACATTAAAAACTGAATGCTCCAAACTGCGCAAATCCGAGAAAATCACTGTTACCGTCACCCGGCCCACCTT
Organism: Fibrella sp.; assembly: GCA_043763995.1. GTDB lineage: Bacteria > Bacteroidota > Bacteroidia > Cytophagales > Spirosomataceae > Fibrella. The sequence continues at coordinate 3,349 of JAYUKZ010000309.1, forward strand.
TACTCTCTTACCGCTTACGCTCCCACCGGTTTGCAGCCCCGCCCGCCCCGTCTCGCTCAGTGCCCCGGCTGGACCGTCGCTCACGTACCAGTGGTATGGCGATGGCCAGGTGTTGACCGCCCAGCAAACCGCCGTACTGAGCACTGCCACGCCCGGCCCCTATTGGGCGGTGCTGACCAACCAAACGGACGGATGCACGTCCCGGTCAGATACGGTTGACCTGAAGGCAGGTACGTTGCCGGTGGTAAACCTGACCTCTCCCGGTGGCGTAACGGCTCTTTGTGCAGGCGACTCCCTGCGGCTGTCGACCACCTCTGGCGTAGGGTATGTCTACCGGTGGCAACGCGATGGCGTGGGGTTGCCCGGCGGCGCTACTCCATCAAGCGTAGCCGTGCGTCAGTCAGGCCGGTATCAGGTCGAGGTGCAGGATTCGGTGGGGTGTGTTGCGGTATCGCTTCCGTTCAATCTTTCGGTCACGCCCGTGGTGGCGGTTGCGTTGGATTCGGTACCGGGGCAATGTTTGACAACGGGTATGCCCTTGACCCGGTTGCGCGGCTCACCGGCTGGGGGCGTATTTGGTGGCCCCGGCGTAACGGGCGATCAATTCGATGCCACACGGGCCGGGCCGGGAGTACATCGGCTCACCTACACCCGCAGTGGTAGTGGATGTGGGCAAGGGCAGGCCGTCCGGCTGGCGGTTGTGCAGCCTGCCCCAGTAGTTTCCCTGGGGGGTACGTTAAATCTGTGGCAGGGCAATAGCGTTCGGTTGCCGGGAAGCCAACAGGCGGGGTATCGCTACGAGTGGTCTCCCCCCCTCGCGCTGGATGATCCAACGAAAGCTAACCCCACGGCCCGGCCAGAGAAAACAACCCGCTACACGCTAGGGGTGAAAGACCCGGTTGGTTGCATAGGCACCGATACCCTTCTGATACGGGTACTAAGCCGAATCTGGATACCGGATGCCTTTTCCCCCAATGGCGACGGCCTGAACGATGTGTGGGAGTTACGGGGTATTGAAGCCTATCCAGATGTACGGGTGACTGTATTTGACCGGTGGGGCAGCATCGTCTTCTATTCAGAAGGCTACCGAACCGCCTTTACGGGGTGGCACCAATCAACTCAACTAGCAGCAGGGGTGTATACCTATCTGATCCAACCGGGCTTAACGGAGGAGGAGTACCAGGGTAGGCTATTTATCTTGTACTGAAAATATGGAGTGATTGTTTCGGTACATGCTGGGCCGTTTTATCCTCTACCTATGAGCGATCAAAGGCATCTCCGTCGAGAGGGTGGAGAATATCATAATTCCGAACTCGATTGTTTGTAGCAAGCATAATCCTCTTTGCTCAGGTTTTGTTGCATGAAGACATCCATCCCTAAATCATTGCGTTCCAGCACGTAACGACGGAACGGCCAGCTTCGCTTGGCTTCCTCCAAGCCCCGTGCCCGTTCACCGGCGCGGACCCGTTCGGTTGGCAAACCGTCCAGGTATTCCTCAAAATAGATGTTAAGTAATTCGTTGGCTGACCGGTTTTCTTGTCTGGCCGATACTTGTTGTTCCAGCCAGCCGAGCAGATCCTCCGATGTCCTAGCCGTTTGATCGTTGTTAAGCCCGGCCACATGGTTAAATTGATACTGGTAGGCATAGGCTGCGTTGCCAATGCGGAATTGCTGCGCCCGGAATTCCCGTTGATCCGGGGGAAGTTCGCTCAGCCGCTCAGCCTGTATTTGGTTGTATTTTTCTATTGGGTGACGCATGGCTACTCTTGGTTTTCGACATTGTCAAACCCGTGTACCTTCTCGGGTTTCAGGTATACGACACTATCAGCTTCGCTTTGGTAATACACGTTGGGATCAGTGTCACCCTGATGCAATTCACCCAAGTGCGCTGGAGTACACCCAGTAATGACATTGCGGGTCTTTAATACCGTCCACCATCTTTTCAGCAGACCGGGTAGTTTAGCCATCTTCTCTACCATTGGTACATCATAAACGGAACAATTCACTTAAACGGAATCGGTGCTTCTTTCACTATTTTCCAAGTGGCAGAGCCTGTGGATATCCTGGTCATGATTCGACCAGATGGAGCAGCCGATCCATGGCCTCTTGCTTATCAGCCTCGCCAAGTCCGTAGAAATAGACGGCATCATTAACCAGCCGGACACCATCCCAGCGGCCCGTGCTATCCTGATAGATGACCGAGTAACCGGCCAGGTCGCCGAGTTCTGCGCGGATTTCATTCAGGACGAGTTCCATATCGTTCGTTACGCTCCGGTTACCTAAATCAAGATCGATGATGGCGATGATGTTGTCTTCAACCGTGTAGGTGTAGTCGGCACTAAAACAGGTACGTTTCATGAGTTTGTTGAGTTGGGGTTTGGTACTGGCTTACGCGTCGTCCAGTTTCTTGATCTTTTCGAGCGTCCTAGTAACGTCTTCATTGGCGTAGAAAACCTCCTCCAGAAACTCCCGCATATTCTTGCCTCGCAAAGCCGATACCGTCTTCAGGTCGCGATGCATGTAAGGCTCTATCAGCATCGTCTTGTACACATTCGGGTCAGCCTTTTCCTCACGCCTGACCTTAGATTTTGGCCGTCCGGGACCCCTGTTGTCAGTAGCTGACTGTTCTTCCATATTTAGTGTGTATTTACAATTATTATGCACAAAAAGCAAAGGTAGCTATTTGTTTGAGGAAGGCAACCATTGCCTGTCGCTGGCGCGAACACCAATCGGCACTTCCTACGGTCGTTTCGATCCGTGTTCGCGCGTAAAAAGCACAAGTTCGTGCCTCACCCGTGCTATCCTGATGCTGGTTTCATCGAGCCATTACATATTGATAAGCAGAGACTTACGTCTGAAAAAAATCCTTCCGGCGGCTATTTGGGCCTAAGGGAAACAAAGACCGGAGTAATTAAGATTTAACTGCAAAAATAATTATAATGCATTTTATTTATTAGTGCTTTGTATTATCTTTATAGAGTAATCAATGATACAGAAAAGCACATGACAACGACCAGCCAACCACAGACCGAACAGCCGACCGCGACCCGCAACGACGACGCTTTCACCCTGAACCATCCGGGTTACAACCCCTACAACATGGAGGAACGGGGTACACTCAACAGCACGATTCAGGCTTTGTATATGCCATCTGTTGAGGAGTTTTTTACCGAAATTTACTACTAAGCCCCGACCATGACAACGACCCTAACGCTTGAGATTGAACTGGAAATTGAGTTCAGCTACACCCCAGGAACCCCCGCCGATTACTGGCATCCGGGCGACCCCGCCGAAGTCGATGTAAAGGCGGTCAGATTGGGTAGCCACCTCATACCGCTAAGTGCTTTCAGTGCGGACGAGCAGCAAGCCATTGAAGAAGCCGCCCACTGCGAAGCCGAAGAATTTGAACCCGAATACGATTGACCAACTAACGGCCCGGTGATTATCAAGCCGGGCCACTAACCAACTTTTACCCCGTCAACGCCATGAAAGCAAACGGTAAAACAACCCCCTCAGCAACAGTAAACAACAAAATCGAACACATGGAAGCCATCCAAACCCCCGACGTTTCAACAGAATTAGTAACCGTTCCCCCGCTCAAAATCTGGGAGAAAGTACACCCCCTAACGGGCGAAGTAGTCCCCAAATACAAGTATCTGGAGGGCCACCCTAAACAGTACCGGTTTGATGCCAAAGTAGGTCAGTTTAACGTAAACGGCGTGGATAAAGTCGGGCATACGCTCACGTTTCAGCCCCTGGCATGGCGCATTTTCACGGATAATATCCTGAATATGGGTACGAAAAACTGGGCAGAAATTTTCTTCATTGACGCGCAGAACTGCGTTTCGGCGGTACTCTTCCACGGGTATTCGGTGGACAATATTTTCCGGCTGATTGAGCCGCTTTACTACGATGATATGACCCTTGCCGACGTGGTAATCACGGCCACCGCTGAGAAGAAGGAAAACAACAAGATTCAGCCGAAGGGTATCTACCATATTGCCCGTTTCAACTACCAGTTTGGCGACACCGAACGTACCGGCGAATTAAAGGCATACGCTGAAAGCCGTAAGTTTTTCCGGCAGGAAACCCTAACCGACGTGGCCGATGTGAAAACGGCGTACAACTTCTTTAACCCGTTCAATGGCAACGGGAACGAAGAACCGGTACTACTGACAAATTAAGCCGTTGAGGAGCCGGGCGTTCCGTCCATCAGGTAACAGCGTAGCGGCTGAACGCCCGGCCCCCTCCCACTCAGCATATGTACAAGTTTCAGACCATCGACGGGCAGGTATTCAGTACCACTTTTAGCCCGCGCGAGATTGCCCAAATGTGCGGGGCGGCCCGTGCCGTGTTATGATGCCCACGACGAAGACGGTAACAGTCATGTCGTCCTGACCACAGAGACCAATTTCAAGACCTTTCAATACAATCAATGATAATGAGCAAGACCATGAAAGTAATCAGCATTGACCCGATCCGCCGGGTAGTTGAGGAAATTGACCTTAAAACCAATAGCTTACGCGCTACATACGATCACATTGGTTGTCAGTGCATCGACATAGTTTGTCGGCAACCAAACGGCGACGCGCTGACGGTGGACGATGAAGCCTTATTAGTGGAGCCACAGCCGCCCGCTTTCCAGTTTGCCGGGTATTACGGGCGCATTCACGGCATCGCCATCGTAACGGGTTGCGACGAAGAAGGCAACACCATTGCGCCAGCATCGACGGTGGAGGAAATTCGGCAAAAAGTCAAGTTTGTCGGCGACGTATATACAGAGCCGTTCATAGCGGTTGTGTCATTCGATTGGCCGTAAAATAGTCGAGGGCAGGCAAGCAGGGGGTACTTCCCCCCTGCCTGCCTGCCGTTCCAGCCGCTACCCCTCTTGCTGGTCTTTTTTTCCCTTTGGCCCAAAAACATTGATTATGGATTACAGACAGTTAAACCGAATTGCCAACAGCGACCTGACCGAACTGAAAAGCCACATTTTTGGTCTGCCGCAATATAATGCTACCCAGGCGCAGGAGTTTGGCACCCGCTTTCATGATTACCTATTGCTTGATTGTGATACCGTACCGACCGGTAAAGGAGCCACGGCCACCCGGCGCATGCTGGATGTGGTGCGGGCTGATGCGTTCTTTGCCCGGCTTCTGCCCGAAGCGGAGGTAGAAACCCCGCAGTTCTGGAACGACGAGCAGACCGGTCTGCCCTGCAAAGCCCGCTTGGATATTCGTTTGCCCGGCGAAGGGCTGATTGTAGACGTAAAAACGACCTCAGCCCGCAGTCAGCGCGAGTTCGAAGCAAACTGCTACCGGTATGAGTACGACCGGCAAGCCGCCTTTTACTTCGACGGTTGTCGACAGGCTGGGGAGTGTGCCGACCGCTTTATTCTGCTGGGCATTCAAAAACAGAAGCCCCATAATTTGTACGTTGTGGAGGTGCTGGCCGACAGCATTTTTATGGATGAGGGCCGACGTAAGTACCGCCGATTGCTACGCTCATGGCAGGAAATGGGCTTTAGGCCCTCTTCGTGGGGCTGGTAAAGGAAACGAGCCTACCTTTGTGGCATGCTGGTCTCCGGCTATATTATCATTGATTACACGACACCCCGTCGGCGGCTGCCAACGGGGTGTTTTTTTATCACTTCATTATTGGTTACTATTGAGTCAGAAATATCAACTTGGTTATGGCAAAGGATATCCGCCTTTTAGGCCAAGAAGGAACACCGGAGTATTTGGCTGGACTCCAATTGAAAGAATTATTCGAAAATCAGATTCCCGATACTGTAGAGGTAAGCTTGGTAATTGCTACTAACGTCACTTTGTTTGGGCAGGAAGTAAAAGACATAGATATCATAGTCATAGGTCGGTTTAGTAGAGGGTTTTCGAAGAGACTTAGGTTCAGTCCTAAGGACCAAGAAGATGTTTTGGAAAGAAGTGTATATTTTAATAATTTTTGTAGTGTTATAGAATTAAAGAATCATCAAAAGGAAGATATTTGTTTTGGAAATCTTGGAAATCTATTAGTTACTTATAACGGTAAATATCACGACGTAACATATCAAAGTGAAAAGCAAAAGTATTCCCTTCTACGATACTTAAAAAACTTCGATGGTATAGGCTATTCGCCATACATTATAAACTTAATATGGTTGAAAAGCGTACCTGCACCCGATCTAATTAAAATGGTTGGCAGACGACCGCATAATTACTTACCAGCAAACTTTAAAATTGAGTGGTTGCTGCAATTAGCTTGTGTACAAAATAAGCCATACGAAGCTGGTATTGGAAAAGAAGGTAAAAGTTCTTACTACACGTACAACGCCCATAGAAACCTTGAGGGGGCGGATCTTACTTCTTTTGAAAAAGCGTTTCAGTTGTTCAATGAGGTAAGAAAGAATGCAGGTAATATAACACGTCAACATTTTGAGAGACTGAGTAAACGAATACTATCAGATCAGAAATACGCAGAATCGATACTTCTTAGATTCTAAAATGAAATGCAACACTTACGATCATTGCTGACAATTGCACTTTTCATAGAAAGCCAGCGAGAAATTTCTTCCCCGCTGACCCCGTGAATTGGGTATGTTTGCAGCAATCGCCAAACTGTTGCACCATGCCCCACTTGACACTTAGCCAAAGATACCAGATTGGTGCTTTGCGCCATTTGAAACCCGCTCAGATCGCCGCCAAAATCGGTAAACATCGTTCCGTGGTGACTCGTGAACTGGCCCGAAACGCCACCTCTATCGCTGATTACCAACCCCAAAAAGCTCAAAAAGCAGCGCAGAACCGACGATCTAAAAACGCAACTAAAGCTACCCCAGCCATGATCCAGACCATTCAGCAAGGACTCCAACAGCAATGGTCGCCCGATCAGATTCGCGGTAGATCTCAGCAGACTAACCAACCTATGCTCTCGGTAGCGGCCATTTATAATCAGATCTGGCACGATTACAGGCAGGGTGGCACCCTGTACACCCATCTGCGCCATGCCAGCAAACCCTACCGCAAACGCTATGGCAAACCCGACGGGCGAACCAAAGCAGTCAAACGGGCAGCTAAACCCAGCATTGATGACCGTCCCCAAGTGGTGGCCCAAAAGACGCGCTTTGGCGATTGGGAACTCGACACGGTGATCGGTGCAAACCATCAGGGAGTCCTGGTGACGATAACCGAACGGACGACCAATTATCTGTTAATGAAGCGTGTAGATGATAAATCTGCCGAAAAAACCCGGCAGGCCATTGTTGACTTATTAAAACAAAGTGGTTTGCCGGTTCTTACCTTAACCTCGGATAATGGCACTGAGTTTGCCGATTATGAACAGATTGCGCGTGGGTTAAAGACTGACTTTTACTTTGCCCATCCTTATCACGCCTGGGAGCGGGGAGCCAATGAGCATAACAATAAACTGATCCGCCAATTCATTCCTAAGAAGATGGATTTTTCGCAGATGGGGCCAAAGGAGGTGCAGACCTACCAAAACCGCATCAATGACCGCCCCCGCAAGAAATTGAACTATTCCACGCCTAACGAACACGTCAAATCTATTCTTTCAACTCTGATTGTTGCATTTCAAACTTGAACCTACGCTTAATAATAGTGATAATGAGAGTGGAAAATTTATAATCTTCTCTGGTAGAGCTGGCACTGGGAAAACAGTTAAGCTACTAACTATTGCTAGTGACCTATGTGTAAATCATGGCTACCGTTGTCTGATACTAACTTTCAATTTCGCATTGGTTGCCGATTTACGTAGAACTCTAACGTTGGCTGGTATTCCGGATAGTGCTGGTCAAGAAAGTGTTAGAATCATAACACTCCATAAGTTTTTTATTGATCTACTTGAAGGTTTCGAGATAGTAGACCGTGAAGAACTTCCAGATGACGATCAATTCTTCAAACAGTATCAGACTTATTGCCAAAAACTGGAAGATCATATTGATCAGGTAAAAGCGCGTGGCGAGAGTTTAGAAATGGTGCAAAACCAGCAGGCAATCGATTGGGACTACGTTTTAGTGGATGAAGCACAGGATTGGTTTAATGAAGAAGTTGATATACTGTACAAAATTTTTGGTCGGTCGCGAATTATTATTGCTCGTGCTTCGGACCAAATGGTTAGAGGTAATAAGATCGCGAAATGGGTAAAACCAAAATGGCGACCTAACGTTGATTATTTACAGACGAACGAGAAAAAATCCTTCAGACAGAAGGTTAATCTTGTTCAGTTTGTAAATACGTTTGCTGAAAAATTTAACCTGCCAGGGTGGGAGTTAGAACCTAATGATGGGTTCTCTGGTGGTAAAGTGATTGTTACGTCTCAATATACTTATGATCTACACCAAGAACAGTATGAGCTCTGTAAGAAGAGTGGCAACAAAGCTTACGAGATGATGTTTATTGTACCTAATACGCTGATAGCGAGAGGTAAAGAGGAAATATTTTATAAGCCTAAAGGCTCTGAAGAACGAGTTACGAAAACTATAAAGACCTCTTACTGTCGTTTGGTGGATGAATTTCCCCAAATTGACTTTTGGGATGGAACGAATAAAAGTTTAAGGAAGGAATTTCCGGTCAAAATTGACCAGCACCGAATTGTGCCGTATGAATCGTGCAGAGGACTGGAAGGTTGGACTGTAGTTTGCATGAACTTAGACGAGTTTGTATCAGCTAAAGTAACATCTTACAAACAGGAGGAAGAACAAGATCAATTAAGTATCGCCTTAGAAACTGAGGAGGAAAAGAAAGAAAAATTTGTAAGCTTGTGGACTCTTATACCTTTGACACGGGCAATCGACACTTTGGTGATTGTACTCAAAGATATGAACTCGACGTTCTCCCAAAAACTTCGAGAAGTCTGTAGGGAAAACCCTGATTATATCGAATGGAGAGATTAGCCTTTGCCCCTCAGCTACGCGCTGAGGGGCATTAATTTACAATGGCCTCGCCTTCATAATTACCCGATTATTTACCGCGAAGGTCAGTTGCCGACTGCCGTTCTGTTCGCCGGTTTGTACCTGCAAGACTTTGTCGGCGGGGATGGTGAATCGCTGGAAGGCATAGACTTTTTCGACCTCCGAGTGGCCTTTTACAGTGCGGATCGGGTCGTTGTGAATGTAGATCGGACGTACCTCAATTTCCTGATGGGAGGCTTCTTTGGCAACGGTCTTATCGACGATGAAGAAGCGAACGTAATCGAGGTCGTAACCCAGGTTCGAACGGTTGTGGAACGCCAGGCGGTAATACAGTACATTATCCTTCACAAAAATGCCTTTCAGCTTCACGGCCATCTTGCTCCGGTCGTCGCCAATGCGACGGATTCGGCGGGCTTTGCGCAGTACGCGGTCGCTGGCCAAGGCTAGATCAGATTGGGAGGCCGCTACGTTGGCGAAATGCACTGATCCCGGTCTGGATTGACCCGCCTGCGACGCTGTTCCACCGAGGGGCTGGGTACGTGCCTTTAGGTTGACCTGATCGCCCACAAGGTTCAGGGCCAACGCAGCCGGGTTCTCGTTGTAGCTGACTACGAAACTGTAGAACTTGCCGTCGGCCGTGATGACCGAGAAATTCGTTTCGTTGAATCCGATCCGGTTAGCTTTTACTTTCAATACGTTCTCGACATCGGCAGCTTTGTCGGCGATGATGTCGCGGCTACCCAGGTCGACGGAGCGCACCGGAGCCGGAAAAATGATACTCACTGTTTTGTTAAAAGCCAACTCAAGCGGGTACGACCGGATGAACTGCGCTGTGGGAGCGGCCATTTCCGGAAATAGAGCCGTTGGGGTAGCCTCCTTTTTCATCGGAGCCACCGACACAGAGGGTGCAATTTCAGAGCCGAGCGAAGCCGGTACGCTCACCGGGTTTTTCGCCGACGTTACCAGGGCGGTAGAGGTCGATAGTGCAGCCGCAGCCCTGCGTTTGTTGGCCACGAAAATCGTTTTCTTTTGCGCGTAAACGCTCGACAGTGATGCACTGCCAATCAGCAGGAAACAAATGATCTTTTTCATGATTTTAGTTCTACTAAAAATTAGCAATACGGTTTTGCAGTATTACTGTTATCGAAGTAATACGTAGTAATTGCCTTTGAGGGCCGCTTTCTGCAACCGGGCTTTGCGCTGGAACAGGTTTTGCACTCCACGAACCCCTGCCTGAGCCGCCGAAGCGGCCGCAGCCTGACCGAGGTTACTGCCGGTTGTTGGCGTATTGATGTTTACCCCGCCAATGGCCTGCGCGGTGGCCAGTCGACCTTCCTGCACGGCAATCACATTGGGTACGTAGATGCCTGGTAGCCCGTCCATGTCGTGAACCGAAAGTCGGATTGGGTAGATACGATTTCGAAGCTGTACCGACGTAATCTGAACGCTTACCCGCTCCGCGCCGAAGTTGCTGACACCGTAGAGCAACGTACCACGAGGGATCAGTACATCCTGGATTGTCATGTCCTCCAGCAGTCGCAATTGAACACGCCCCCCGCTGACAACTGTTTGGTTCTGATTGATGACAGCCCGGAACGTACCGTTGATCGCTTCATCGCGGCTTTCGCCTTCCTGCCGGGACTCCTGTGAGAAAAGCCCGTAGAAACCATTCCGCGATCGGTCGATACCGTCCAGCCCACTCACCACGTCCGATTTGACCAGTTTCTGTGGTCTTAGCTCTGCTTCTTGCCGGGTTGCTGCCTTGGTTTCCTTGTCGCGTTTGTATTCTTCGAGCAGAGCTTTAAGCCGGTTGAGATCCTGCGCTTTTTTGTACTGCACAGCAGGTAATGCCTGAGGCACCTCATCATCGTCATCATGGTGGGCCACAGCGCGGGCGCGGGCAGTCGGCCGCGACGGTGCTGATTCAGTCGGTGTTTCGTAGTAATCGCTCAGCGTTTTGAACTCCTCGTCGGTGGGTACGTTCTTGCGGTACATATACCGGTCGAGCGAACCCGGAACCGACGCGCCGGGCGCAGGGACCGCCCCTCCCCCATTCTGAGTTACGGTCATACCAGGCAGGGCCATCGAAGGCGAAACAATCGGGCCGCTCATCGACGGCACACGGATTGGCTGCATTCCTGCCCCCGTAGCCGTAAGCGACGTTTGGCCATCGGCACCGGGCAGGGCCATGTGTACCGATTCGTGGGCCTGCGCCATGACCTCTAATTTTGATTTCGACGTTGAATCGACGAGGGCCGAGGGCACGGTCGTGTTGACATTATTGGCTTCCAGCGGTTCAGGTTCGCGGTTTTTCACCTGATGCACCAAAAAGGCCACGATAGAAATAAGTAATAGGCCGAGGGCCAGCCGGAACCGCCCGTCAGTGAAGAGTTCTCGGACGTCGCGCTTGCGCTGTCCGGTTTGTGTTAGGGTTGCCATGCGTAGTTGTACTTGTCGAGTTATGGGAATATGTGTTTTTAAATAGATGCTGTCGGCCGTACTGAACACTCAGAGCCAGTAGGCCAAGCAGACCCGCGCACAGGGTGATAAGGGCCACCCGCCGTGCCGTCAGCGAGTGATGTTCCCAGCCCCGAACCTGCCGCAGCAGATACCGGGCAGATGCCCACCACAACCGCCTGAGCAGGGAGCGTAGCGGGTCGGAAGCCTGACGTACATCAGTCACGGTTGATAGTTTCGAGGTCACGGTTTTCCAGCACTTTCAGCCGCTCGATCATAAAGCCGTGCGAATTATGGTCGGACCGGTCGATGTCGATCAGGTTGCATTCCGTCACGAGTCGGCGCGTGGTGATGGTGTTGGCCCGCACCAGCAGTTGCCGGGCGTAGGTACGTACCAAAAAAGGCGACCGATTACCCGTCAGCGCGACGGAATCAACTTCCACTTTCTGAATCACGTTGCCCTGGATAAGTTGGGTGAAATACCCCTTTTCCCTCAGGTCCGTGTACAACCGCATAATCGAGGCATCGCCGTAGTAAGCCGCTTCACGGATGTGAGCATCAATGGCCGTTTCGTCGGGATCGAGGTTGAAGAACAGCCGGTGAAACGCCCGGAGATGGTCTTTTGCCTCCGCCGACCGGTTCATGTTCATATCCTGCGCCAGGGCCAGCGTCAATGACTTGCCGTTATCGAGCACGTAAATTTTCTCCCGGCTCTTCTCGACTGTGTCCAACGCCCAGAAGGCAACCACCGCAGCAAAGGAAAGCGAGAGCACAATCGCGCCGATAGCCACAAGGCGCACCAGGCGAAACGAGCTTTCAAGATTTGTCAGGTATCTGAAATTGGTGTTCATAAAGTTGGTTTAGCGAATAATCCGTTGCATCCGGCCTGCCACACTGCCCGCCAGCGCACCTGCCCCGGCACTGCCGAGGTTGACCGATGCTTTACCCGCCGAGGCTACGGGCTGAATAGCCGAAGAAGCCCCGCTGCCTACCCCGGCCGATTCCAGTATCCAGCCGGTAACTTTTGGCACGAGCAGGTAGCCGATGGTACCGATGACGTAAAAGACAATCATGGTAAAGTCAGTGCCGACGGTGGCTTCGGGAGCGGTATTCTGTAACTGAGCGATGTCGATTCGGAGCATGGTGATGTGTACCTGCTCGATGATACCCCCGAAGATGTTGGCCACCGGAATCCACAGCATGACGTGGATGACCCGCGCCAGCCAGGTCGCCAGTGACCCATAGAACCAGTCGAAGCAGGCCAGCCCGAATGTTAGCGGCCCCACGATGAATAGGATGAGCAGGAAAAAGGTCTGAATCACTTTCAGGCCGGTAGCCGCAGCCGTGTACAGCATTTCCGACACCCAGCGAATCATCTCATCGAACCAGACGCTCATGCCGTACTGCATGGCATTGGCCGCCAGCCGCCCCAGGGCCACGCCCGGAATTACCTTCTGAGCGGTGGAAAGCCAGTCGCTGCCCTCGCCGGTCATGATATCCGTGTTGGTCTGCTCCCACTTCTTTTTGAGCAGGACATCCTTCTGCGCGTTGAGAATTTTTACCTCCTGTCGGCTGTCATTCACCAGCGTTGAGGTGCCGCTGTCCAGGGCGTTGCCAATGCTGCTCAGCCCATCGACCAGAAACGGGTAAGCAATCAGGGCCAGGGCCAGCGCAATGGGCCGCAGCAGCGGGAACACGTCAATCGGCTGGGCACGAGACCAGTCGCTCCAGATTCGGTAGAACACGTAGCAAACCGCGCCCAGCCCGCCCACGGCCTGCCCCAGCGAAATGAAGTCGCTAAAGTGAGGTCGCATCGTGGTGAAAAGCTGCTCGGTGGCCACCTCCACCGACGAGACCACGGGTGCCTGTAGAAGAATTGTCGATAGCATTCTGATGACGCGTTAGTAGGTTGTGGTGCGGAAGGCCGCCCCGCCGAGTGTTTGCCGGAGTTGCCGTTCGGTACGTTGCTTCTGCTGGTATTTGATGGCAGAGTTCAGGTCCTGCCGCATCCGAATCAGGCCATTTTGCCGACGCAGGGCCTCCTGACGGGTCTGCCGGATTAACTCCAGCCGTTCATAGGGAGATAGGTACGTCAGCCGCCCGCCTTTTTTGGCCAGGGCCAGTTTTGCTTCGAGTGCTTTGGTATCAGCTAGCCCGCCCGCCGACGTAGCAAACAGGGCGTAGCCTACCTCTCTAGGGTATTCGTCTTTCAGCAGTTTCTCAATGTCGGATTTGCCGTGGTAATCATTAATCAGACTTACCGCGTTACCGTAGAGGTCCTTCATGACCTTCTGCGTACCCGGCATCCGGCCTGTTTGCTCCCAGCCTACCGGGAGTTCATTCATTGCCTTCTGATGGGCTACCCGCAGTTTCAGGTTCTGATACCGCAGCTTGTTGGTACGGCTCATACCATCTCTCATCAGTGCAGTCAGCTTCCGCAGTTCTTCAGCAAGAGCCTGTTGCTTTTGCTTGTAGCGCATCTGCATGATGGTGACGGCGGGCACCGAGAAAATGGTGCTTTCAGCCAGTCCTTTGTACACCTCATCCAATACTTTTTCGCCAATAATACTGCCCCAGTCGAGGCCCGGATCGGTCAGACCGCTCATAATAGCCTGCTCGTTTTCGCCGAGTAGCCCATCAATAGCCCGTTCCAGGTCGCGCTGGGAGGTAGAACCGTTGCGAAGCTCGCCCGCGCCCGGTACGTACTGTTGGGCCTGCGCTACCGAAAGCGCAAAGAGGCCCCAACCCGTCAGGCAGCATAGCCCGACTCGTAACAATCGTTTCATCAAGAATTATGGTTTGTGGGTACGTCAGTCCGGCTATTTACTATCGACGTACCGGTTCAGACTTGTCTTGTCTTTGTAAAATGCGCGGGCCGCTGCCCTTTCGTATGCCTGTTTGGCCCGGTAGGCGTAGGCTCGCTGCAATTCACCGTGTACCGCCCGCAAGGCCCGCTGCCGCTCGGCCAATTCCTGCTGCACGTTCTCCAGTATCTTCACCCGTTCCCCTTCCGACATCCAGACTGCCTTTTGACCAAGATTCACCGTGAAACGTACTTCCATGGCCAGGTCATCAGTATTTGCCAACTGATCGACGATCTTTTGGTAGGCCGTTGCCTCGCCCGACGCAAATACTCCTTTGCTGAGCAGCGACCGGATCGGCGTGGCCACGTTGCCCACCTGCATAAAGTCCGACTTCAGGTTGAGCTGATCGTAGAAATTTACGAACGTGGGTGAGAGCTCCGTGTGGGCTTTTTTCCATTCATAATTGACCTTATAGTCCTGATATTCAATCTTCTGTTGCCGGGAGAAGCCTTCCTTCATCATCTTCCGCAGCCGGGCCACCTCGCTCGTCGGTGATACATTCATCAGATCGCCCAGGATGTTCATCAGCTCGTCTTTAATGCCTTGCATGATGTCCTGCTCGGCTTCGCCCAGGATGCCCTCAATCTGCCGGGTGATGTCATCCTCTATACTTTTCTCTATCCGATCACCGGGCAGAATGCCCTGCGCGTGCGTTTCAGCGTTCAGAAAAAGGGCCAATACAGCCGTACCAATCCATTTATAGTTCATCTGTACTTTGTTGCGTTAGAGTTTATTGTCAGGCTTTCGGGTAAGCACGAGCGGGCCACGGCCTACCGCCGTTCGGTCGAATGCCAAGGGGCTGCGATTCGCTAATCTTCCCGCCTCCAGAAACAGGCTGTCTTTGACGAACTGCTGATCGGCACCACAGGCTAGGCACTCACGGTATTGTATATATGTGCAGGTTAGTGGCCCGACCATTGGGTTACGAAACCATTCCTTACCTGTTTTTAGGTCAAGCGCGGCTGCGTACTTCGTCAGCGTCGCCCCTCCCCCACTTTTCTGAATGACATACTCGGTACGGTCGTAATGGTCCGGCTCGGGGTCGGGTGGTGTCCGTGCCGGTACATCATTCACCCACGCGCCGACGAATGAGTTTGGCACATTAGTCAGCGAAGACGTACCTGACTCCGACGAACTGGTGTTATCGGAGCAGGCGGTTAGCCCGCCCCACAGGAGCAGAAGTAGCTGTTGCGATCTCATCTTATGCATGGCGGATTTCGTCGGCGTATTCGCGGAGGGCCACATCGTAGCTGCCCCCGTTGTCGTACACTTTCTTCTGTAGCCGCAGTTTTTCGGTTTGTTCGGTGGAAAACGCCAGATACTCTTCCAGCGATACCTCTACGCCGTAAACCTTAGCCATCTGACCGCCCCACGAGATAAATACCTCCTTGTACTTCCGGCGCGGGTCCAGGTCGCGGTTCAGCGACAGACACAGATCTTTCTCTTTCACCGTCAGGGCCAGCAGATCCATCACCTGTTTAAACTTGTTCTGGTACTTCCGCTGATCAAGCAGAATCTTTGTGTCGGCGTTGTTGATGATCGACTCCTTCACAATAGGTGAGCCAATGATATCGTCAACTTCCTGCGTTACGATCCAGGCCTCCCCGTAGAATTTCCGCACGGTTTTGTAGAGGTACTTGATGTACTCAGCCATCCCGTCTTTCATAATCGCCTTCCAGGCTTCCTCGATCAGAATAATTTTCCGTACTCCGCCCAGCTTGCGCATTTTGGTGATGAAGGTGTCCATAATGATGATGGTCACAACTGGGTACAGAATCGGATGTTCTTTGATGTTGTCCAACTCGAAAACGATGAACCGTTCGTGCAGCAGGTTGAGCGTTTCCCGGCTGTTGAGCAGGTAGGCATACTCGCCACCCCGGTAGAACGGTTTCAAGACGTACATAAAATTGTCGTAATTGAAGTAGTCGTCCCGCAGCTTATGCTCAGCGATGTAGGCTCTGAATTCCTCCGCCATGAACTCGTAGAAACTGTCGAAGCACGGAAACACATTTTGGTTCTGTGCCAGATGCTCGTAGTAACCGGTGATGGCTGCCGACAGTGCCGTGTATTCAGCCATCGTCTGCCGTTCGTCGCTCCGTTTCCAGAGTGTTTGCAACAGTACCTTCAGAGCCTCGCGTTTCTCGACATCGGGCATATACCGCCCTTCTATGTAAAACGGGTTAAAGCTGATCGGGGACTCTTCCGAGTAGGTCAGGTACCGCCCACCCAGCAGGGCGCACAATCCCTGATACGAATGTCCCACATCCACGATCACCGTGTGGCTACCCTGGGTATGGTACGCCCGAAGCGCATGGTTGGTGAAGAATGACTTGCCACTCCCCGACGGCCCGATAATAAACTTGTTCCGGTTGGTCACCCAGCCTTTGTCCATCGGTCCATCCGACAGATCCACCAGAATGGGTTTACCCGACAGCCGCTCCACCAGCTTCAACCCGTGTGTACTGGCTGAATCCTGGTAGTTTGTTTCGTGGTTGAAGAAACACACCGCCTGAGGCACGAACGACCAGAACTTGTCCTCGCGGGGTAGGTCGGCGGCGTTGCCCGGAATACCTGCCCAGTACAGCGTAGCTGCATCCAGACTGTTCTCACGAGGCCGCACGCCCATCTTCGCAATGGCCGACGTGACCAGATTACGTAGCACCGGTAGTTTGGCCTTGTCTTCCGTCCAAATCTGCACGTTATAATGTACCCGTACCGGCAAGTGACCCGTTTCGGCAGCGTACCCAAGAAACTGGTCGATGAGCCGGGAATTCACCTCATTGTTGGTCGAGAAGTTCGACAGCGACCGCATCTGCGTGGCCCGCTGCTCCAGTTGGGGAAACACCTGCTGCCGGTCCTCAATGAAGATGTACTGGTTGTAGAGGTGGTTGCAGTTCAGCATCAGGCTCACCGGCGTGGCATACCCCACCGATACGTTGGAGTTTTCCGACGATAGGTTCTCCAGCCGGTTGTTGGTGCCAAGCTGTTCGGGCAGGTCTTCTACGTCCGAAATCGTAAAGAACTTCGAGTATTTGCCCCCTACCCGCAACTCTTCGCCCATCTCGATGTCGGCCAGCGTTACCACTTCATCACGCAGCGATAAACTCATATACCGCTCCAGCAGTCCGGGCGTGGCGGCTTTTCCCGTCTTCCGATCCGCATCGCGCCCCGCGAGGTCTTCGTTGGTGAGCCGCTGAAGCGTGATGCGACGGGTGCTTTCCAGAATGGCTTTGAACTGCTCAATCGAATTCAGAAACTCATCGATCTTGCGCTTGTCGCTAAACTCCCTGGGCAACAGCCGACTCTTGGAAAGCGTTGTCTGCACCGATGACGCATTGTGCCGGTCGGCATATGTCTTCGTGATAAACAGATAACACGCATGGTGCAGGAACGGACGTTCGTTGAAGTGCCGTTCACTGGCCTTGTCGAGAAAGTTGGCCACTTGCCCACGGGGCGAATAGCTCTCCTCAACGAACCAGTCCTGTTTGTGTACAATCGTATGCACGGGCAACACGCCAATGGCTTTGGTCCAGGCTTCGCACAATTCCCGGTAATCTCCCAGCTCGACGCGCTCATCGTATTGCACATTCAGCGTGAAGATTTCGGGCAGCGTTACGGCAAAGGCAACGGTGACGTCGCCATGCTTGGAAAGCAGGCAGTCGTTTTCAATGGCTCCAATCGGGAATACCGACCGGATGTCTTTCATGCGCACGTTCATACCGTTGAGTGTTGAGTTACGCCCGGCGGGCGGTTTTCTTTCTGAGTTGCCGATACACCGCTGAGTCGCGCACCAGCACGACGCGCGGCTGTCGCTCCCGCCCCCGCTGTTTACTGATGCCTCGTTCCCCGTATTGCTGCGAGAGCTTGGCAAACGTCGTGTAAAGAACCAGCAACACGAGGATGTAGCCCCCAAACGCAATCTTCGCCGGAATACCGAACAGAAACATCAGAACGCAGGTCACCAAGAGTAGTCCTACGGCCGCCCCGGCCAAGTAGTAGATGAAATCCATTCCCCGGATGCCCAGCACTTCAGGGGGGCGATCAACGCCTTTGTTGACCTTGAACATTACATAAAAACCGCTTCGAGCACGACGACCGATACAGCCGCGAAAATTAGCGCACCCACCCAGGAGCCAGCCGACTTCCGGGTATCCGGGTCTCCGCTCGACATTTTGGAGAACACCTGAATGGCACTCACCACCCCAATGGCCGCACAGACGTAGAACATGAGCTTCGTGAGGGACTTGAACGTTCCCTTCACTTCCGAAGCAGCTTTCTCCAGCCCGGCATCAATTGGACCGGCCTGAACACCCACCACACAAATCAGCAGCAGTACTGCCGCTATCAACCACACGTTTGGCTTTTTCATGATACTTATTGACAATTGAGATTACTGTTGCACTGTAAATTCAGTCGGGCTGCGATCAGTCGGGCTGCGACTAGTTAGCCCTCTATGCTTCGATTAATTCTGGTTCCTGGGCCATCTCCTCGAAGAGGCTGGCATAGAACGCGAAACCTTCGGGGCCCTCCCCTACCCCACCGGGGTCTGCCGTTTCGATGCCGACATCCCCGGCCACGGCATTGACAACGCGCTCCAGGTTGGTATCACCAAACTGAGGAAGCGATTCAAGATAAGTTCGGAGTTGCGGCCACAGCTCGTGGCTGATCAGGGCGGCTATTTTTGGGACGATGGGTGTCCAGCTATCAACGTAGTCTGTCAGGTCCACTTCGGGTAATTCTTCTGATTCTTCATCTTCATATCGATGTGAATCAGTAGCTACGACAAAATCCTCGTCTGAGCGAAATTCTGCTGCTGTAGCTAAGAAAGGACTGATACCTTCTTGTGGCTCCTCAAATGGGACTACGACAAAATCCTCGCGGGCCGCGTCCGGCTCAGGATCAGAAAGAGTAGCCAAAGCCAGCTTTTCTGGGTCTGCTCCAACAGGCATCGATGGCTCAACTGCGACAAAATCCTCGTCATTAGTTTTGTCCTGATGCGCAGAATGGCCTGATTGAGCCTCATCAGCCCTGTTTGACGTGGCATCATGTTGTTGATTATCAGCCTCTTCTTCGGTTTTATTGTAAGGGTTTGTGAGGTCCCGTGCCCCATTCCACCGAGTGGTGGTATGCCCCAGCAGGTCATTATCTCCTGTATCGACTGATTGATCGTTTGTCTGACTGTTGCCGGTGTATGCCTTTGACGGGGACACACCACGTTTGTCGGTTGAGGAACGTACCTGACCCGAACCGGGTGTGGCCCGACGGAATGCACGCTCCGCCGTACCGGTCCAATCATAATCTTGCCAGACCAGCCATCCAAACCATCCTGCGCCAGCCAGGCCAGCGGCCGATATCCACAATAACATGCGAAGACCGGCGCGACCCGGCAATACGCTAAAATCCTTTAGATAATCGTTCCAGATGCTCTTGTTGCATCTGGTTTAGTGTGCTTTCATTGTCCTTAATGTGCTGAGCGATAATGTTTTCCAGCACTTCGGGCATCGTTATTTTCGTATTGCTCTCCTTGGAACTACGGAGTAAAAACGTCAGTAACCGATACGTCTTCTCGCTCATGTACATCATATTCGTTGGCTTTTTAAAGCCTTCGATCCGTTTGAAAAACTGGCCCTCGTAGCGTTCCCGCTGCTTTCCTGTTTTTCCCGAAGCAGGTTCCTGCTTCATGCTTTCCTCCTGACGGGGCGTAACTACGACGTTTTCCTCTTGCTTTACTTCGTCCACCGGATCCACCTGAGCTTTCGCCCCTGGTTGACCCGCTTTCGATTCCTGCTCATCCACCTCCTTCGGTACTTCTGCTACCGCCGTAGGTGGCGTTGCCGGGCCGTCTCCGATTCCCTGTTTCGATAACCACGAGTCGAGGTCGGAGCCGGTGCCTGAGAGTGCCATCAGGGCGATGTCGTCGGCCGCCCCTTTGTTTGATTTCTTAGCCATAAAGGTACGTGTCTAAATTAATTCAATCCAAATTTTTGATTTATTTCGTAAATCAGTCTCTTGATTTCGGGGTGAGGAAACAGCGTAGAGCGATTGTTCTTCCAGATCACCGAGTCTTTAATCCGGGTTTCCAGAATGGTCAGGTCTCCCCGTTGTACGCCCATGTTTTCGATAGACTCATAAATGGCCTGCCGTTCGCTCGACTTGTATTTGTTCCAGAGCAGGTAGCACTTCAGCGGCTTTTCATTGGGCCGACTGATTTTAGAAAAAGCGTCCAGGGTCATCATGCCGGCTGCAAAGGTTAGTTTGTCGGCTTCCATTGGCAGAATTACGTAATCCAGCCGTTTGACGACCTGATCGTAGCCCGCAATGTTGATCGTGCCGGGCATGTCCAGGAACACCAGTGTGTCGGGTTGGTCGGCGAGACTATCCAGCATTGCCGGTGCGTCGGTCATCGATACTTTTCTGACCTCGTAAGGAGCACGGCCCTGCTTTTGAAGATCGGCAAGGAGTTCCGTGTCCTGGCGGAGCTTGGTAATTTCAAGTGCCCGTTCGTTGAAGAAAGAGTGCTGGGGAAAGTCGGCATCGAGCACAATCACGTTTTTCTTTTCGACCGCATGGAAATAGGTCGCCATGTGCATGGTGAGGGTCGTCTTGCCGGTGCCTCCTTTCTGCGTACAGATAGAAATGAATACTGCCATATATCTAGTGCGTTAGTTTATAGCAAACATAATCACTTTAAGTCAGTCTGTTTGTATGTCAGCCATAATAACTGTTAGCCTGACTAACTAACTGCATTGAATGATTACAGTCATCATAAAATACTGTAATCATTGCAGTAATTATAAAATACTAAAAAACTGCAAACACAATATCAACCGCAAAAGTAGGGCCACACTATTACAGTATTCTAAGATTTTAGTATTCATAGTATTAATAGAATACAGTATTTTATTAATACTGTATTCTATTAATACTATGAATACTGTTGTACCAGAAAACACATTTTGCTTATTTGTCCACCCGGTCTGCCAGGTTTGCCTGCGTGAATAGGCAAGATGTGTTTTCTGGTACAGAATTTAGCTGAAAGTGGTTATACTTATCAGAAAAACGGTAAATAGCCTATTAATGGTGAGGACAGGAAGAGGAGGAAGAAAGGAGAAAAGCGAGGAAGAGCAACTCAATCAGACAGTTAAGACAACGCTGACAAAAGCAGACCTTAAGGGGCTTCAGCAGCACTTCAGTCGGCACACAGTGGGCCAGAAAATAAGTTTCGCGGAGTATGTTCGCCAACTGTTACTGGCAAGAGCGGATCGAAAGAACGGGTCAGATGAGCGATTAACCCTACTCGCGATTCAGCTTGAACTGGCTGAGATAGGGAGTCAGTTGAGCCTTGTTGTAGGTGATACGGGGCGGCAAGGCACAGTTCTTTCGACAAAAGAGTTGTCTGTTAGTGAATCAATGGATGAGACGAAAGAGGGGCAAGAAAGGCTAATGTTGAGGCAAAATCTTGACCGAATCGAGACGACAATCAAACAGATTTCGCAATGGTTGTACGATTGCTCACCGGAAAAAATATAGCTGGTGCCCTGCTCTATAATGAGCAGAAGGTGCGGGAAGGTGATGCAGAACGGTTGGCCGCAGGTAACTTTCCTGACCCGCAAATAGCCCTGACATCTTGGTTGGCGAAGCGGGAAATGCTGGAATTTCTGGCCAGTCGAAACCCCCGCGTGGAGAAACCAACGGTGCATCTGTCGCTGGCGTTCCACCCATCCGAGCAACTGAACAATGACCTGCTACGACGTATATCCCAGGAATTTCTCGACGCAGCGGGATATGGGAAACAGCCTTACTTGCTGTACCAACACCATGACACGGCGCACCCACACGTACACATTGTTACAGTATGCGTGGATCGGAAGGGGCAGAAAATCTCAGACACGTTTATCCGAAACCGGATGAACACTATCCGGCAGCAGCTTGAAAAGAAGTTTGGACTTATCGAAGCCGAAGGGGTAAAACCAGAACGTCAGGATAGAGTAGGGGAGGGGCCAGCCGGGAGCCGCCGACTCGGTCAGCAGGAGACGAAAGCGGCCATTGAAGCAACGCTCAACAGGGTAACGAGCCGATACTCGTTGGCCAGCTTTGAGGATCTGAGACGGTTGTTGGCAACGTACCACATCGATGCCCGGACCATTCACCGCAAAGTCAGCGGTCGGACGACTACCGGTGTCGTGTTCCGCCTGACAGATGGCATAAAGCCCATTTCCGTAGCGATCAAAGCCAGCAAGCTGGAGAGCAGGCCCACCTATGACCGGCTACAGGGGCTGTTTAAAGCAGGCCAGGCGGGTAAAATCGATCAGAAACCGCACTTGCTGAATGCGCTTCGGCGACAGCTTTCCGGCTACAAAGCAATGACCGAAGCCGACTTTTATAACGTAGTACGAAGCGCAGGTGTGCAGGTTGTTGAAACAAACGGAACGTACCTGTACATCGACCACAGTCGGGGGGGCGTGTGGCACGAAGCCGAATTGGGTAAGGCGTGGCAATACGAACAACTCAGCAGAAAATTTGCGGATACCACAGTAGAGGTGGGCGTGGCCATCAGCCCGGAGACTGGCAAGCAGTTGGGTCAGCAGGTTTCACGACTTTTTGAGCTGTACAGACAACAAACGGATAAAACGGAGAGCGGATTAATCGAGGAGTTTCCGTTTACTGAACTGATCCAGGGACTACGGGGCGAAGGTGTACCACTCGAACAGGCCATTCAGACCGTCCGACAGTTTGAAGTCTACAAACAGAGCCAGTTGCCGCAGATCAGGGCGAAGGAGCTACTGAGTAATCAAAGGACGGCATCGGAAAAACCCCGGCACCAGGACCAGCCGATCAAATATGAGGAACAAAGTGAACGAGATACAGGTAGCAGCCAACGCTTAAGGTGATGGATTCAAGCGATCAGGAGCCGGAAGTAGCAGATTTTGTTTGATTTGTTTGATAAATCAGATACAGCCCGTTTCCTTTGTAGTGAACTTGAGGTATGTGTAGCAGACTTCAGGGTCAATTCAGCTATTTCTAACGATAAAAGTAGCCTCGCTTTACACGGTCACAAAGCCCCTCAACCAACTGGCTGGTAACTGAATTATTGTCTCAACCAAGTAGGGTAAATTGGACGACTAAGCAGACAATAAGGCGTTACAGGAATACCAGGCGATTAGATGTCAGCTTGCGACGAGGATTTTGTCGTGGTTGAGTCGTTGCAGTCTCGCACGAGGATTTTGTCGTAGTTCAGATTGAGACGAAGAATCTGACGTAATTCAGGGCGTCAGGTACGTTGATAGGGGAGGAGCGGGGCAGGTTTCACTATGAGTTCAGAACAAGACAAGGAGTATCGGGGCATACTGTCGGTGATACTTTATCTGGCGTTTGCCGTTATTGCCGGGCATCTATACTACGTTGGGTACGACACCTGGCACCACAAAGGTTTGACGCTGCCGGTACTCGATCACTTTCTCATTAACCTCAACCGGAACTTACACCTCTTTGATAGCCTGGCGATCAGTAAACTGGTGGCACTGGTTCCGTTGGCCGTGTACACTTTCGGCAACAAACCCCGTAAGACGCTGGCAATTACGTGGCGCAGGGTATTGATGGGCCTGGGAATCGGGCTATTGCTGTATTTCGGTAACTCGGTATTCTTCAAACTTGGTGGGTTGGCGGCTGACTCGCGAACCATCGGGTACGCCCTGACGACCATCGCTGGCTTTCTGGTGCTGATCCGGGCTGGTAGCGATGCTAACCGCATCATTAACATCCGGGTGGATAAGGACCTCTTCAACGAGGAAAACGAATCGTTTCCGCAACAGGAAGAACTGGTTAGTAACGAATACTCCATCAACATTCCAACGGAGTACTATTACAAAAATCGCAACCGGCGGGGCTGGGTGAACGTGGTAAATCCGTTCCGGGCCGCTATCGTGCTGGGTACGCCTGGTTCCGGCAAGTCATTCGCCGTGGTGAACAACTACATCCGGCAGCACATCGAGAAAGGATTCGCCATGTACATCTACGACTTCAAATTCCCTGATCTCTCGACCATCGCATATAATTACCTGCTGAAGAACCACCAGAATTACGAGGTACGTCCCAAATTCTACGTTATCAACTTTGACGACCCGCGCCGGTCGCACCGCTGTAACCCGCTTTCGCCCGAAGGCATGACCGACATTGTGGATGCGCAGGAAGCCGCCCGGACGATTCTGCTCAACTTGAATAAGACGTGGATTCAGCGGCAGGGTGATTTTTTCGTGGAGTCGCCGATGAACTTCCTGACGGCCTGCATCTGGTTTCTGAAAAAGTATCAGAATGGCCGTTACTGCACCTTTCCCCATGTTATTGAGTTTGCCAACCGGGAGTACGATAAGATTTTTCCGGTGCTGCTATCGGAGCGTGATGTCGAGAATTACACCATCCCGTTTGCGAGTGCCTTGAAGAAGAAGGCATTTGAGCAGTTGGAAGGACAAATTGCTTCGGCTCGTATTCCATTGGCCCGCCTGGCATCGCCCGCGCTTTACTGGGTGATGACGGGCAATGACTTTACGTTAGAGATTAATGACCCGAAAGCTCCCAAGATTTTGTGTGTGGGGAACAACCCCGCGCGGCAGGAAGTATACGGGGCGGCTTTGGGCCTATACAACGCCCGGCTCGTTCGTCTGGTCAACCGCAAGGGGCGGCTCAAATCCTCGATCATTATCGACGAGCTTGCGACTATTTATTTCCGGGGTCTGGACACGCTCATTGCTACGGCGCGGAGCAATAAAATTTCTACCTGCCTGGGCTTGCAGGACCTCAGCCAGTTGAAGCGGGATTACGGCGACAAGGAGGCCACCGTAATCTTTAACACCGTAGGTAATGTGTTTTCGGGGCAGGTAGTGGGCGAGACGGCCAAGACGCTATCGGCCCGGTTTGGTAAAATTGTGCAGCGTCGGCAGTCGTACACCATCAGCGAACGGGACACAACGACGAGCATCTCGACGCAGCTTGATTCGCTGATTCCTGAATCTAAACTAAGTAATTTGTCACAGGGCTTTTTTGTAGGGGCGGTTGCGGATAATTTTGCCGAGACGATTAGTCAGAAAATTTTCCACGGGCAGTTGATTGTAGATGAATTAACCCAACAGGATATGCAGACGTTCGGCCCAATACCAGAACTAACGAGTCGGGAGCAGCTTTCCGACGATGCGCTGGCCACACTCCTGGAGCAGAACTATCGACAGGTGAAAACCGACATTGATATGTTGCTGGCAGAAGAGCTAAACCGAATTGAGCAGGACCCTGAACTGAACCATTTGCTGGGCGGCATCTAATACCCCCGCAACACTTTCTAAATGAAATGACTATTGATATAAACCCCTACCGCTCAGAATTGGCTCATCGGCTTGGGCAACTTCGTACTCAGTTTGGTTTATCACAGCGCGATTTTCAGGATACGCTCGGGTTGGGTCAGAACATCATTTTCCGGGCCGAAGGCGACCTGAACATCAGTATCGAAGCCCTTCTGAAGTTGGCTCTTTATTATGTGCAGGAACACCAAATAAATGCCGACTGGTTGTTTAATCCTGATAATTCAGACGTACCTCAGTTAAACGAACAGGCTGTGCGAAACCGGAGAAAAGTTTTAATTTTTGACAGGTTTTCGGAAGAAATGCGGATGATGGAGTTGGTGTAGATACATTGTAGAATTCGGTCAAGTAAAACAGGGCAGGAGATCACTGCCTATACCGTCACGGGCATCTGGTGATGTCTGATCCTGGAGGGGTTGAACCTTCAATTTTTTCTGGTATTCCTTATTTAGATTTCACTTCCAGAAAACAGTAGCGCATTGGGTCAACATTCCGTCCTTTGAACTGCACGATGTAGTGCAGGTGCGGCCCGGTCGCTGTGCCGGTTTGCCCGACTAGGCCAATTGGTTGCCCCCGCCGAATCCATTGGCTGGGCCGAACCACGTACCGGCTCAGATGCCCGTAGGTGGTAATATACCCGCCGGAATGCTCGATCTGCACGGATAACCCCAATCCATCTGGCTTCAGGCCGACATGCCGAACGTACCCGTCGGCGGTGGCGTACACCGGGGTTCCGGCAGGTTGCGGGAAATCAATACCGTTGTGCAGATGACGTTGGCCGGTTATTGGGTGGTAGCGTACCCCAAAGAAACTACTGATCCGGTACTGTTTGCGGCTCAGTACGCGCAGGGGTGGGATGGAAGGTATGCCCCTCCACCGGTTGGCTGCGCCCGCCCGATGGTTCGAAGAATGTTCTTCACTATTAGTCAAATCAACCAATGGGGTAGAGGAGTGGGTCGTTTTTTCGGTCGGCTTCAAAAAATTACTGATTGGTTTTGTAAATCTGTTTGGTTTGTCAAAGTGGCTGATTCTTAGGGTCTCCGATACTGCTGGCTTCGAGGAGAAAAGCACTTGAGCCATTGAAAAAGGGCATAAAATTAAGATTTTGATTGAAATAAGAAGGAGAGTACGCCACTTCATGAGTTGAGGTTTATTGCCGAAAAATCTATCTTTACCATAGTAAATGTAGAGAAATGATTTTTCTGATAAATCAAACGCATGACCAAAGCGCAAACAATTGCTGAACAGATAGAGGTTGGGGAGTATTCATTGCGCCTCCCGGCCAAGTCCGAGCAGTTAAGGCAGTATCTCGGCAACGACGGACTGTTGTCGAACGAGGAAATCAGCCGGGCCTTGTACGACGACGCACTGACGAAGAAAGTACTTCGGGAAAAGGTCGCACAGGCGGGTGTTACGACCGACAAAAAGTTGATCGATGATCTCACGAGCCATCTGTGGCAGACGCGCCAGTCCGTTCAAAAAGTCAAACACCTGCTGCCTGCTGAGGGGATTGACCCCAAGGCAACGTATCGACTGACGATTGAGCAGGGGCAGGCCCAGAAACTGGAACCGGGTAAGAAGGCGGTCGATGCGGCACCCATGCCCAAAGTTGTGGTCGTCAACGGCAATCTGCTGGCTAACTTTCTGCACAATTACCGGCTGAACCGGGATATGCAGTTACGGGTGGAGAAGCTGCCTGCCAATGAACGGCAGAGCCAGACCCTTACCACCAGCGCGGGAGAAAATCGTAAGGCTGAAAAGTTGTCGGTTCAGGAAGAGCGAAGGCCAGCGGTTGAGGTAAAGCCAGCAGTAGCGGCAGGTGTTCAGGATGCTCAGCCGTTTGCCACAGCGAAACCCAAGCCGGAGCCGAAGAATCTTGACTGGGATCGGCTGGCACCGCAACTGGCAGCTATGGGCATCACCCGCGACCAACTCGAAAAGTCAGGGCAGTTGAAGCAGTTGCTGGCAGGTCAGCAGACGGCCCCGCTTACTTACGATCAGAAGCTGAATAATCGGTACGTATCCATGACGGGAAAGCTACGGGTCGTGGAAGTCGATGGGCAGTACCGGTTGCGCTTTCAGCCGATTAAAGATGAGAAGGTTGTCCGTGCTCTGACCATTCCCAAACAGGTACAGGGCTACACCATCACGCCCGACGACCGGGCCAACCTCATCCGTTCCGGCGAACTGGGCCGTTTGGTGCAGCTTACCGATCCGACTACCAAAAAGCCTTATCAGGCGTATGTAGGCACCGACACCCGCACCGGTCAGGTTGTGGTAACGCGTCCCGAACAAATCAAGCTACCCAAAACTATTAACGGGGTGCCGCTGACGCAGACCCAGCGGGAGCTAATTGGGCAGGGCAAAGCCATCCGGCTCGACGGACTGAAGGGAGAGAACGGACAGACGTTTTCGGCCTACGTACAGGTATCGGCTGCCAAACGGGGCCTGAACGTAACGAACGTACCTGATAATGCCATTCGTAAGACCACCGACGTAAAAACAGCCCACGACCTGAAACGGCCCAGCGACCGGCTCGAAGGCACTCCGTCGGGACAAAGCGCGAAAACAGATAACAAGGCGAAGCAACGTCAGGCACCGACGAAAGAAGCCGCCCTGCGCGACGAAGTCAGCCGGGGGCACCGAACGCGGCCCGCACGTATACGCTAAATGAGCCATGCAGCACACACACTCGTTGGACGATTACCGAAGGGAGATTGATTTGGTGTCGTTTTTGGAGCAAGAGGGGTTTCGGGTCAAAACGAGCAAAGGGTCACGCCACAGCAAGTGGGTTACGATGGAGGAGCCGAACGCGGCCCAACCGGATTCTGGCAGGCATCTGATTGTTTCCCGCAAGCAGTCGGGCGAATACCGGTATTATAACCCCAGCGATGATTTTGATAAGGGCACCATCATCGACTTCGTGGCTGGTAAGAAGCACTATGACCTGAGCAGCAAAAAAGGGTGGCGTGAAGTAGCCGATTACCTTAACGATTACCTGGGACGGCCCACGCACCACCTGCATACGGTGCAGCAGCAACCGGGCGAGGAGGTCAAACGAAACCGGGCGGTAACGCAGTATTTTGAATTGGAGCCGCTTCAGGACACGCGTTATCTGGAGAGCCGGGGTATCTCGCCCGAAACGCTGTCTTCTTTCCCCTTTGGCCAACGTATTTTCAATCAAACGTTTATCAACGAGGACAAGACGTTCAAGGTTACAAACACGGTGTTTCCGCTCGAAAACGAAAACGGAATGCTGGGCCTTGTGGTCCGAAACGACAACTACAACAAGATTCGGGGCAGCAAGGAAGATGGCGTTTGGGTGAGCAACATTGACCCGACCCGGCCACCAAAGGAGGTATTCATCTGTGAAAGCCCGATTGACGCTCTGTCGTACCATCAACTGTGCCCACCCGCACAGCCGCACGAACGGATGTATATCTCCCTGGCCGGAACGCCCTCACACACGCAACCCCTGACGGTTCAACGCCTGATCAGCCGACTGCGGCCCGAACGTATCGTGCTGGGAAATGACAACGATCCGATGGGTATTTACTATAACACGCTATGGTTGGCCCAACTGAACCCCGCCCGAACCCCCGTTGGCGTTGGGCCGGTTGGCCGGGTGCTGGCCAGTGAACGAAAATGTACGGTCATCTTCGATGGGTTGCCAACGGGATCACCCCAAACGGACGCTTACATTCGTTACTGGCAGCAGGGCGTGGCGATCCTGAATAAAGGATACGAAAGCAACGATCAGCGGGCGAAGCTCGATGTGGTAGGAGGGGGGCCTTCGGCCATTACCCAGGTACGTCTTGATTTGCCCAAACAACGCCCGTTTCTAATTCGGCTCGAAAAAATGATAGCCGATTTTCGGGGATTGACGCAGGTAGTCAGTATCAAACGGCCAATAGAAAAAGACTGGAACGACCAGCTCAAACAGAGTCAGCAGCAATCGCTGAAGGCAGTTCAAAAGCCTCACGTAAACCCACAGCCGGAAGGGGAGAATCAACGAACATTTCCACGCCGGTAAACGTATTACAAGCTACTCAACCGCCCAACTACTAAAACATGGAGTGTCACATTTTAGAGTATCAGAGTGCTGCTTTTGACGTATGCCAGTGTCAGATTGAGGTTTGTCGAACGATGAATTTGGTCATCGCAACCGAAACTCCAGACGGCATCGAGGTAACAGAAAACGTTTCAATCATCGCCAACGAAGCCGTTCGCCAATTCGATCTCGATCCACGTCGCCTATTTTTCATCGAACATTGTTATCCCGAAACACCTTTTGAGAATGCCAGCCTGGTGGAGTTTTGCTTAGATGAAGGGGCAGAATTGCGAAATCCAACTCGGTTTGATCTCCCACCCTCCATTCTGACAAAGATTAAAGATATTAGCGTTGGTTCAGATTACAACCGGCTTAATACAGTCGTCACCGTCGATGATGACGAACTGCCGGCAATGGGCTGCTGACGGGTCAGCCGTAACGTACTACCGTCGCGGGTAAGCGCGTAATCCGTCGAGGAGCCGTTGGGTGCCGTGAGCGTCAGTTTCCCCTCGTTCACGGTCCAACTTGCTCCGCCGAACTATGGTGCCCTTCATAAACTCTCATAGCCTCTTATCTGTGAAGACTTATAAATTCGTAGCAGTTCTCCTTGCTTATAAGGCCTTCATCACGTCCAGAAACTCATCCAGTGTATAGGTATCGCTGAATTCCTTTTTCTCGAAGACCATGAAATATCGGTAAGTATCGCCGGACTTCTGTTTCCAGTATTCTCCGAGTTTTCGCTTGGCTTCGCTGTCGGAGTTGTCGCGGTCGTCACCTTTGGTTTCCAATATGATCACTTTCCCTCGTTTGGTGACGACGATGAAATCGGGGTAGTGGTTCAGGTAGCCGTTGATCCAGAAACCTCGTCCCCGTTCGCCGTTACGGGTCCAGAAGGCGACATTATCCAGATTGGCGACATCCATGATTACCCGCTCCTCAAAGCCGTTCATGCGTTCTTCCTTGTTGTACAGTGACTTAGTGATGTCTTTGGCGGCTTCTTTGGGCGATTTGTGGGGGGGCAGCGCGTAAGTGGGCTTCACAAACACGTCGCCCTTGTCGAGGAGCTTGCGGAAAATGTCGGTGCAGTAGTCTGTAGTCAAGCTGTTGATGTGGCGTTTAATCCGTTCGGCGTAGGTGTGTTCGTGAGCCACCAGGTCGCGGAATTGATCTTCGGGCATCTCGTCCAGAATGCGTTTGACGTACTTTCGCACGTCGGCATCCGAAATGGGGCGAAAATCGCCGAGGAGCCGCATGAGCCGCCCGGTCATGCTGTTAAGCTGAGAATCACGGCTTTGCTGGGCCAGAATGTTGCCGAGTAGCATATCCTTATCCTGCTTATCTATTCGGGCAATGGTGGGGGTAAACTGGCCCTTCGTGGTTTGCTCCAAATCTACTTTGTAGAGTTCGGCCTGCACGTTGTCGAAGTTGATGACGGTGCTTTGCCGAGCTAACTGAAACCCCGTCAGCAAATGCGTCTTGTCTAACTGCTCCTCGCCGGTCTCGCTAAAAAGACCCGTTGGCACGGTCATGTAGAACTGAGGCAACACAATGGCTTTGGCCTGTTCGCTGAAATGATCGCGTATGTAAGATTTCCCAATAGCACTTTGCTCGTCGTCGGGAACAGTATTGCTGTTTGGCATCTTGTTGAGGGTCTGTTCAAAGGCTTTTGCTTCGGCTTCAGCCTGCTGCTGAATCTCCTGAATAATGGCTGAATCTTCGGAAGTTCTGGCCGACGACGTAGCAGCACCGTTGAGGCCACTGAATGTCCCATTGGCCTGACCTGACGCGGGAAAGAAAATTGCATCCGGGTCAATATCAACGACTTCTGGGTCGGTGGCTGGGTCAGTTTTCGGTGTTGCGCCAGATGGTGGATTATCGAACAGTTCCAGCAACGGGTTCACTACAGGCGGAACTGCCGGAGTTGGAACAGCATCCGCCACAACGCGGTAGTCTTTGCTACTGAACCCGGCTTTGTTCAAGCCGTTGACCACGTGTTGCAGCGTTTCACGGAATTTGG
>JAYUKZ010000310.1:0-2398 GCA_043763995.1 Fibrella sp.
CGGATACACTCGCCCCCGGCCTCGAACAATTTGTTGCGGGCGGGGTCGAACACGGCCTCCAGGTCATCGTCGAGCGGACGAATCCAGCAGGGGTCGGACTGATAGAGGGTAACGGGCAGGCGAAGAAATTCGGTACGGAGGGCGGCGTTCTGGCCTACTTCAAGCAGTTGCATGGGGCAAAAGTACGTTCATCCCACCATGAACCCGCACGGGGGTTCCAGGTACGTATGTGTGGGGTATGTGGGGGGCGGTAGTGGTAATTGGCGTTATCGTATCGTATTCGGCGTATTTGCGTTGGCGTATCGTATTCGGCGCAGGGCGGAGGCAAGCCCCGCCCCTACACAGGAACCTCCGAAACCAGTTGCCATTTTGGGTGATGACAGCACTGTAGGGGCGGGGCTTGCCTCCGCCCTGGCCGATGCTGATACGCCTCCGCCCTGGCCGATGCCAATTCGCCGATGCCAATTCACCGATGCCAACACGTCAAATTGCCCAAAATCAATAACATTCAACGAAAACTCGTCACACTATTGTTAAATTATGCGTACATATTTTCATATTTGCGTAACAAATCCTATTCATCCATGAAACTACTTTACACCCTATTGGTAGCCCTGCTGCTACCCTCCCTCACGGCATTAGCCCAAAACGCCGGTATTTACCAGACTTACATTAACATTTCCATCAACAGTGGAACGCCGATTTACCGGGCGGGAGGCATAACCAGCGATCCGGGCGCAGTTCCATTCAATAATTCAACCTATGCCACGGCCAATACATCAATCATCCTGAACGGGGGTGAGATCAAAACATTTAAAAACGGCGGAGGCGACGTGACCGGTGCCCGGCTCTTTTTTCGGAAGTATGCCGTTGGGGCCACCCCACCCGCCACCTTCACGCAAGTAAACCTAACTACTGTTACTAATAACGTTGATGGAAATTCCACAAACCAGAAATGGGAAAATACCAACGCCAACATCAACCTGGCCAACGGCCTTACCCCCGGCAACTATACACTGGAAGTTTATTGGCAGATCACGACCAGCGTGGGCGACCGGTTCGACAACAACAGCGGGGCTAATTTTAAGGCCACCTTTACCGTCACCAGCAGCACACTGCCCGTTTCGCTGGTTGCGTTCAACGCCGTTGCCAAAAACCAGATGGCCAAACTGGACTGGAGCACCGCCAGCGAACTCAACAACGCCTATTTCGACGTGGAACGCAGCCCCGATGCCCGCACATACAGTTCCGTTGGCCGGGTAACGGGCCGGGGCACCACCTTCGGGCAACAGCTCTACACCTTCTCCGACGAAACACCCGCGCCGGGAGCCAACTATTACCGCCTCCGGCAGGTGGACACCGACGGCACGTTTAGTTTCTCGCCGGTGCGGGCGGTCATTATCCGAAGCAACGGCGAACTGACGCTCTTGGGCAACCCCGTCAGCACCGACCTCACCGTGGCGGGTTTGCTGCCCGGCTCTACTGCCGAACTGCTCGACCTGACCGGCCAACGCCGCCACTACCAACCCGGCATCAACACCGACCAACTCCGCCTCGACGTGCGTAACCTGCCCGCAGGTACGTACCTGCTGCGGGTTTCGGAGCCGGGCGGGGTGCAAACCAAGCGGGTGCTGGTGGCCCGGTAATAAGCGTCAATACGTTGCCCTTTGGGGTGTTTGAAACGTTGATAATCCCCACAAAGAAAGGCCAGTGCTACATCAGCACTGGCCTTTCTTTGTGGGGGGGGCTACGCCAACACTTACACCGTAATCGTCTTCCCCGGCACAGCAACGGGGTAAAGGCCACCGGCATCGGGGAGCAGTTTGGGCAGGGCGTTCCAGGCAAGGGTGTCGGGGAAGAGGTTGATTTGAGAATTGATGGCCTCGTCCCATTTGATGAGGTTGCCTGAATAGGTCGCCATCCGGCCCATGATGGAGGTCATGGTGCTGTTGGCGGCGTTTTGGGCATCGGCAAACTTATATTGCCCCCCGGCAACGGCATCGAAGAGTTCGTTGTGTTCAACCTGGTAGGGGTCGATGTCCGTTCGGGCACTGCCGTGGGCATAAATTGGTTGGCCCTTATACGATTTTAAGATCGTCTTGTTGCCATCGAACGAATCGATGCGACCCTTTGTGCCCGTAAACTGCTCGTCTACTTTACTATATGTGCCCTCGTAGTGGCGGCATTGGCTGTTGATGGTCGTGCCATCGGCATAAACAAAATCGACGGTGTGGTGATCGAAAATTTCGCCGTAGTCTTTGCCAGTACGTACCTGGCGGCCCCCGGTGCCCTGCGCCGAAACGGGGTAGCCCCGCTTCACCCAGTTGGCCACGTCGATGTTGTGTACGTGTTGCTCGGTGATATGATCGCCGCAAAGCCAGTTGAAATAGTACCAGTT
>JAYUKZ010000311.1:0-2392 GCA_043763995.1 Fibrella sp.
ACCCCGCCGACCTGAACCCCCGGCTGGGTCAACTGGCCCTCTCCACGCTGCTGTTTGTGGTGTTGTTTGGCGTGGGCGTATTGATTTGAGTAGACTTATTTACTCTGTACTCGGCGTAGCCCCCCGCCCTAAAGGGTGCCTTGCTTGCGCGTCTGGCCTTGCGGCAGTTTATTTTGGCGCAAGCAAGGCATCCTTTAGGGCGGGGGGCTACGCAAACGACAGCAAGCCAAATTTGCTCACTTACTTAGCGTACAACATCTGACCAATTTTCACCCGTAAAAAGACTTATTTTGACACGTTGGATTGCTATAGCCCTCACGGTGCTGGTCTTGGGCGGGATCATCGTCTACAACAAAATCCTGAAACCCGCACCGGGGGGCGTTCCCGGAGCGGCGGCACCGGCCACAGGTACGTCGGCGGCGGCGGGCGGGGTCAAGGGCGGCGTGGGGGGTAACTCCGGCCCCACGGTGGTGAACGGTTATGTGGTGAAGCCCACGCTGATTGCCAACGCCGTGGTGGCCACGGGGTCGCTGGTGGCCAACGAGCAGGTCGATATTTACCCCGAAATAAGTGGGCGTATTGTGGAATTAAGCATCCGCGAGGGGCAACCGGTGGCAAAAGGGGCGTTGTTGATTAAGCTGTATGACGCTGATTTACAGGCCCAACTGCAAAAATTCAGGGTAGTGGAAGAGAACGCCCGCCGCACTGAAGCCCGCAACAAACAACTGCTGGAGCGCGGCGGCATCAGCCAACAGGAATACGACATTATTGTGACCAACCTGAAGGGTGCCCTGGCCGATATTGACCTGACCAAAGCCTCGCTGCGGCGCACCGAAATTCGCGCCCCATTTGCGGGCACAATCGGCATCCGCAACGTAAGTCCGGGGGCGGTGGTTACGCCGCAAACGCTCATCACCCGCCTCCAGCAACTCAACCCCCTGAAACTGGATTTCACCGTGCCCGAACGCTACAGTGCCTCCGTCCGCACGGGCGAGCGGGTTAATTTCACCATCGACGGGGTGCTCACTCAGTTTGGCGGGCAGATTTACGCCATTGAACCGGACGTGGACGTGGAAACGCGGAGTTTGCGCATCCGGGCGCGGGTGGCCAACACTAGCCGCGACCTGAGGCCGGGTGCATTTGCCAAAGTGAACCTGATTTTCCGGGAAGATAAAGCCCTCGTTGTACCCTCGCAGGCATTGCTGCCCCAAACGCGGGGCAAACAGGTGGTGGTGGTGCGGCAGGGAAAAGCCACGTTTGTAGACGTGCAAACCGGCATCCGTGACAAGAACAACATCCAGATTACCAAAGGGTTAACCGTAGGTGATACCGTGGTGACGACGGGTTTGCTGTTCGTGAAAAAAGACGGCCCGGTGCGGGTTGTTAAACTCAGTTCGTAAATTACGTTTTCAGTTTTCGACATAACCCCCAACCCCCTAAAGGGGGCTTTTGCCTCGATAGAGGTACGCTTGCCTAATAAGCATTAGCCCCCTTCAGGGGGTTGGGGGTTATGCCGAAAACTGAAAACCCAATCCAACATCAACGCTATGAGCCTCTCTTCCCTTTCCCTCAAACGCCCGGTCTTCGCCATGGTCATGTCCATCGTGATTGTGCTGTTTGGCATCATCGGCTACACGTTTTTGGGCGTGCGCGAGTACCCCGCCATCGACCCCCCGGTGATTTCGGTGCGAACGAGCTACACCGGGGCCAACCCCGAAATTATTGAGTCGCAGATTACCGAACCCATCGAAAAAACGCTGAACAGCATCGAGGGCATCCGTACCATCTCGTCCAGTTCGGCCCTGGGCGTGAGCAACATCACGGTCGAGTTTAACCTGGATACCGACCTGGAACGCGCCGCTAATGACGTGCGCGACAAGGTATCACAGGCGCAACGCCTCTTGCCGCAGGATATTGACGCGCCCCCGGTGGTGACCAAGGCCGATGCCAATTCGGACCCCATCATTTTCATGCCCGTTCAAAGCACTACCCGTAACCCGATGCAGCTGTCGGACTACGCCGAAAATGTGTTGCAGGAGCGGCTTCAGACCATCCCCGGCGTGTCGCAGGTGAGTATTTACGGGCTGAAACGCCACGCCATGCGCCTTTGGCTCGACCCCGCCAAGTTGGCCGCTTACCGCCTCACGGTGCAGGACATTCAGGCCGCGCTCACGGCCCAAAACGTGGAATTGCCGGGCGGAAAAATCTACGGCAATAACACCGAACTGACCGTTAAGTCAGTAGGGCGGCTCACCTCCGAAGATGATTTTAACAACCTGATTCTGCGCGAGACCAACCAGCAGATTCTGCGCCTGCGCGATGTGGGGTACGCCACGCTCGGCCCCGAAAACGAGGAAACGTCCTCTAAACAAAACGGGGTGCAAGGCGTAAT
>JAYUKZ010000312.1:0-2383 GCA_043763995.1 Fibrella sp.
CTGAGGCGGAAGCTCCCCCTTTGGGGGCGGGGGGGGCTGTTTATACCCACGGCGGGCGCACCCCCACCGGGCTGGATACGCTGGCCTGGGCGCGGGAGGTGGAACAGCGCGGCGCGGGCGAAATTCTGTTGACCTCGATGGATACCGACGGCACCAAAGCGGGGTTTGCCCTGGCCCTGACGGCGGCGGTGTCGGGCGGGGCCAACATTCCGGTCATTGCGTCGGGTGGGGCGGGCAGCATGGCGCATTTTGCCGAGGTGTTTACCGTTGGCAAAGCCGATGCCGGGCTGGCCGCCAGCATTTTTCACTTCAACGAAATCAGCATTCCCGCCCTGAAGACGTACCTGCACCAACAGGGAATACCCGTGCGGCTAACCAACTGATTTGTAAGTACATTTGCTTACTCACCACAACCGCCCCACACATGGAAACCCCCGTACTGCTCTACCAAACCGCCGATGGCCGCACCAACCTTGACGTTCGCCTTCAGGCTGACACCGTTTGGCTATCCCAAAGCCAGTTAGCTGATCTCTTTAACCGGGATCAATCTGTAATCAGCCGTCAT
Organism: Fibrella sp.; assembly: GCA_043763995.1. Taxonomy (GTDB): domain Bacteria; phylum Bacteroidota; class Bacteroidia; order Cytophagales; family Spirosomataceae; genus Fibrella. Next base: position 566 of record JAYUKZ010000312.1, read on the forward strand.
GTAAAAGCGACTTTCACCGAAGGGGAGTTAGATCAGACGAGTAATATGCAAAAAATGCATATTGCTTCTGCCGATAAACCAACCACTTTCTACAGCCTGGACGTAATTATTTCGGTGGGCTACCGGGTGAAATCGCCGCAGGGGACGCAGTTTCGCACTTGGGCGAACCGGGTGCTGAAGGAACACCTTATCAGCGGCTATACGCTGAACGAAAACCGCCTGAAACAACAGCAGCAACGCATTCTGGATATTCAACAAACGCTGTTGCAGTTTCAACAATCAGTTGATAATGAAGAGCTAAGTGGTGCCGAAGCGAAGGGGCTGCTGAACCTGGTGACGGAATACGCCAAGACGTTTTCGTTGCTAAACCAGTTCGATACGGACGAGGTAGAGACAACGGGTTTGGGCGAGGCCGTTGAGTATGAACTGGATTACGAAGAAGCTCTGACCGCCGTGGGTAAACTGAAGCACGAGTTGATGGCCAAGCACGAAGCATCAGACCTGTTCGGCAAAATTCGGGACGACGGTTTCCGGGGGATTCTCGGTAGCGTGTCGCAAACATTCGGCGGCGAGTATGTGTACCCAACCATTGAAGAGCAGGCGGCCAATTTGCTGTACTTTATCATTAAAAACCACCCCTTCGCCGATGGCAACAAACGCATTGGCGCGTTTATGTTTGTCTGGTTCCTGACCAAAAACGGCCACCACCTCAAGCACAACGGCACGCTGAAAATTAACGAAAATGCGCTGGTGGCCCTGGCCTTGCTGGTGGCCCAAAGCGACCCCGCCACCAAAGACCTGATGGTGCGGCTGATGATGAACCTGATTAAAACCGATTGACCAATGAGTATTGATTTTGATAAATCGCCCGATGGGCTGGTGCCCGCCGTGGTGCAGGACAGCCAAACCGGGCGCGTGCTGATGCTGGGCTACATGAACGCCGAAGCCCTGGAAAAAACCCGCGCCGAGGGCATCGTTACTTTTTATAGCCGCAGCAAAAAACGCCTCTGGACAAAGGGCGAAACATCGGCCAACTACCTGCACGTAAGCCAGATTCTGGTTGACTGCGATGGCGATACCCTGCTCATTAAGGCCCGGCCCGACGGCCCCACCTGCCACACCGGGGCCGACACCTGTTTCGAGGAAGAAAATCGGGCTAATGGTCAGTTCCTCAACTACTTACAAACTATTATCCATGACCGCAAAACCAACCCGACCGACGAATCGTATACGGCTTCGCTGTTTAAAAAAGGCATAAACAAAATTGCCCAAAAAGTGGGCGAAGAGGCCGTAGAACTGGTCATTGAAGCCAAAGACGACAACGCCGACCTGTTTAAAGGCGAAGCTGCCGACCTGCTGTTCCATTATCTGGTGCTGCTGGAAGCGAAAAACATTCCCCTCAACGACATCATCGCGGTGCTGCAACAACGCCACGGCCAACCGGCAACCGAAACAAAGAATTGACCTTTGCCGTTAGAAACTCTGGCGTTGGTCTGCACCGAAGCAGGTTCGCGCCGTTCAACCCTTAACCCCCGATTCTGCCATGGGTATCATTATTCGCGTGTTAATCAGTGCCGTTGCTGTTTTTTTGGCCAGCCGGGTCATTCCGGGCGTAACCGTCAACTCGTTTGTTACCGCCCTGATTGTGGCTGTGGTGCTGGGGTTGCTCAACGCCTTCGTGAAGCCCATCCTGACCATCCTCACCATCCCGATCACGGTCATCACGTTGGGTCTATTCCTGATTGTGCTCAACGTGCTGATGGTGTATCTAGCTTCGTACCTGGTGGACGGTTTCCGGGTGAGCGGGTTCATTGCCGC
>JAYUKZ010000313.1:0-34818 GCA_043763995.1 Fibrella sp.
GACAAGTTCAGGCGGATTTGTTGCCGACGGAGGGTCGAGCTATAGCAGTGGTGGCGGGGGCGGCCTCACCTACCTGTCTGGATATGAGGTTACCGGGACTTCTATCATCCTCCTTGTTGGTGGTGGTAGTGGCACAGAAATAACCTGGACATACGGCCAGCAAAACGCAACGACCTATATGTGGATATTGACGTGTGGGAACGGCGGCACGGCTTACGGGGCACAACCAGGTGGTTTTGGGCATGTATTTCAGTCGTCGAGTACAGGAAACGTCGGCTTCTATACAGGGAATGTAGCTGATGGAAACAATGGCGGCCCCAAACAGGGATCATTTCCGGGCGGTGGGGGTGGAGGTGGCTATAACTTTGGTGGCAATGGCGGGTCGGGCATGATTGTGCTACACTGGTAATCAAACCCGGATAAACAGTTTTTTCCGGTACATCCAGAGCAAAATCCAGTAGAACACGCCCAGCGTGGCCGCCCCAATCAGTAACGGTTCAACTTCCGGGCCGAACACCCGAAAGGGGCCGTGACCGAGGTGGACATAAAACGAGTTGATGATGAAGCCATCAATGAGGTGAACCAAGCAATAAATAGCGATGGAGTTCATGCCGATAACGGTCAGGAAAAACGCCCAGCCGCGCCGACCGGCTACGTCGATAATGCCGTAGAACAAGACCAGCAACCCGAAACAGCACCCGCCACTGAACAGTACCCAGGCCGGTGTCCAGATGCGTTTCACGATAGGGCAGATACCCGTAACGTGCAACAGCAACCCCAACGCAATACCAATACCACCGGCAATCATAAATTGGCGAATCAGGTCCGAACCTGACTGGCTGGCCCGGAGCCACTGTCCGGCCTGCAAACCGAGGATCATCGTGCCGAGCGTCGGGATAAAACTGAGCGTAGCATAACCGCCATCGTTGAACAGAAACGGCGTTGGGCGCGGAAAGAGGTTCAAGAACCAGGTATCGAACGCCCAGGCGAGGTTGCTGTTTTTGTTGAAATGAGCCGCCAGCCCCGCATAGTATTCGGGCCAGTTGGCCGGCACCCCCACCGCCAGAAAATCAAAATCACTGCCCGGAGCCGGATACAGCACAAACGCCAGCCAGTAGCCAACCAGAATACCGGCCAACGCCAGCCACTGCACGCGGGCCGACGCGCTGCCGAGCCAAAACAACACCGGATAGCCCAAGCCGATCTGCGTCAGGGTGTCTTCAAACGTGAAATCGGTCTGGCTGCTGTGAATCGAGCGCAGGAAAATACCGAGCAGCACCAAAATCAGCGACCGCCGGAGTGTGTGGCCCCACCGCACCCGCGCCGACTGCCCTTTTTCGGTGCGGCTTGCCATTGAATAGGGCAGGGCCACGCCCACCAGAAACGAGAACGACGGTTGAATCAGGTCATGCAGCGAGCAACCCGCCCAGGCCACGTGGCTCTGGTGATACGCCAGAAACGCCCACACTGGATTTTGGGGAAAGGCATCGTGCAGCCGCTCAAATTGCAGCAACTCTGCCGCCATCAACAGCATTACAAAACCCCGGTAGGCATCGAGCGACATCAGCCGATTGGCGGGTAATTCGGGCTGGTTTAGCGAAGAACCGGGGTTAGTATCGGCAGCAGAGGTGGGGAGTGAGGTTGCCATAGCACGAAAGAAATCTTTAATAAATTGATAATCAGACAACTAAACCGGAATCTCCAACACTACACTCGTCCCCAACGGGGAGCCGTTGGGGGCAATCAAATCCAGAATCCGGGCCGAGGTCTGGATGTTATACAGTTGGTTAATCATGCGGATACGGTCGGCGGTGACCTGCATCCCGATTGATGTTTTCCGGCCCGCCGACTTGCTTTTCAGGGCTTCGGCGCGGGCGCGGCCAATGCCATTGTCGGTAATCTCGACGTGCAGGCAGGCTTCGTCGGGTTGCGAAACGGTGATGGTAACGGTGCCGCCACCGGGTTTGTGCATCAGCCCGTGCCAGATCGCATTTTCGACGTAGGGCTGAATCAGCAACGGCGGCACGGCCACGAATGCCTGGTCAATGTCAGCCGAAACGATGATGGCAAACTGCACTTTTTCTTTGAACCGCATGGCCTCCAGTTCAATGTACAGCCGAAGCGCGTCGAGTTCATGTTGCAACGGAACACGGTCGGCGCGGGAGTTCTCCAGCACGAGCCGGATGAGCCGGGCAAACTTACTCAGGTAATCCGAGGCTTTGTCGGTATCGTTTTGCAGGGTGTATAACTTAATAGAATTCAGGCAGTTGAAGATAAAGTGCGGGTTCATCTGCGCCCGCAACGCCGACATTTCGGTTTCGGCAATGCGCTGCTGAAACCGGGCCGAGGCTTCTTTCAACTCGGCTTCTTTTTGTTGCCGAACAGCCTCTTCTTTATCTAGCTTGTCGCGCATAGTTCTGACCGTGAGGTGGTTGCGGTAGGCCAGTACCAGCAATCCCGCCCCCACCAGCCCCAGCAACACCCTGAACCACCACGTCTCATAGTAGACCGGGGCAATAACCACCCGAAGGCTGGCTTCCTGCGGGTTTTCCAGCCCGTCGTCGTTACTGCCTTTCACCCGAAACACATACGTACCTGAAGGCAAATTGGTGTAGGAAGCAAAGTTGCGCGTGCCGGCCCTGACCCACTCCGGGTTGATGCCATCCAGGCGGTAGCGGTAGGTGTTTTTTTCGGTGTTGGAAAAATTGAACGCCACAAAACTGAAGTCGATAAAATTCTGGCGGTGCCCCAGCCGGATTTCGGGCTGATTGGGCGCATACAGGCTATCCAGCACCCGAACGCTGGTGATTCGAACCGGCGGCACGTACCGGTTGGGCAGCAGTTGGCCGGGCCGGAAGTAGGTAACGCCCTTCACCCCGCCAAAAAACAGCGTACCGTCGGGCCGTTGGCAGGCGGCGTTGGTGTTGAATTCGTTGCTCTGCAAACCGTCGCTTACGGCGTAGTTTTTCAGGTTGCTGCCCAGCGCGGTGGGGGGGTCGCCGGGGCGGGCGGGTCGGTAACGCGTGAGGCCCTTGTTGGTACTGAGCCAGAGGTAGTTGGCCGTGTCGGTCAAGATTCCGTAGATCACATTGTTGGGCAGTCCATCGCGTTCGGTAACGGGCTGCGCCACGGCCAGCGTGGCCAGGTTGAGGGCGTACAAGCCACAATCTGTTCCGACCCACAGCGTGTTGTTGACTTCTTTCAAACTGCGGATGTTGCTGCACGAAAGGCCCTTTTTCTGGTCGAAGGCAGTAATGGTTTTGGTGCGGGGGTCGTAGCGCAACAGGCCGTGGCCCAACGTACCCAGCCACACCACCCCGGCAGAGTCCTGGAAGATGAGCCGGATCACAAACGTGCTGATGGCCCCCACGGCGGGCAGGTCTTGCCAGCTAAGCCACCGCCGCGCCCGCACGTCGAACCGGTAGAGGCCGCGCTGCCCCCCCACCCAGATTTCGCGCCCGCCCGCCACCAGCCCCAGGGCGTAGAGGTAGAGCAGCGTAGGTTGGTCGGCCTGGAGGTATGACGTAAACCGCCCCGTTCGGGGGGTATACAGGCACAGCCCCCGCCCGGTGGCCAGCCACAGGTTTTGCGCCGAATCGCTCGCCGAATCGGTCACGATGTCGTGCACCTGGTTGTGCAAAATACTGGCCGGGTTGCCGGGCTGGGGCAAAAACGTTTGCACCGCGCCCGTGGTTAGCGAACACACCGACAGCCCGCCCGCCTGGGTACCAATGTAGAGCTGATTGCCCCGCGCCAGCACCTTGTAAACCATGTTGTCGGCCAGGGTTTGGGTGGGCGGCAGGGCGGGGTCGCGCCGGATGAGCCGGAAAGGAGCTTTGCGGGGGTCGAACTTGTCGATGCCTTCGCCGCTCAGGCCCACCCACATGCTGTGCTGGTGGTCTTCAAAAAAATTCAACACATAGTTGGAGGCCAGGCTGCGCCCGTCGTTTTCCTGGCTACGGAGGTGGGCAAATGTGTTGGTTTGGGCCTCGAAAAGCGAGATGCCCGACGTGCGCGTACCTACCCAGATGCGCCCCTGCCGGTCGCGGAACAGGCACGAGATCTGGTTGCCGCTCAGGCTGGTGGGCTGGTCGGTTTTTTGGTAATGCACCACCTCACGGGGTTGGATAAGACGGCCCGGCCCACGGGGCTTCAGCACGTAAATTCCGTGTTCATACGTACCTGCCCAGATGTTACCCCCGGCATCGCTCACCACGGCCCGCAAAATGGCGGTGGCGGGCAGACCCAGGCGGGTTTTGGCCCCCACCGCCAGCAGTTGGGCCGAGGCCGAATCGTAGGCATAGACCTCTTCGTCGGAGACCAACCAAACCGTGCCGTTGGGCGCGAGGGTCATATCGACCAGGCGGTTGTTTTGTTGCAAAAACCCCTTCATCTCACCCGTTTTTGGGTCGAACCGGTACACGCCCTGCTCGTCGGTCATGAGCCAGATTCCGCCCTGCCGGTCTTCCAGCAGCCGCCGCACCCCCCCCGTGTTGACGGGGTGGTTGGCCGGCACGGCAAACCAGGTGCTGATGGGCTTGAACCGGTCCTGCTGCCGGTCGTAGAGGTCTACGCCGCGCACCGTGCCCACCCAAAACCGGCCCCGGCTGTCGGCCAGCAAGCACTGGATAAACTTATCACGGAGGCCATCGGCGGGGCTGGTTTTGTACACTTTGTAGGCGTACCCGTCGAACCGGTTGAGGCCATCCTGGGTACCAAACCACATGAACGAATCAAAACTGCACACGGCATAGCCGCTCCCCTGCGAGAGGCCCGTGGCGGGCGAAAAATGCTCGAAAAGATAGTCTTGCCGGGGCGGGGCGGTTTGCGCCTGCCCCGTGCCAGTGCAACACAGCAGCAAGCACCACAGCCCGACAGAATAGCGGAAGAACATGCTCATAAGTATATGGTGGCCCGAACGTACCTGAACTTCATGGGTTTCGCAAACCTGCCGGGGCCAGTTGTCGGTTTTCTTGGGTCAATGGTCGGTTTTATGGGAGGAACAGCAGCCGCCCGGTCCTAGACCGGTATCTCCACCACCACCCGCGTACCGGTGGGGTTGCCCGCTGCGTCTACCAAATCCTCCACCCGCACCTGGGTGTGGCTCTGGTACAACTGGTTGATCAACTCGATCCGCTCTGCCGTCAGCTTCAAACCGAACGACTTGCTCTTGGTGGCCGACTTGCTCTTGTACTCCCCCGCTTTGGCCCGACCAACCCCGTCGTCACTGATTACTACCCGCAGCAACCCCGCCCCCGGCTGGCTCACCCCGATACGTACCTGCCCCCCCGCCTCCCGGTGCATCAGCCCGTGCCAGATGGCGTTCTCCACGTAGGGCTGAATCAGCAAGGGCGGCAACTGGATGGTCTCCGCGCTCAGCCCCGGCTCCACCTCAATGCAGTAGCTCACTTTATCCTGAAAGCGCATGGCCTCCATCTCCATATACAGCCGCAGGGTGTCCAACTCATTGGCCAGGGTCACGCGCTCGGACTGCGAGTTTTCCAGCACTAACCGAATCAGGCGGGAGAATTTGGTGAGGTATTCCGAAGCACGGGCGGCATCGTTTTGGGCGGTAAAATACTGGATCGAATTGAGGCAGTTAAAAATAAAATGCGGGTTCATCTGCGCCCGCAACGCCGTCATTTCGGTGGCCTGAATCTGGGTTTTCACCTCAACCAGCAATTGATTTTTCTGTTGAAGTTCCTCATTCGCCTCCCGAAGCTGCGCCGTTCGGCTCGTGACGGTTTGTTCCAGGCCCTTGTTAAGCTGCTCAATTAGATTTTTTTGGCGGCGGTTTTGGCGATAAAAAAGTGTTAACACGGTTGTGAAGGCAAGGGCTGCAAGGGTAATGAACAACAAACCAGTGCGGGTACGTTGTTGCTGTATTCTGTCTTCGTCGTAGGTACGTTGCTGACGCGCGGCCCGTTGGTCGAACCGGCGTTGTTGCGTTATCTGCTGGGTTTGCAGTTGGGCCAGCGAGGCTTTGGCCCGTTCGGTCTGCAACAAATACTGTTGTCTAGTCAAAATGGATTTGGCGGCCAGAGCATCGGCCAGGGCTTTACTTTTTACATTATCCAGCTCGGCCTGTTTTTCCACCGTGGCCAGGCGTTGGGCCTGAAGTTGCTGTTCCTGCTGATTTTTCAGGGTGAGTTGTTCCAACTCTTTTTGTTTTTGCAACACAGACAATTCTGTCAGTTTTTTGCTGTTTCGGCTTGAGTCGCGTAGGGATACGAATCGTTTATAGTGGTAAATTCCTGGCTGTTGTTCCCCCTGCGTTTCATAGGCTTTGGCCAATGCCTGATGCGCCCTGATCTCAAAAGAGAGTGGCAACTTACTGATGGCGAGCACTTTATTTCCGTAATGCAGTGCCTGGTCGCGCATCCCCAACTCGGCGTAGCTCACGGCCAACGTGGCCCAGCTTCCGGCCAGCCCTGTCTGGTTGCCCATTCCCTGCCAGATTAGAGCCGCTTGCTGGGCGCGGTCTACTGCTTGCCGGTGTTTACCCTGATCCTGGTAAAGTTCGGCTAGGTCATCGGTGAGGTAAGCCAAATTTGTTTTGGTCGGCGCGTAGTCCATCGCCGCCAGATACTCTTTCTCACTGGCCTCAAACTGCCCCAGGCTGCTGTAGATAGCGGCTATTTTCTGAGCAATGTCAACCCGCCAACCCGCCGTTGGGATGGGGCCGATGCCGCTTTTTTTTATGATGAGCCGTTGGGCACTCGTCAACAACTCAATGGCCCGGCCATAATCACCGGCCAGGCTGTATAACTCCCCCATATTCAGGTCAATACGCCAGCCTACTGCCGGGTTCTGCCCCGACTGCTCTACCACGGCCCGCGCCCGGAAATTGAGCCGCATGGCCTCCGAATAGTCTTTTTTTAGGTAGTGATAGTAGAATTCAGACAGCAAGATTCCCTTTACCTCAAAGGCTACATTACCTTTTTTGCGGGCTTGCCGGGCCAATTCGCCCCCAAAATACAGCACACTGTCGCGGCGCGAAGCCCCCCACCAACAATACATATGCCCCAGGTAGCTGAGGGCCGCAAACCGAAGCGTGTCCTGTTGGGGCGACGCTAACGCCGCCGATGCCAGTTTGTACTGCTGTCGGGCCAACCCGGCAATGCTGTCCATGTAGGCCACATCGGCCCGGCGGTCAAGGTGAAAAACAGGCAACGATTGTGCGGCTACAGGGCTGATAGTCAACACAGAACCAACCGCTATCAGCCCCGCCACCCGGAACAGGCCAGAAGCACGTATCGCTGAAAAAATGATATCTGAAAAGGGTTTTATCTGTTTCATACCGGTATCTCGACTACTACCCGCGTACCCGCCGCCCGCCCTTGTTCATCTACCAAATCTTCTACCCGCACCTGGGTGTGGCTCTGGTATAACTGATTGATTAGCTCGATCCGCTCTGCCGTTAGCTTCAACCCGAACGACTTGCTCTTGGTGGCCGACTTGCTCTTGTACTCCCCCGCTTTGGCCCGACCAACCCCGTCGTCGGCAATCACTACCCGCAGCAACCCCGCCCCCGGCTGGCTCACCCCGATACGTACCTGGCCCCCCGCCTCCCGGTGCATCAGCCCGTGCCAGATGGCGTTCTCCACGTAGGGCTGAATCAGCAGCGGCGGTAGCTGAATATCTTCCGCGCTCAGCCCCGGCTCCACCTCAATGCAGTAGCTCACTTTATCCCGAAAGCGCATGGCCTCCATCTCCATGTACAGCCGCAGGGTGTCCAGCTCATTGGCCAGGGTTACGCGCTCGGACTGCGAGTTTTCGAGCACCAACCGAATCAGCCGACTGAATTTGGTGAGGTAATCCGAGGCGCGGGCGGCATCGTTTTGGGCGGTGAAGAACTGGATCGAATTCAGGCAATTGAAAATAAAATGCGGGTTCATCTGCGCCCGCAACGCCGCCATTTCAATGTGGGCCGTGCGCTGCCGGAACTGTTCGGTAATCTGTTCAATTCGCTGATCGTCAAGCTGTTTGTCATATTCGAGTTGTTGTTTTTCGCGCACAGTGCGGCTGGCGCGTTGGCTCAGGGCGAGGTTGAAAAACAGCAACTCGAACCCCACGCCCAACCCAAACCAGGCAACGGGGTCGGTCCAGAAATACTCACCGTCGGCGGGCCCAAATTCGTTGATGACCGTACCCACGCCCGCCAGCGCAATAAGGCCCAGCGAGCCAATGATGAACAGCGTTCGGTTGGGCACCCGCGCCACACTTACCCCCACCATGATGGCCAGCAGGGTCAGTTCGGTGTAGAGTATGGCCTGGTCGGTAAATTTGTAGACCGGCTCTACCAAATACAGGCCGCTCCAGAAACTGAGCGCAGCCATACCCAGCAACACCCCCGCCAACCACGAAATGCCCCGGTTGAGGCGGGGCATATGGGGGGCTATTTGCAGGAAAGACCGCAGAAACAGCACGTACCCAGTAGCAATCACATACTGCGACGACAACGTGAGCGCGGCCAGCGTTGGCCCCACCCATTGAAGGTTGAAGGCCAGATCGGCCAAAAGAAAAATGAACAGACCAGTAGCGGCCAGGTAGAGCGACCAAAACCCGTAGGTGGCATCGTGAGCATAAAGCCACTGCACCAGCGAAAACAGGCTCAGAAACAGACAGATACCCACCAGCAGAAAGTAAAACGCCGTATGCCCGCGCAACCGCCACATCCGCTCTTGCCCAAAACGGGTGTAGCTGGCAGGGGTATAGAGCCGGGGCGTAATGTTGCTGTACGTCAGGTAGCCCGTGGTCTGGAACCAGCCCGTGAGGGTTTGGCCTGGCGGCACCACCAACGGTAACGTGAAGGCATCGGGGCCGGGGCGGGGGCCGGGACGCACCAGCCAACCACTACGCCGGGTCTGGAGTGGGGCACCCGGCCCGGCCTGTTCAGTCAAGGACCAGGCCCCATGGTAGCCGCCAAAAAAGAGCCGCCGCAGGGTATCAGTGGTGCTGCCGTTACGGAGCTGAAACCGCAGCCAGACGGTGGGTTGGCTCCCCCGCGCCTTAATTAGCCCGGCGGGCGGTGGCCCAAACCGGGCCGTGGCCACCACCGCCACCGGCAACATGACCGCCGACGAATCGACCCAATACTGGCAGGGCACGGGGGTTTGGGCCACGACCACAAACGGACCCGGTAGGCACATACTCAACCCTAGTAACCAACGGTATATACGCACGGCGGGGTGGCTAACAACCCAAAACACTACCCCGAACGTACCAGATAAACCCGGCTTTGCCAAACCCACCCCGCCCAATGGGCTTTTTCAGGGGCCAACGGTCGGTTTTTTAGGGCGACTGACGGGCGGGGCATTTTCGCACCGGCCCGATTGGCATATGACTATCCAGCAAAACAATACCGATCAGGGTATTTACAAAGCCAGATACAAGCTAACTTGATGCAACACATCCTGCAACACGGCAACCTGACACGTGCCGATCCGTTTGATGAACCGGCGACCATCAAACGAGCTGATCTGCCGGGTCTTAGCCAGCGAATCACTCATCAATCGGTTGGTCGGATCTTTCGGTATCAGCACGTCCAACAGCCCCGATTTCTGAACCTGCGACGAAATGGGAATAACGGTGATCAGGTTGCCCAACGGCAGGTATACGTCCGACTCGATCACCAATGCCGGGCGGACTTTCTGGTACTCATGGCCTACGCTCGGATCAAAATCAACCAACCAAATGTCGCCCGGTTTCATTAGATTAAAGGGCAAGGTAATAGGCCAGTTCGGCGGGGGTCAGAAAAGGGTCGGTGTTGTCGCAAACAGCGGCCATTTCCAGATCGTGGTCGTCGGCAACACCTGTTTTGGCGACCAAAAGTTGGCGTATTGCGTCCAGAACAACCGTTTCGGGATTGGGTTGCAGGCGCGACAAGGGCACTTCCAGATCAGCCGGGATAGTCAGTTGCAGGATCATAAGAACGTAGTTGTTAGCAAAGCTACATCATTTTCAAAAATCAAGCACTGCTCTCAAACGCCCGATTACCGGACCAACGGTCGGTTTTTTGGGGCGACTGACGGGCGGGGCGGGCGGGCCTTAGCCCCAAAACCGGCGTACCGGTTAATTTTTTACCCTAAAAAACCGGTCATTCACCTACTAAAACCGGTCTCTCGCCCGGCCCCGCTGGTATCGTATATACTCAACCCTGCAACTTAGTTCTATCTTAAAGCAACCCGGCTTTCCGACTTCCATCCATATCGCATGAAACCTGTTCGTTTGTCTGCCCTACCCTTGTTCCTTGTTCTGCTCCTGTTCGCAGGTACGTGGTCGTGCAAAAAAGACCCCGACCCGGTGGCCAAAAGTTCAGCCAAAGCCCTGTCGTCGTTTACGTTCGGGTCGCTCAGCCCCGCCGTTACGGGCAGCGTCAGCGGCAACGCCATCTCGGCCACCGTGCCCTTCGGCACCAACATTGCGGCGTTGGCCCCTACCATTGTGGTGTCTGACAAAGCCACGGTAACGCCCGCGTCGGGTGTGGACAGAGACTTCACCAACGCCGTGATCTACACCGTCACCGCCGAGGATGGCACCACCGCCGCCTACACCGTGAGTGTGGGCGTGGGTAAAAGCCCACAAAAAGATATTACGGCGTTCAGTTTCAACGGCCTTACCCCGGCGGTGAACTGCACCATCGATGCCACCACCAAAATAATATCAGGTACGTTGCCAGCAGGCACAGATGCCACCAAACTCGTACCGACGCTGACGCTCTCGCCCAAAGCTACCGTGACCCCGGCTACTGGCGCGATGCAGGATTTCAGCAAGGCCGTAACGTACACCGTAACAGCAGAAGACGGTAGTACACAAGTGTTTTCAACAACAGTAACGGTGGCCGTACCGCCGTTTAGCGGGTTGGTCTACGTGGGCAACGGCGATGGATTGCTGGTAGCAGTCGATGCCGCAACGGGGGCCAAAAAGTGGGAGTTCAAGGCAGGTGCATCAATCCAAACTACCCCAACAGTAGTCGGTGGGCTACTGTACGTAGCGAGCTGGGACAAGAAAATCTACGCGCTCGATGCCCTGACGGGCGCAAAAAAATGGGAATCGAACCCAACCTCAGTCGTATTGGAACAGTCCAGGGCGTGTCCGATGGTGGTGAGTGGCGTACTATATTTTGGTGGTGACATCGCCCTGTATGCCTTAGATGCCAACACGGGCGCGAAACGATGGGAGTTTGTTGGTGATGGCATTTACGGTTGGGATGCTTCGCCCACGGTAGTAAATGGTGTTGTTTACGCCAGCATCAGGGGTAGTGCGGGCGGAAAATCGGGGCTTCGTGCTTTGGATGCGGCAACCGGGGTTGTGAAATGGCATCAGCCGGGTATTGGTATTTCAGAGTCATCACCTGCCGTAGCGGGTGGCCTGCTATATGCTGGGTCAGAATTTGATGGATTACAAGCGATAGACCTCACAACGGGCGCTACGAAATGGAAGCTTGACGTTGGCCTGGTCGCCGAATCATCCCCCACCGTTGCCAATGGACTCGTTTATATCGGCACGAGTTCGTTCGGCTCCAGCACGGCCAACGATAAACTTTGGGCCGTTGACGCGGCCACCGGGGTCAAAAAATGGGACTTTCGTACACCCGACGGTGGTCCCTATTCCTCGTCGCCCATCGTGGCGGGTGGCGTTGTCTACATCGGGGCGGGCGGGACGCTCTACGCCGTAGAGGCAGCATCGGGTGCGCAAAAATGGGCCACCAAACCAGACGGGAGTGGGTTCATTCAATCGGGGCCTGTCGTGGCCGAAGGAGTGGTTTACCTTAGCATCAATAGAAAACTCTTCGCTTTCGACGCGGCCACCGGCACCAAAAAATGGGAGTACGACACAGGCCGGGGCATCGACTACTCATCGCCTTGCGTGCTGGCGAAAGATGGCACCGTGTATCACGCTGGTGTGAGCGGCATGGTGCAGTAACCAACCCACCAGGCCACGCCGAAAACCTGAACGCAGCGTAGGTAACTTTTAGCGGAACGGATTGCGATACGTGAGACCCGGAATAGGCAGGAAGTCTTTATCATTCCGGGAAATCAAGGTTAGATCATAAACGAGCGCGGTAGCCGCAATGATGGCATCCGGCAGTTTGATCTTGTATTGCTTCCGAAGCATAATGGTCTGTTTTACAACGGCTTCATCGAGTGGAAGCAGCGTGGCCCGTTCAACAAAAACGGCTGCAGTGGCGGCGCGGTTGCCATCAGGGAATTGCCAGCCCAGTAGTTCAATCTGCGTAATGACAGACAGGTTCACCCCCGCCAAGAACACCATGTTGACGAACGGTAGGGATTGAGGCGGCAACACGCCTGCTAAAAAATAGATCGCAATGTTGGTATCGATCAAAAATCTCTGTTCCATTCGCTGCGAAGGGCAACTAACTGTTGGTCAAGCTCTTCGACGGTTTGCCCACTGGCCGTACTGCCGTAGAACTGATCGAACAGCGACAACTCAGGCGTGGTGGCATCCCGGTTAGGCGTATCGGGCCGGATGGTGACAGACTCAACAAAGTCGAGCGAACGGAGCAATTCGACCAGGTACGTCAGTTTCTGTTGGTTGCGAAGGTTTATCTCCAGGTGCATAGTACAAGCTGGTTGGCCAGTGTGCCGGGCAGGTCATCTATTTCGACAAAGTTACTCAATTGCTAACCATGTCTGCAACCACTTCATTTCCCCAACCGGCACTACGAAAATCCCGAGCGTACAACTCAGATTGGTCGATTAGCTGAAGGTGCAGATTCAGATAGAATGCAGAAGCCGACGTTCTGAAGTCGCGCACGGTGTAGGCCACTACAAGCGAGGTATTGTCAAGCCAATTGAAAATCTCCATGTCGGATATCATCAATCTTAACAAGCAGTTCGTTTAAAAAATGCTGACTGGCCTGCCAGTCGATATAGTCGTCCCAAGCGGCAAAATCTTCACTGGCTAATTGGTTTATTTTCAATTCAAATGTCTGAAAATCAGTAGTATATTTCTTTTCAAAGTCTGCAATATTTTCTTGAAGAGACTGTTTCTGGGCCGTGTAATCCAACAACATCCAGTTGGCTACGTCGTGTTTTGAGATGGTTTGCATCGCCTGATTTTTATGATATAACTCAAAGATACCCAATTTGTAGAAAATTAACCCAGTACAGGCCACGCCGAAGACCTGAACGCAGCGTAGGTAACTTTTAGCGGAACGGATTGCGATACGAGAGGCCCGGAATGACTGCAACCAATTCCTTGTGAGGCCTCCAATACCTCCCCTACTTCGACCGGATGGCATCGACGGGATTCATGCGGGCGGCGAGGGCGGCGGGCAAAATGCCAAACAACACGCCGATGCTGCCCGACACGCCAAGGCCCAGCAGAATATTCCCCGCCGAAAGCTGAATGTCCAGGCTACCCAGGTTCATGAACGACAAGGCATACACCAGCCCAATGCCCACCAGCCCGCCCACCACGGCCAACAGCACGGCTTCGAACAAAAATTGAAGCAAAATCACGTAGTTTTTGGCCCCCAACGATTTCTGAATCCCGATGATGTTGGTGCGCTCTTTCACCGACACAAACATGATGTTGGCAATGCCGAAGCCGCCCACCAGCATCGAAAAACCGCCAATGAACCAACCTGCCACGGTCAGCACCGCAAAAATGCCGCTGATAAACTTGGCCAGGGCTTCGGGCCGGTTGATGGCGAAACTATCGTCCTGCGCCGGGCGGAGGCTGCGCCGGGCACGCATCAGGCCCTTTATTTCGCCCTCCAAGTTCTCCAGGCCGGGGTCGGTGGTAAGGCCCTTCACGGCAATGGTCAGGTTGGGCCGCCCGGAGGCAAACAGCTTGGCGAAGGTGCCGTAAGGGATAATGCACCGTTGGTCGGGGTTGCCGCCAATCTCCAGGATGCCCGCTCCTTTTTTCTCGCCCACGCCGATGACGCTGAATTTCAGCCCCGCAATCAGCACCGACTGCCCCACCGGGGGTTGGTTGGGAAACAGGGCCTCGGCCACTTCAGAGCCAATCAGCACCACGTTCCGCGAGGATTCCATCTCCTGCGGGGCAAAATACCGCCCCTCGGCCACAGGTACGTCCGAGACCTTGTTGTAGTCATAGGTCACGCCCGAAATGCGGGCGGGGATGCTGTTGCTGCCGTTTTTGACCGTTATGCCACCGCGCCCGCCCATAGCCACCACGGCCTGCGCGTTCTCGAGGCGGTCGGCCAGGAGGCGGAACTCGGCGTAGGTAGGTTCGGGGCGTTGAAAATATTTCCACCAGCGGTATTCGCCATCGAACTCGAACGGCCATTTCTGAACGTACACCACGTCGCTGCCCAGCCCGCCCAGGGTGTCTTTGATGTTGCGCTGCATGGAATCGACGATGGTAAACACGGCGATGATGGCGAAAATGCCGATGGTCACGCCCAGCAGCGAGAGGATGGTACGGAGCAAATTTCCCCGCAGCGACTCCCACGCAAACCGCAGGCTTTCCAGCACTTGACGAATAAGTTTCATATCGAATACAGCGCGTTGCCCAACGTACCTGACCCGGCAACGCCCGTAAAAACAAACATACGCCCCGCGCCGCGCCCGGCCAACTGCTTTCGGACTTAACGCCGCCAGAACGGGCTGTCTGGTCTTTTTCGTAGTTTAGTGGCAACATCTGTTTTTTCGGTTCCTATGCACCTTCGCCCTCCGTTCGTTTACCTCAATACATTTCTGCTGGCCAGTGGCCTGTTGGCTGGTTGCCAAACCACCCGGCCCATCGCGGCTTCCACCGCTTCGCCCACGGTTCAGACCGGGCAGGGCGTGTATCAGTACAAAGAAGAAGACCCCACGCTGAAACCGTTTTTCTCCGACCGAAAGGGCGTTCTGGGTCGAAACGGCATGGTGGCCTCGGCGCACCCGGCGGCTTCGGAAGTGGGGTTGGCCATTCTGAAAGCGGGCGGCAATGCCGTTGATGCCGCCGTGGCGGTGCAGTTTGCGCTGGCCGTTTGTTACCCCGTGGCCGGGAACATTGGCGGCGGCGGGTTCATGGTTTACCGCGCCGCGTCGGGCACTACCAACACGCTCGACTACCGCGAAAAAGGTCCCGCCGGTGCCAGCCAAAACATGTTTCTCGACTCGACGGGCCAGGTACGTGCCGGTGGCCTGAGCCTGAGCGGCCCGTTGGCCAGCGGGGTGCCGGGGTCGGTGGCGGGCATGGTGCTGGCGCATGGGAAATACGGTAAACTACCCTGGGCGCAGGTGCTGCAACCCGCTATTGACCTGGCTACCAACGGCTTTGTGCTCACCGAACGCGATGCTACCGGCCTGAACCGCATCAAAGACGACCTGCTGAAATACAACCCCGGCAAAACGTATTTCATGCGGGCCGACGGCCAGCCCTGGAAACTGGCCGACAGGCTGGTGCAACCCGACCTTGCCAACACCCTGCGACGCATCCAGACCGAAGGCCGGGCAGGGTTCTACGGCGGCGAAACGGCCCGGCTCCTGGCCACCGAAATGCGGCAGAGCGGCGGGCTGATTACCGAGGCCGATATGGCTGGGTATCAGGCGGTTTGGCGCGAACCCATTCGACAGCCCTACAAAAACTACACCATCATTGCCATGCCGCCAACCTCTAGCGGGGGCGTGGCCCTGGTGCAATTGTTGCGCTACGTAGAGCCGTTCCCGCTGCGCCGCTGGGGCTGGAACCGCGACAGCACCGTTCAAGTGATGATTGAAGCCGAACGCCGCGTCTTTGCCGACCGCGCCAAGTTCCTGGGCGACCCCGATTTTGTGCGCGTCCCCACGGCCCAACTCATGAACCCAACGTACCTGCAAGGGCAATGGGCTTCGTTCAGCTTCGCCAAAGCCACCGATAGCAAAGCCATTCGGGGCGGTACGCTGCCCGGCTTCGAGAGCCTGGAAACAACGCACTTTTCGGTGGTCGATAAAGAAGGCAACGCCGTGAGCATTACCACCACGCTCAACGGCGGCTACGGTAGCCGGGTTGTGGTGGGCGGGGCCGGTTTTTTTATGAACAACGAGATGGACGATTTCAGCATCAAGCCCGGCACGCCCAACATGTATGGGCTGGTGGGTAGCCAGGCCAACGCCATTGCGCCGGGCAAACGGATGCTTTCCAGCATGACCCCCACCATTATTGAGCGCGACGGCAAACTGCTGATGGCCGTGGGCACCCCCGGCGGGTCAACCATCATCACGTCGGTTTTTCAGACGGTGCTCAACGTGCTGGAACACGGCATGACGATGCAACAGGCCGTGAACGCCTTGAAATTCCACCATCAGTGGCTGCCCGACAAGACCATTTTCGAGGCGGGGGCCTTTACCGATGCCACCCAACAGGCCCTCATTGGCCGTGGGTACGTGCTGGAACGCCTCACCAACACCCTGGGCCGGATGGACTGCGTACTCGTCCAGCCCGATGGCAGCTACGAAGGAGCCTCCGACCCCCGCGCTGATAATACGGCGTTGGGGTATTAGGGAGTGGAGAAGTTAAGAGTGAAGGGTTAAGAGTGAAGAGTTGGCTGACGCAAGAGCATTGATGACGCGTCAGCCAACTCTTCACTCTTCACTCTTCACCCTTCACTCTTCACCTTTTTTTCTCTTACTTTTGCTCCCAAATAAAATTCTGTTCATTCCGAAATGACAACCAACCGCACATTTACCATGATTAAGCCCGACGCTGTGGCCGAAGGAAATACGGGTGCTATTACCAAAATGATTGAGGCAGCGGGATTCCGCATCGTGGCCATGAAAAAAACCCGCCTCACCGCCGACCGCGCCGGCGAGTTCTACGCCGTACATAGTGAGCGGCCTTTCTACGCCGATTTGTGCGCCTACATGTCGTCGGGAGCCATTGTGCCCATGATTCTGGAGAAAGAAAACGCCGTGGCAGATTTCCGCAAACTGATTGGGGCCACCAACCCCGCGCAGGCTGAGGAAGGCACCATCCGCAAACTGTTCGCCAAATCAATCGAAGCCAACGCCATCCACGGCTCCGATTCAGACGAGAATGCGGGCATCGAAGGGTCGTTTTTCTTCGCCGGAACCGAGCAGTTTTAAGGCGTTCTGTTCATTATCTTGAAAAAAGAAGGCCACATGGTCTTCTTTTTTCGTTATACGTACCTGGAAGCCGTAGCCGGATGGGTTGGCGGGGTGTCATCAGCCGGGGGGAACGACCATCCGACCCTGCACCCACACAACCAAATGCCGACGCATTGGCTCCGGGACGTGCAGACATTTATACCTCAACTAAACGACGAAACACAATGGCAGTTAACGCAAAACACCTGGCCACGTTTGTACTCGGTGCCGCCGCCGGGGTAGCCCTCAACAAGTACCTGCAAACCGAAGACGGCGAGAAAATGATGGCCGATTTGAAAGAGAAGGGCAACCAGCTAAAAACCGAAGCCGAAGGCGCAATGGACAACGCCCCGGCCTATTTCGAGAACCTGAAAACCCAGCTCTCGGAGATGCTGAAAACCAACTTCCCCAACGCCGAACAGGCCATCGACGATGTGCTGGGCAAGAAACCCAATACTGATTTGCCCGCGTAGGCTTGCCTGCACAGTGAACAAAAAAGGCCATTGTGAACCCACGATGGCCTTTTTCTATTTACATACCAACCAAAAAACTACAATCGTTCCACGCGCACAAAGGCCGTTAGGGGCGATTCGCCACCGTCGGCATACACCGTTTTGAGAGCGTACTGATAGGTGCCTTTCTGAAGAGAAGCATCCAGGTACGTCTGTTGCGAACCCGGTACGTTGTCGATCAGGCGCAGGGGTTCTTCACCTATTTTTCGATAGACCAATACGCGCCCGGTACCCGAAGTCGCCCCGTTCCATCGGAGCGAAATGGGCTTATCGGGCGGGGCGGTGGCGGTCAGGTTTTGCGTGCCTTTCCGAACGCCCGCGTCGTAGGTACGTACCCGCATCGGGAACGACAGCGGCGATTTATTCTGGCTGTCATCTACCGCTACCAGGGCATAGGCATACCCGCGCCGGGGCAACACCGTCCGGTCAACATAGTCGCTTCTTTCCTGACTAAATTCCGTAAGCAGTTGATAATCGGTGTCTTTACCTTCCTCTTTTCGGTACAGCCATTGCCCCGCCACATCGTCGCTCGATGAACGTACCCAACGCAGAGTCACGCTGCTGTCGGCCACCAGAAAGTTGTTGAACACCGGGCTAACCGGCGCAATGCGGTCGGGACGTTTCAATTCGGCGATCTCCGAATAAGGGCTGGCTTTGCGCGATTTGTCGAAGGCCACCACTCGGACGTATTTGTATTTGGTGAGGGTTCGCAGCGTGGTGGTGTCAGTGAAAAATTCGTCGGCCAAAAAATCGGTCGTCAGGTTGGTGAAGGCGTGATCGGGGGCGTTGGCGGTGTAGACCATGTAGCCCATCAGGTCGGGTTCGGTGTTTCGGGTCCACGACAACCTGACTACGCCCGTGCTGTCGATGGTACCCCGGAGGCCGGTGGGTTTGGCGGGCGGGGCATCGTCGCGCATGACCACGTAGGCAGGTAATGATTGCGCCCCGTTGCCCGCCGTGTCGATGGCCGAGACCACGTAGAAATTGGTACCGAAGGGATCGGCGGTTTTGTCCTCAAAACGACTAGCCGACGGGGGCAGCAAGGCCTTCTGAATCGGCTCGAACGGCCCGCTAATGGCCGGGCCGCGCCCCACGATGTAGCCAATGAAATCACCCTCTTTTTTGGGTTTTTCCCAGGTCAGCACCACCGTGTTGCCCACCGGGTTTTCGGCCCGCAGGGTTGCCACCGCCGAGGGTGGCGCGAGGTCGAGGCCCATCGTCACCACGTTGTCGCAGTAGGGGCTTAGTTCGCCAAAATGGTTGATGCCCGTGACCCGGTAGATGTATTTGCGGTAGTTTTGGGGGATTGAATCGGTCACAAAAATATAGTCGTTCAGGCTGCCGTCGCCGTTGCTGGCTTTTTCGCTCAGTTTCAGAAACGGCTTGCGGTTGAGGCGGCGGAAGGTCTTGCCCCCATCGTCCGAGCGTTCGTAGTAATAGCCCGTGAAGCTGACATCGCCCATAAGTCTGCTCCATTTCAACCGGATGACGTGATCGCCGGGGTCGGCCACCACGGGGGTCATTTTCTCCAGCGGTTCGGGTTGTATCGTTCGCACTGGCACCATCACCGTATCGACCGACATTAGTTTGGGGTTTACCGGCGAGGAGATCAGGTAGATGTATTGACGACCTTTTTGGGCGGTCTTATCGGCGTAGCGCAGGGCCATACTGGCGGCATGAAACGGCGACCAGTTGGCGAGCATATTCGCCACGAAAAAGCGATTTTCAGCATCGTTGCGCTGATCCATGACCGCGTTAAGCGACCCCCCGGCGGCGGTGGGCAGACCCTTCGTGACACCGTAGAGCATCTGTGCGGCCAGGGCGGCGGTGGTATCCTGGGGGCGGCACCGCTGTTTCCATTCGGCCAGCGTCCAGGGTTTCAACTGTTTCACCAGCGTGACGCGGTTGATGATCTGTCCGTCTTTTTTCTCCAGCCGGTCAATGGTGTAGCCCGCCCGGTTGGCCAGTTGCCACAGCACCGCATCGGAGGCACTCCAGCGCAGCACTACCGAATCGCCGAAATACTTGCCTTTACCCAGCAATTGGTAGCGGGCCGTGTCGGGTTTGATGGCCGGGCGGGGCGGTAGTTTTTTGGCTTGCTGCGGCGTAATGGCCGTTTGCGCCCAGGTACGTGCCGACGTCAGCCCCAGCAGCCCGACAAGGAGGTAGATAGAAAACCGGTTCATTTGATACGGATGGATTTGGTGTCGCTCAGCACGGTGGGGTTGCGTTGGCCGTTGGCCAGCAGCAGGGGGTAATTGGTTTCGATGCGGTACGGAATGGCCACGTCGGGGCTGTCATAAATAAAAGGAGCCAGATTACCGTCGCGAATCTTTTTGAACAGCCGCAGGTCATCGGCAAAGGGTTCGCGCAGCATCCAGCTAATGTCCTGTTTGCCGATGTTAGCATTCGTCCAGCCCTGCATGACCCCGTTGACCAGGATGCGGGCGAATTCAAGCCGTTTTTGGGCGGAACCTCCTTCCCAATACCTGTTGGCCACATACTCGGTCATGTTATCGACCATATAATCGAAGTTGGTCTTGATGTTGCCTATCACTATGCCGGTGCCGAGGCCGGTGCTGAGTGAGCCATAATCCAGATTGACTTTTTTGCCGACGGGGCGGCCTCCAGACTGAGCGTGGCTGTGGCTGATACTGGCCAACAGGAGGGAGATAAACAGCAGATTACGGATCATCGGGGTGTCAGGTTTACAGAGTTGGCCAGTTCCCGGACGGGCATTTGCCGAAAGCGGAGGCTGGAAGGAATTTCGTTGGGTTGTAGTGGCACTTCGCGTTCGCGGTACGGAATTATCACCGAAGGCAACAGGTCGTTATCGTTGAACCCATTGCTATCCTGGAACTGGTAATACCTCCCTCCCCAGGCCCGTACACGCTGGTTAGCCTCATAAACAGGCCGCATGTGTTGCTGATACCAGTTGCTGCGTCCGGGAGAAAAAGCGGTACCCAACAGCGGTGGCAGGTATTTTTCCTGACCCCGGATATTCCGGGCCAACCCGCCCAAATCGTACTGATCGAACCCTTCGCCCACATTGACCGAAGCTGTCGTTACCATGATCGTGACATATTTCGACGGGTTTTCGTCGTAAGTCGTTCCCGTGGCCTGCTCCTGGATCGACCGAACCTTTTCGGCGTAGGTGCGGTAAATGCTTGTGCGGAAAAACAGCGGCCCGAACACCTCCACTTCGCTGGGTACGTTCTGCTTGCTGCCATCGGCCCCGCGCTGCACCGTCATGGCGAAGGTGCCGTTGTTGAGGGCGTTGGTGCTGGTGTTCTGGCTCCCGGTTTTGGCTAGATCGGCATCGGCCAGGGCGGTTTTTCCCGCTTCGCTAACGTATCTGTTGTAGCGGTCGCCGAGGCTGCTTTTGGCCGATGCCGAGAAGACTGGCCCCTTGAACCGGGCAAAATAGGCCGGATTGGGCTTTTTCACCAACCGCATCTTGACAATTTTACCCCCCGGCAAGTCGGGCAACCGGAACTGGAGCGACTGCACCACGTCGCCTTCGGTGTTGCTGGGGTAGCGGTTTGTCACGGGCTGTTCCAGTTCGGTGTTGGGGTTACTTTCGGTGGCAAACCGCATCATCAGCGTGTAGGGTTTGGTGGGGCCAATGTCGTCGTTGAAACAGCAGAGCACCTTGTTGAAGGCGATAAACCCCTGCCGGTTGAAGGCGTCGAGGACCACGTACCGCTGATTTTCGTAGGGGTACGTCAGGGCGATGGTGTTGCGCTCGAGGCGGGCCGGGCAGCCGCGCGTATTGAGGGTGGCCACCTTTGTTTCGATCTTATCCATTTCGGGCTTATCCGCTTTTTTCTTGGTCCGCATCACCTTCCAAACACCGTTGATCAGTTGCTTGCCCGTCCCCGTTACCTTCACCTGGTACGTCGATTCCGGCTCGAACGAACTGTTGCGGTAATACGTGGCACTCATGCCATCGGCGGCAATGCGGAGTTCACCGGTGTTGTTGGTGTTGGCGGCGCATTCTTCGCGGGTGGCCCCGCCGGTTTTCACCATGTCGAAACCCACGTCGATGCGAAAGGTGAGCAACTCGCTTTCCATGCCTTCGCCGTCTTTGGTTGGCTTGCTGTTGGCCACCACAATCTCGCGGCCCACGGGGTAATTGAATTGCGCCGCCGGGTTATCCAGAATGTCGATGCTGCCGTCTTTGGGGTAAATCTCCGAAATCAGCGGTTCGGCAAACGGATCGACAGGCCCCTGGCTGGGGCTACACACGTCGCCCACGGAGAGCTTGAATTTCATGTCGCCTTTAACCAACCCGCCCAACACGTTGTATTTGCCGTAGAGCATTCCTTTGAACCAAAACGGTTTGGGTAAACCGCCCATCAGAATGGCCGTCGCGTCGATGCTGGCCACGTCGAAATCGCCTTCGTAGAACCACACGTCCACTTTCACACCAAAGGCAAAGCCCGCTGAGGCGTAGAGCTGGCCGTTGGCATACCAGCCGTTGAGGCCGGGAATCCCTCTGTCTCCGCAGGGGGTGGTGTATTTGGCCAACGACACGTCGAAGCCCATGCCCGCGTGGAGGCGCATGTAGAACATCAGAAATTCGTAGCGTTTTTCAATGTCGGGCGGGGCCGGGAAGCCCACATACGCTCCGAACATCATGCCGCCTTTGCCACCAGAGAAGCCCAGGTCTTTGAAACTCCGGTAGCCCATGGCCTGCAACGTACCAGGGTCGATGCCCTGCGGCAAGGGTATGTCGGGCATGGCTCCGTTGCCCGCCCAGAAATAGGCCCCGCCCGAAATAAGCTGGGCCACCGTCACCTTCACCCGTTGGTTATAGTCGGCGGGGTTGCCAATCTGGATAAACTGCGTGTTTTTGTCCGCGTAAATCCGCAGGGCGCGGGCGGCATCTACTGTCAGCAACGGCAGCGCAACGGTCACGCCGCCGTTGAGGTCGAAAATTGAGTTGCGGATGTCGTAGCTGATGTCAATTTCGCCATGGGCGATGCCTTTGGTGGTGGGCGCATTGTCGGCACTGAACAGGTCGGCGGTGCCGTTGAGGCCCACGCGGTTTATGCCTTCGTTGTCCCATTCCACTTTCAGCGTGGTCTGGCCTTTCATCAGGTTGTCGGTGCCCATAGCCAGAAATACCGTGGCCAACAAACCGTTACTGTTGGCTTTGGGTTTATAGTCGGGCGTGCCGGGTTTGGGCAGTTCGGTGGGCGAGGGTATCTTGGCCGAAGCCATGTTGTAGTAGGCCCCGCCGCCAAAGCCCGTAATCTTGAACGGCCCGCCAATGGGAATACCAGGCGAGATAGACCCGCTGGCATACACGTACCAGTAGCTCACGTCTTTCACGCTGCCAAACCGCGCATCGGCAGCGATGGCAATGTTCATCGGGAACTTCGCTTTCAGGTTGCCCTGGAAACCTTCGCCAAACGTAGCATCGCCCCGAATAAACTTCAGCCCGCCCGTGACGTGTACCGGCCCCAGTTCCCCGTCGATGTCCACGTCTTCAAGGTACACCCCGTCGTAGGTGAAGTTGGGTCGTCCGCCGCTCATGGCCGGGTTGGCCATAATGCTCAGACCCATGCCCGCCTTTGGTTTCAGGGGCAAATCGCCCGACAGATCGAGGCTGCCGTGCAGGTAGAGGCCAATTTTACCGTCGCGCTGCACCAGTTTCACCTCATCCAGCCCGTACTTGTTGTTGCCCAGCAATTTCTGCGGCGAAGCAAACGAGAAGTTAGTCAGCGTCTTGGTATTCTGCTCGTCGGTCTGAATATAGTCGGGTTGCGACTGCACCACGAAGTTCTCAAAATGGAGCAGACTGAACGAAATAGACGGGATAATGCCCGCAATTTTACCGGGCGATTTCATCGAAATGTCGCCGTGCAGCGTGGCTTTGGCAAACAGCTTGCCCGTGAGGTTAGCAGGTGTCTTGTCGCCCACCGACACAATGACTTCCGACGTGTTTTTCAGCGAAATCTTCGACCACCAGATGGGTACGTTCAGGTCGTTGACGGGTTTGGCCCGGAACTGGTACGTTAGCCCGCCACCCGCCGGGGCGGGCGACATGGTGTTGGTGTACACCAGAGCCGATTGCTGGTCTTTGTCGGTGATGGGCAGACCAATTTTTCCGTCGGCGTTGGCTTTGATAAACGTTCCGTCGAAGAAGGTAATGCCTATGGTTTCGAGCGAAAAATACCATCCGTCCAGGCTCCCGTCTTCGTAGCGAATCACGGGTTTATCAACGCTGCCCGCGCCCAGGCTTCCCGTCAGGCCCAAATGCCCGTCGATGACCAGGTTTGTCACGTCCACAAACGTTTTGCTACTCTTTGTCGATTTGAAAACCGATGGCAGGGTCACGGTCAGTTTGTCCATGAAAAAGCCGCGCCAGGTGGGGGTGCGCAGGTTAGCCAGTTTATCCGTCGCTACTGACTTACCGGCCAAATCGGTTTCCAGACTGGCCAACATAGCGGGGAAACCGGCGGGGTTGCTTTCCAGGTCGTGGTCGAAGGTGGCGGTGTTGAGTTTGAACGTAAAATCGTCTATACCCTTGATTTTGAACTCGTTGGCAATGGTGGCCGTGGCGTTCCAGTTGTCGAACCCCTTTACGGTTTTGGCCCGGATGTCTGCCTTCACCGGGTCGGAGCCGGTCAGGTACGTGGCATCTTTCAAATAATAATCGGCCGCGATGCTCAGTTCGCTGGTGCCGCCGGTCTGGGCATTGGGCGTGTAGGAATAATAGGTAGCGTTGGCCGCGTCGAGGCCCCCGCGCAGGGTAAGGCCCAGGTAGGGGATAGACGTGTCTTTTAAGAGGTACAGAAACGTGTTGCCCTGGCAACTGGCCGAGGGCATACAGGCCCCTTTCACCCCCAGCGGAATGCGGAGCGGGTCGGTGCCGCCCAGGGCATCAAGCACCGTCATGGCATCGTACTGGGCGGTGGTGGCGGTGAAAATAATGTTATCGACAGCCAGCGTAAACGGCCCCGCCGAGTAGCCAATGGGCGTTTCAAAACCCGCGCCGTTACGCTGCTGGTTGGCTTGCTGTTCGGCTTGCGTAAACAGCTTACCGGCCTCCTCCGAAATCTTATCTTTTATTTTGGCCCATCCGCCGCCGGTCACAATTTTGGTCAGTTCGTCGGCATCGGGCAGGCCGGGGGTGGCGGGCATTCCGGGTTTGGTGGCCGCGCTCGGCATCAGGCCCATCAGGTTATCGGCCCGCTTCATGGACTGGATTTGCCCGGCCAGCAGCACCCCGTCTTTGTTCACCTGAATATCCTTGAATTCGACCCGCAGGGGCAGGAAAAGCCCTTTTCTATCCGTTGGCCCAAACGTGGGCGAGAGGGCCACGGTACCGTTGCCAGTAAATTTACCGCCCGCGCCCGTGATTTCGCTGATGCTGAGTTGGTAGCCCTGGGCTACCGAGCCAATGTAGATTGTCTTGTCGTTGGTCCAATCCGGGACGGCGGTTTTGTCGGCTACGTCGGGGAATTTACAGGCGCAGGTGCCGCCGCTGAGGTTAACTACGGGCTTGGCTGGTTCAGCTTTTTTGGTGCCCGTCAGCGCGTCAGAACTAGAAACGATGTTGCTGCCTGAAGCCGGGTTTGGAGTGCCGCCGTAGGTGAAGGTGTTGACGGTGCTGAGGCCGTTGTTCTGGAAATTGACCAGCCCCGCGTTGGTGCCTTTGCCCCGCACCTGCACCCGCCAGGCGTAGGTACGTCCCACCTCGAAACGCGGGTCGGCAGGTTTGAAAATATAGATCGGGTTCGACGTTGGAATCACGATTTCGGCGAAGGGCGGGCCGCTCTGGAAGACGTTATATTCGTTTTGGCCCGCCCGCAGTTCGGCCACCTGCAACACGTATTCGATTTTGGTGGGCGAAGCCCCCGCCGGGTACGTCCACTGGAACTGCACCGGCTGGTAGGTGGCCGTGGCGGTAGGCATGGGGTCTTTATCTACGGGCGAGAGCAAAAATGGCGGCTCAATGTTGCTGATGCTGAAATAGGCGCAGACCGGTTCGGCCAAAGCCCGGTTGCTGTTGGCCTCGAACACCTTCACGCACAGTTCATAATCGCCTTCGGGCAGGATCAGACTAGAGATTAAAGCGGGCCGCAAATTGGCCGAACTGTTGTTGACGGTGTATTCCCTGGGAAACATCGTTTCAATATCTGTTGCCCGAAACAGCTTCGTCTGCCTGGCTGGAATAGTGATGCCCTGCCCGCTGTTTCGTCTGAACGAACCCAAATCATCGGGAAGAAAAATAATCACGCCCGAACTGCCCCGCAACGTACCTGAGATTCGCACGTCGAGCGGCGCGTTGCCGGTATTGACCAGTTGCAGCGTGATGGCCCGGTTGAAGTTGGTAATGTAGTCGCTCACCAGCGTCGAATACGGCGCGTTGACGCTAAGCGTGGTCTGGATTTGGGCGAAAAGCCCCCCCGCCCCCCAAAGGGGGAGCACCAGTGCGGCCCAAAGGCGGAGGTAAACAACCAGGCTGTTCCACTTGGGTGCCACTCTGGTTTTCGGCGTAGCTGCTCTTGCGGCAGCACTTCCCCCTTCGGGGGTTAGGGGGCTTTTGGTTTTCATGTCTAGAAAATAAACGTGTAATCGAGGGTACCCCGGAATTCGCTGAAGTTGCGCGTGGCGGTGCCGCTGTTGTCGGTGCTGTTGCTCTGGTAGGCGTTGAAGCCAATGCGGTGGTGCTTGTCGGGCTGCATCCGGGCCGAGGCGGCGAGGCTGCTGGCGCGGAGTTGCTCGCCGATGTTGTAGTTCAGGCTGAGGTTGGTGCTGAGTTTGTTGGCCAGAAAACCCTTGCTCACGCCCGCGTTCAGGCCGATGTTCTTGGTGGTGCCCGTGATGTTGGTGAGCGTGAAATAGTTGGCTCCTGCGTCGAGGGTCAGGTTGGATTTATCGAGCGAAAACCCGTAGCTGAACAGGCCGTTGAGGCCGCTGAATTCGGTGTTGGCTTTCAGGTCGGCATTGCCGCTGTTGTCCACCAATTGGTTGGTGCCTACCGAGAGCATGAACGTGTGGCTGCGCTCTTCGCCCACAAAACTCAGGCGCGGCATAACCATCACGGTATAGTTGGCCTGGTTCATTAACTGCGCCACGGCCTGCCCCGGCCTCAGCAGCGTTTGTTTGATGCCCGGCGTTTGATTAAAGGTCGAATAATTGACGTTGGCCGACAACCCGAACATCGCCGAGGGGTTATAGGCGATGGTGGCCGTGGGCAACAGCCGCTGGGTTTGCCGCACCTTGTTGGCGTACAGATTGTCGCGTTGCAGCCGCACGTTCCCGTTGATAATCAGCTTGTTTTTGGCCAGATTCAGCCGGGGGGCCACGGAGATGATTTCCAGGTCGTTGTTGACGTTGTACATCCCCATTGTGGTGAAACCGGGGTCGATGCGCTGATAACCCAGCCGCAACCCGAACCCCCGCCCGTTGTAGCCCAGCGTGGTATTCAGGGCCAGCAACCCCTGCGACGATACGTTGGGATCGACCGATTTGAACAGCACCGGCGGGATGGCCGAAGGCAGTAGCGTCGAGTCGATTTTGGCGGCGTTGATGTTGCCCGTGTACAGGCTCACGGCGGCATCGGCGGTGAAGACGATCTGTTGCGCCTTCCCGAACGACTTGTTGAGAATAACCCCAAACACGGTGTTCCGCGCCGGGCTAAGGCCCTCTTTTTCATAGCCGGTCAGCGATTCGGCCTGGTCGCGGCCCTGCAATAGTATCAGGTCGACAAAATCATTGGAAGGCTCATTATCAACCACTTTGCGCAGGTTAATACCGAGCCGGGCGGCAAAACCCGTGCGCAAAAACGTGGTCGGCTTACCTTCTTCCGACACCACCGCCCGGTTGAACCGCCCCATAATGAACCCCGCCCGCAGCAACCCTTTTTGTACTTCCAGCCCCCCGCCCAGCAGCGTGAACCCGTTGAGCGTGTAGTCGGAGTAGCGCAGGTTTTGGTAGCCCGCCCGCAGGGTGAATCCCTTGTAGCTGGGGCTGATACCGAACTGGTTAAACGGTTGCGTAAACGCCGTTTGCCGGTTGGAATACGCCACCGTGAAAGGCAAACTCAACCCGCCAAACAGCGTGACGGTAGCACTCCCCGATAGCGCGTAGCCGAATGGATTGGCCCGGTAGAGCGGGCTTTGGCTTCCGCTGCTGTAGTAGCTGCGAAGGCCAATGCTGCCCTGCACCACCACGGGTTTTTTAGCCGAAAACTGCCCCACATCCTGGGCAATTACCAACGTACCTGGCAGCAAAAAGAGGAGCAGTAATGAGAGATATTTCATGAGGCGGGTGGAGGGTTAACCCCACCCCCAGCCCCTTCCCGTTAGGGAGCAGGGCAACGTCGGCGTAGCTGTGCCGGTTGGCGAAGCTACTGCACGTCTCCCCTCCCTAATGGGGAAAGGCTGGGGGTGGGGTGGTGGCTATTCAGATGAAAAAACCACCCATCATCCCGGTCCCCGGCACACCTGGGTGGGGTCAATGCTGGTGGTGGGGCCGTAATAAACGTTGCCGTTGGTCATGACCACGTAGGCCCTGTACTTGTAGGCTATGGACTGGGCCGTGCCGCCGCTGACCAGAAGAACGAGGTAGCCGGGGGCCAGCAAATTGCGGTGCGTATACTCGGTAGCCGTCAGGTTTCTGCCGCAGGCGCAAAGGGAAATACCACCTCCACAGGCCGCGCAGGCCACTGTTCTGGTGTTACCCGTCTTATCGATGACGTTGAACCGCGCCGAGAAGTAGCCACCCAACAGCGACGAATACGTGTTGCCCGATTCGATTTTGTTATTGTTGACGGTGGGGTCGGCAGACTGGTCGGCCCTGGAGAGGCAGATACCGAACCGGGCGGGGGTTTCGGTTTTTGCTTCGTAGGTAAAACTGACCTTTATTTCGTCGTTCATAAGGTTCGCGCCTTGGCTGCAACAGGGTTGGTCGTAGGCCGTTGCCACGGTTTGCAGATAGGTGGTACTGGCGCAGAGCAACGGGCTTTCCAGTTTTATGCCCGAAATAACGGGGACCACCAGAGCCAGTGTTTTGAACGTACCTACGTCGCTGTAGGCCACGCCCACATTCGTCACGGCATAAGCCCGCACGTAGTATGTCGTGTTGCTTGAAAGATTTAGCAGGTTGATGCCCTGGTAGCTGCCTGCATCCGTGCGGCCCGTGTTCACTTTGCTGTCGGCAGTGGTGGGCGTTTGGTTCGAACCGCTGTAGCAAACGCCAATTTCCGATATGCTTGCCCCTCCACTGTTTGTAACCGTGAAGTAGGCACTGAAGCTTGTAGTACCCACAAGACCACTTGGGTTGTTGGGTCTTGTAATGGTGGGCAGCGTGATATTCAGCGTTTTAAACGTCTTCACGTCGCCGTAGGACGTACCTGCCGCGCTGGTAGCGTAGGCTCGCACGTAGTAGGTGGTGTTGAGGGTCAGGCCGTTCAGGCTACTGGCGTAGTCGCGCGGGGCGTTCGTAGATCCAAACTCTGTTTTGGCATCGCCGGTGGTGGGGGTCTGGTTGGTGTTGCTCCAGCAGTGGCCATACTGCGTGATGGGTCTGGTGCCCCCACCGCTGATGGTGCCCGTACTCCGCGCCGCCGTGGTATTAATCTGGTCAACGCCCTGGGTCACCACCGTGGGCGGCACTTCGTTGGGTGTTTTCACCGTTTTACTGTCGCTGTAGGCCGTGCCTGCCGCGCTGCTGGCGTAGGCCCGCACGTAGTAGGTGGTGTTGGCTTTCAGGTTCCTGAACCCACTCGAAAAGTCTTTGGGTACGTTGGTGCCACCCAGTTCGGTTTTGGGGTCTGCCGTGGTGGGGTTTTGGTTGCTTTCCGAATAACAATGGCCATGTTGCGTTACGTCGAAGGTGCCGATGCTACCCACGCGCCCGGCCATGTTGAAGGCCACACTGTTGAGGTCGGTGGCATCGCCGGTGGTCACGGTGGGGGGCTGGGCATCGCCGGTTTTCACCGTCTTCACGTCGCTGTAGGCCGTACCCACCGGGTTGGTGGCGTAGGCCCGCACGTAGTAGGTTGTACCGGGCCGAAGGCTCCCGAAACTGCTCCTGAAATCTTTGGGTACGTTGCTGCCGCCGGTTTCGGTCTTCGTATCAGCAGTGCTGGGCACCTGGTTGGTCTGCGACAGCACATGCCCTGACTGCGACACGTCGGCGGTGCCAATGGCGGTTATTTTTCCGGTGATGTTAAAGCTCGTCGGCACCACGTCGGTGGCATCGTTTATGGTGACGGTGGGGGCGGCCTCGGCGGTGGTCTTCACCGTTTTCACGTCCGAATAGCCCGTGCCGGTGGCATTTATGGCGTAGGCCCGCACGTAGTAGGTGGTGTTGGGTTTCAGGCCCCCAAACACGCTCTTGAAATCTTTGGGCACCGCCGTGGCCGCGCCCATTTCAGTCTTGGTGTCGGCGGTGGTGGGGGTTTGGTTGGTGGCCGAGAGTACGTGGCCGTGCTGGGTTACATCGCTGGTACCCAGACTGGTAAGTTTGCCGGCGAGGGCAACCGCCACGGTGGTAATTTCGGTACCGTCGGCGGTGGTGACTTCGGGGGCTTTCAGGTTTTCAGTCGTAAACTGGGCCTGATCGCCGTAGACTGTGCCGCCGTCGTAGACCACGTAGCCCCGCACGTAATACAGCGTACCCGGCATAAGGCCGCTCAGGTTGGCCACCATGTCCAGCGTGGCCGTGGTAGACGTACCCAGGCTGATTTTGGTGTCAGCGGTGGTGGGTTTGTCTTTGGTGGCCTGGCAAATGCCGTATTCTTTGATGGTAGACGTACCCAGCACGCCAAAGCCCACCTCGCGGATGGCACTGGTCACTTTGGCCGTGGTGGTTTTAATCTCGGACACGGTAACGCCCCCCACGGCGGGGACTTTGATGGTCGGGTCGTTCTGGCCGGGGGGCTTACAGCCAGCCAAAAACAGTAGCCCCGGCATAGCAAGCAGGGCGAGTAAACGAAGAAAACGGATCATGGTGGCGTATGTAGAACGTGAATGTGGTGACAAGGTACTTTCGTGGTGGTAGGTAATGCCAGCGCAACCGGGTGAGCCGCCGGAAAAACTAGGTGAGTGACCCGTTTTTCAGGGTGAACTGCAAGGCGGGGTGGTGGGGGGGGGAAGCGTGTTTATAATCGGTGTATGTAAGTACTCATGCAACTGCCGAATACGATACGCCCACTAAAACACTACGCCAACACACCCATAAATTACCCGGACTGCCCCACCACAAACACCCATTCTAAACCCGGCAGGGGACGTACCTGAGGCAGTTTTTGAGGGTGCTTGTGGAAAGGAGTTTTCTAGGGCAATGTCCAGGTTTGTACTGCGCTCTTGTTTCTGCCGCTGTTGTCGCTCAGGGTACCTTTCAGCGTGGCTTTTACGGCCTCATTCACCGCCACACGCAGCGTGAAATCGGAAGTGGCAGAGGCATTGCTGCCGCAGTAATCGTAGTATTCCACCCAGTATTTGTAGGTACCCTTCACGCCTTTGCCATCGGGCCAGAAAATGTTCTCGTTCGGCCCCTGTGTGCATGAACTGCACTTGCAGTCTACGTCGAGTTTTCCGCCCTGACTGGTCGTTTTCCGGCCATAGTAGATCTCGGTGCCGTTGGGGTCAATCACGTGCAGGTCCATGTCTACATTGGTTTCGTTGGTAAACTGGAGGTTGAAACGCGGGTTGCCCGGTTGCCCCACCAACTGGGGTTCGGGTTCTTTTTTGGTACAGGCCAGGGCCAGAAACAGCAGGCCGAGGCTTACTGCGTTGCTTGTCTTAATTCGTAAAGTTTTCATTATCAGTAAGTTGTTTGGTATGAATACTTAACATCACGATGCGTCCCGCGCCCGGACTGGTTTGCTATCACCCTCACCTGGATTGCCTTGGGCAACAGCACTGCACCCCCAGGTACGTTACCAGGCAACGCCCAGGGCCAGGCCAAACCGGATACCAAACCCGCTGATGGCCGACGGGATCGTTCCCTCGCCTTTGATGGTGGCCGAAGTAGCCCCGTAAGACGGGCCGAGAAATAGGTCGAGGGCAATGTTGTCGCGCCGCCCCAGCAGCCATTGCCGCCCAATCAGCAGCCCGCCACCGATAGTTGTGAACTGCACGCCGGTGGTGTTGTCGGTCTTATCGGTAAAAGTCAGGCTCTGGAACCGGACATAGGGGGCCAGGTACGCCCCGTCGGGTGCGTCGTTCGATTTGGAGAGGTAAAACCGGTATTCGGGCGTGATGCCAAACCCGCGCAAACTAACATCGCCGATACTGGCACCGGTATAGTAAACACCCAGTTGCACCGACGACGTAGGGCTGAGCGGGTGCTCGTAAAATGCCGATACGGTCGAGATGATGGGGCTGAAGACGTTCAGTTTGAACACCCCGCTTTTCCCCTCCAACCGGCTCACAATCTCCTGCCGGGCCGGTGCCGTTTGCCGGGTCTGGGTACGTGGCTGGTAGGCCGGTTCGGAGGCGGGGGCGGGTGTCACGGCGGCGGGTGGGGCCGGGGCCGTGGTCACACGCTCGCTACGGAGGTTGGCGGGAGCGGCGGGGCGTTTAATTGGGGCCTTTATCCGCTGTTGCTGAGCAAAGGCTGGGCTTGCCATCACCAGGCTGAGGGTAACGAAAAGAGGTACGATACGCATGATTGACAGGGGTGTGTAGAAGGTGATTAATGCAGGTTGGTTATTTCACGGTGAGTTTCAGGATTCGGTTGGTGCCCTGCCCCCATTCGCCCAGGTAGAGCGTGCCATTGTTGTCGATGGTGAGGCCGTAGGGCGCGTTTAGGCCCGAAAGCAACGTTTGGGAGGTCTGACTCCGGGGGTCATACACGCGCAGTTTGCCGTTGCCCCGGTCGGTCACGTACACCAGCCCAGCGTTGTCGACCACCACATTGCTGGGCAGGTTGAGGCGCACCGCACCTACCGCGCCGTCTACGTTGCCCGCCGTGCCGTTGCCAATCAGGGTGTTCACGGTGCCCGCGTTGTAGTCTACCACCCGAATGGCATGATTGCCTTCGTCGGCCACGTAGAGCAGGTTGTTTTTCAGAAAAATGCCCACCACGCCGTTGAATTTGGCATTGGTAGTTGGCACCGACCCGGCGTTGAAACCTGCACCCGAACCCACAATGCTGGGACTTTGCGTAACGCCATTCAGCCGGGTGCTGCGGACAATGCTCGAATTGCCAAAGCAAGCCATGTAGTACGTGCCATTCAATGGTCTTATTACCGTGGGGCTTTGAGATACGCCAACAATAGCGGTAGGATTTTTGTAGACATCAGTAGTAGCCTGAAAAACGTCGCCTCTCAGAATAGAGGTGGTGGTCGAAAAAGCTCCCAGCGAATAGTAGTACACACCCTTTGCTTCGTTAGTCACAACCATCATTTTATTATCTATCCCGCTAACGCCCGTTTTTATGATCGATATTCCAGTCATTGAAGCGTGAATCACATTTAATTCATCCCTGAGCGATATGCTTTGTGAGGCACCGTTGGGTCGGATAATGACCACTGCACTGTTTGCGCGGTCGGAGGCATAAATAGTGCCGTCGTCTGGGTCAGTGGCAATGCTTTGGAAAAGTCGGCCCAACGATGTGGTGAACACGGTTGTGTTGGAGCCAAGCTGATACTGGTAATTGAAGGCCGACGCTGAGGTGGCCTGTTTGGCTCCCACGGCCACAACCAGATTACCCGCCCCGGCCCGGTCGGGAATCTGCACCGTAATCTGCGTGGGGCTGGAGGCCGTAATGTTGGCGTTGGCCCCGTTGATGGTCACTTTGTTTTCGGTCGAAACGCCGCTGAAGCCCACCCCGTTGATGACCACCAACGTGCCGGCCCCGCCTGTGGTGGGTGCAAAACTGACGATGCTCACCCCCTGAATCGAGACCGTAACGGTATACGCCTGGGTGCTGCCGTCCTGCGCTTTCACGGTGTAGGTAACGGGGCCGCTGAAATTCTGGGCCGTGCCCGATGCCGGGCTGATGGTGGCCGTGGCGGGTATAGAAATAGTCGGCACCAGGTTGGTCAGGTTGGTGCCAACCGGCACCGTGGCCGTGATGTTGTTACCACTGATGGTGGCGTTTACGGCTGGGTTCAGCCCGTTGAAAGCAAACGTGGCCACGGTGTTATCCGAGTTTTTGGCCACCGGGGCGGGGTCGGGTGTTTTTGTGCAAGACCACGTACCTGCGAAGACTAGCAGTACAAGGAACAGGGCAGATAAACGAACGGTTTTCATGCGGAATGGATGGAAATCGGAAAGCCGGGTTGCCTTACGACGGGGCTAAGGTGCCGGGTTGGGCACACACGATGCCAGTGGGGCCGGGCGAGTGGACGGTTTTAGTAGGTGAACGACCGGTTTTAGTGGGTGAAAAATTAACCGGCAAACCCGTTTTGGGACATAATGCCACCCGGAACAAGGCAAATGTTTCCGTCCTTTGCACCCAACAGACCTACTCAATTGAAGCTCTACCTCGTTCCTACGCCCATTGGCAATCTGGACGACATCACGCTGCGGGCCATCAAGGTGCTGCAAAGCGTGGATGCCGTGCTGGCCGAAGACACCCGCACCACGGGCTTTTTGCTCAAACACCTGGGCATCCATAAGCCGTTGCACAGCTACCATATGTTCAACGAGCACGGGGCGATCCAAAAAATTATTGTGCAACTGAAAGCGGGCAAAACCCTGGCTCTGGTCTCTGATGCGGGTACGCCCGGCATCTCTGACCCCGGCTACCTGCTGGTGCGCGAATGCCTCGATTTCGACGTACCGGTGGAGTGTTTGCCCGGTGCCACGGCCTTTGTGCCCGCGCTGGTCAACTCCGGCCTGCCCAACGACCGCTTTACGTTCGAGGGGTTTTTGCCCCACAAAAAAGGCCGACAAACGCGCATTCAGGGCCTGGCCGACGAAACACGGACGATGATTTTTTACGAATCGCCGCACCGCCTGCTGAAAACGCTGGAACAACTGGCCGAGGTGTTTGGCCCCGCCCGCCCCGGCAGCGTCTCGCGCGAGTTGACCAAGCTGTTTGAAGAAACCCGGCGCGGCAGCCTGGCCGAGTTGCACGCCTATTTTTCGGCCAAACCCATCAAGGGCGAGATTGTGTTGTGTGTGGGCGGGAAGGAAGACGGGCCGAAAGGAGACGAGAAACGGCACAAAAAAGGCGATGACTATTATAAACAGCGAGTTTCGGACGATGAAACAGAAGACGATGACGACGAAGCTGATGACTAAGCTCAGGTACGTTGCCGGGCT
>JAYUKZ010000314.1:0-8378 GCA_043763995.1 Fibrella sp.
TAGGTGATGGGTTTGCCGTAGCGTTGCGGAAACTCCAGACTGCCCCGCTGAATGAGGTGGGCCACGGGGTTGATGTCGTTGCCGAAGGTGCGGCACCCCAACCGGGCGGCTTCGAGGGGTATGGCCCCGCCCCCGGCAAAGGGATCGAACACGCGCGGCATCCGGTCCAGAAACGCGTCGATGGCGGTTTGCAGGTTTTCCGTTTTCTGGTTGTTGGCTGCCGTTTCCTGGTGGCGGTCGGGTGTTTGGTACAGCGCGTGCTCGGCGGTTTTAATGGCGGCGTAGTGGGCATCGAAGTCGGCGAGGAGTAACCCCACCCCCAACCCCTCCCCGTTAGGGAGGGGAGTTGCATCAGCGTAGCTACGCCGGAGAATATCCCCCTCCCTAACGGGGAGGGGTTGGGGGTGGGGTGCATTATGCGCTACCCAGATCAGTTTACGGGCGATGCCCAGGGTGGTTTCGTTGTTTTTATTGTCCCACTTAATCAGGCTGTGTTCGCTGATTTGCAAGCCGGAAGCGGTTGGCTTACCGGCTTTTTCGTTGGCAATAAACGTGTCGGAGTATTTACCAATAAAGGTCAGCAGGCGGTTGCGGCGAGTATCGGGTACGGGGTCAATAGCCGAGGTGTAGGGAATATCCTCGTAAGGTTTGTATCTATCCAGAAGCTGCCCGCCGGTTGTGGTTGCGGGTTGGGGGCCAAGCAGCGCATCAACGGCCTGCTGGAAGAGGGGCGGGCAATGGGCATCGTCGGGGTCGGGCACAAGGCTGGCAAACACCACGGCGCGGCAAACGGGCAGGGGTCTCCGCGCCCACCACAGGTGCAGGGTGCTGATATGCCCGTGCCGGATCGATTTGTCGCGCACGCTCTCGGCCGATACTTCGCGCACGGGCATGGCCACTTCAATGAGGTATTTGTAGGCGTTGGGCATTTGTTGTTGGTGTCGTTACCAGGTTAGGGCTTTAGGTGCCTGATCGAGTAATCTGTTTGTACGAGGCAAGTTGGTGCGCTGCCGAATTAATTCGTGCCACACGGTGGGGTGGGCATACGTCTGTATGTCGTTAATGATTTGTTGGCAAATACGCTGTTTTTCCTGCGCCAACGGTACGTTAACATCGATCAGGTCCGGGTCCTGTACACAGGCTTCCAACTGGTCGAAATCCTGGGCATCACGGGTATTTATGAATCGCTGAAGGCGGTCGAGGTAGTAATTGGCGGCTGACTTGCGGGCGGCAACGAGGGTTTCCCGATCGTTCAGGCCGAGTAGCTTCAGCGTATACCTGGCTCGTTGCTTGTCGCGCGGTGTCAGACCCAGTTTAGGGTCAAGATTGAATGTTCTGGATTCAATGTCCAGCCAAAAGAAATCCAGGGGATTGTCTGCGCGCGGATCCACCAATACGGCATCGTCGGTGGCAGGTACGTTATTTCGTGGCATGTCAACCTGCGTAGCCGAACCTATCGGGTCAAAGACGGCAAAGTTGTCTGATTTGTAGGTTGTGTTACAGGTCTTGCAAGCCAGCAAATAATTATCCCAATCGAAGGCTCGTTCCGGGAAGAGGCTCTTTGGGTAGATATGTTCCACGTCATTGGCTTCGTTGTTTTCGCAGTAGTTACACACCTGGACACTGACGCACATAGCAACCAACGTTTTTTTAATTTCGGCAAAGGCAGATTGGCCTGAATTGCTACCTGTTTTGCTATCCCATTTCTGTTTGGCACGACTGGCTCTCGCGTCAAAGTCCGGCTCGTTATCAATCTGCTGTTGAACCTGATTTAAATGACTGACAGCTACTTTATCCAATGGCTTAGAATTCAGTTGTATCATCAGTAATCAAAATTTTACGCAGGTCTTGAAGTTCTTTTTTCTGTTGATCCGTGATTTTTCCGAAGGTGTTCAATTGGCTTAGGTGCGCCAATTGCTGCACTTTCTCTTTTGATGCTTCGGAGCGTTCTACGTCCTGGCCAAACACTTCTGTGCCGTAGGCATCAAGGACGTTGCCATAAATGAGGCGGGCGCGGTCAGTGCCTTTGACTTCGCCTGACAGTTGCCGACTTCCGGGCGCGGCCAACCGCCAGATTGACCCTTTTTCGGCAGCACGGCAAACCAGCGGGCTGTGGGTTGTTACGATAAACTGTATGTTTGGAAAATAAGTCGTAAACCATTGGCCCACCCGCGTTTGCCAGGTCGGGTGCAGGTGCGCATCTATTTCATCGATGAGCACCACCCCCGGCAGATCGATCGTTTGGCTGGCCTCATTGGCGGGTTTAAAGACTTTATTTTTCCCGTAGGTACGTATCAACTGCCTGATTAATTCAAAGGTCAGGCTAAGCATCGACCTGAATCCATCCGACATCTGGATAGCATTGATCGTTTGGCCGTTGGCATCGATGAAGTAAACCCCCTCCGAATCGATGGACTGGATGGTTACGTTATGCGGCAATAGTTGGGCTGCATTGATGAACCGAATCAGTTGGTCATACAATTCACCATCAGCTTTGTTTTCCAACTTCTTTATATACAGATCCCGCAGGTACACGAGTGCCTCTGATAGCGCAACGTCTTCACCAAAAGCACTTAAGTGAGCACCTGCTTTTGGGTTAGAATAATACATTTTCTCTTTTTCCGGACTGCCTCCTGTAAACCGCCGAAAAGGGCCATAAGCCACAGAAAACCACCCACTTGCGGCTTTCCAGTTCATGGGTGTCGTTTTGTTCTTAAATATTATTTTGACCGGTAGCTTATCTGCTTTCTCTCGTGAAAACTCGATGTCATTTGTGTAGACATAATGATCTGGATATTTGCCGGAGCCAGTGCGAGAGTCATACATTGAGTCTCCCTCCACACGAACAGTTATCTGGCCTTTGGTGGCTTGTTTATTAAGCCAATCCGTCCAATCCTGGCGCAGTGCAGGAGCGTCTTCCGGGCCAATCAGTGCTAAGGCAATAGACCGGATTATGGTTGACTTTCCCGCGCCATTATCACCAATAAGTACATGCCAGCCAGCCGGTTTTTTGAAAGCCATAGTAAAGCGTTCAATGGACCGAATGTTGGTTATTTCGATGTCTTTTATATACATAACAGGCTAAAATTAGCAGGAATCGGCCATAATTCCCCTCTTCTGTTTCCATTCTGCTTCGGGAAGCAGGTACTGAATGCCGCGCGTTTGTTTCTGAAACTGGAGGGTAGTTGCCGGGTTCTGAAAAACAAACAGTTGCGGGTTACTCTTGCAGTGCGTCACGATGTAGAGCCAGGCCGCGTTGCCCAGTTGCGCCAGCCTCGACATTTCATTATCCGACAGCATCACGGCCCCATCCACACTTCGGCCTTTCACTTCGATGTACCGTTTCAGCCCGTCGCCATCCTGACTGCGAATATCATAACCAACATTATCGGCCGACACATCGACCGGGAAACGGCCCTGTTCGGCCTCAAACTGCATGGTTGTTGCCATGGCCGTTTGTTCGGCTTCATCGTCGCGGCTCATCCCGAAATGCCGGTTGAATTCCAGTTGGGTCAGTGGTACCACATACGCACAGCCCAGCACTTGCGGCTCTTTCAGGGTTAGGTTCGAGAGGCCATCCAGGTCGCTCATGCGTTGTTTTTTACGGTCGAGCAACTGGGTGATGCGTTCCTGTTTGCGGTTCATTTTTTCCTGCGCCCGGCTGTCGCCCAGCAACCATTTGCCCTGTAGCTCGCCAATCTCGGCCGTTAGCTGAATAATGAGATCGGCGAAGGCGGTCTCCAGATACTGCCGACGTTGGGTGACATCCTGCTGAATTCGCTCTTCTGTTTCGGCCAGTTGCGGTTCGGTGATGTGCAGGAAACTCCAGTCAATCACGGCTTCGGTTGTTATGCCGGTGGGTGGGTCAATGGGTTTGGCAAACCCAGCCGGGGGCAGCAGGTCCAGCAGTTTCGCCGCTGAGGTAATCGACAGTTCGCCGGCCTCGTTTTCACACACCAACACCAGCCGTTGATCGGCTACTTGCGTTGCACTGGCCTGATTACCCGACCGCCGGTGATACGTTACCTGCGACTGCACCAGATAAGCCGTGAAGGGGGCCGTGTCTTCGGGCGAAACAAGGAGTGTTCCCCTGAGCGCGTCGGGGCGGCACCGGTGCTGAATAAGCGCGATCAGGGCATCGAACAGCGCATTGCCCGGATTGACATAGACCGTTTTGGTGAGGTTGCTGGTTTGCCGTTGCTGATCCAGAAAAATGGCTTTGTCAAAACATAAATACAGTTTGGCAGGATCGATCAGCAGGTCATACTGCGTGCGCAGCAACGTACCCAGTTCGTCGGGCATCGTGGTCATCCTGAACAGTTGGGTACGTTCCTCTGCCAACACGCCACCGAGGTAGGTAAACGCTTTCTCGAAAAACTGCTGGATGTAAATAGGCTGCAACCGTTTTTCGTCGGAATCTTCTTTCAATTGCCTGGCTTCGCGGTAGTTGACACCGCTGTAGGCCAGTTGGTTGCGTTGGTCGTTTATCCGCTTCGTCACCGCCGATTCGTTGAGTTGCTGCTGAATCACGGCATCGAAAGCGGTTTCCTGCCCGTTGAACACCGAGTTGATGATGTCATCAAGCCCCACGTTTTCAAACACGTCAGAGATCACGTCATACACCCGGTCGTTGCCCATTTGGTTACGAATCTCGTCCAGTTTCAGCAGGAGCCGTTCCATCACCGCGCCTTCGCGTGTGTTTTGGGCCACCAGGTTAAACACCATCACGTTTTGCTTTTGTCCGTAGCGGTGAATCCGCCCCATGCGCTGTTCCAGCCGGTTGGGGTTCCAGGGAATATCCCAATTGATGAGCAGGCGGCAGAATTGCAGGTTGATTCCCTCACCGGCGGCATCAGTAGCGATCAGTATCTGCGCATGACGGGCAAAATCGATCTGGGCTGTCCGGCGTTCATCAACGCCTTTTCCACCGTGAATGGTAACGACCGAATAGCCATTGTTTTGCAGCCGTTTTTCCAGGTAATCGAGCGTGTCTTTGTGCTCGGTGAAAATGACCAGCTTCTCGTTGCTGTCCCGAACGCCCTCTGTAGCCAACAACTCACGCAGCTCAATAAATTTCTGTTCTTCCTGCTCCGAGGTATACAGGGCTTCTGCCTGATCGAAAAGAATTTTTACCTGACGGGCTTCCTCCCGAATTTCAGCCGGGCTTTTTGCCGTGGTGAAGAGGCGAAACTTGCGCGGATCAGACAGGATGTTTTCCAGCCCTTCGCGCTCCCGATCGTCGAGTTCATCGTAATCATCAATCGAATCGAGGCCAAG
Source organism: Fibrella sp. (assembly GCA_043763995.1). Classification (GTDB taxonomy): domain Bacteria; phylum Bacteroidota; class Bacteroidia; order Cytophagales; family Spirosomataceae; genus Fibrella. The sequence continues at coordinate 5,278 of JAYUKZ010000314.1, forward strand.
TGCGGCCATTGTCGGGTCAATTCGCTGACGTTGGCTCCACAAATTAGGGTTGTTTGTCAGTTCGCTCAGCAGCCCCTGCAACGCCTGATGCCGATGCCCGAGTGTGCGTTTAATGGCATAGATAGAACTGGTCAGTCGACGTTGCATCACCATCAGGGCCAGGTTGACATGCACGTTTTGTTCCTGTTGCGCTTCTTCGCGTTGGCGGGTCAGGTACGTTGTTACGTTGTCGTACAGCTCTTTTTCGGCTTTTGTAAGCCGGTATTTGACGGTTTTGGTGAATCGTTCTTTAAACAGGGGTTGGCCCTGCCAGTCGCGCATGTCTTCTTTCAACCGCCTGATGAAGAACTTATTAATGCCATTTTCGCCGGGCGATTCACGTACCCGTTCTGTCACGAGCGAGTCGGTCGAGAAGATATCTTCGTCCAGTAGTTGCAGGAGATTTCGGAACGTGTCGCGGCGGCCCCGGTGCGGTGTAGCCGTCAGCAACAGCAGGTGCTCACACGATTGCGCCAACGCCTGAACGGCCTCGTAGCGTTTCGACTTGTACTTCCGTTCGCCATAGTCAAAAGCAGAAAGTTTATGTGCTTCATCGACCACGACCAGATCCCAGCGCAGCGATCGAACAACGTTCAGGACATCTTCACTCCGTAGAAAATCAATAGACGTGACAATCCGGTCTGAACTCTGGAAAATCAGCGGATCGGCCGAGAAAGCAGCGCGGTTGGCCAGTTTAAACGGAATGTTGAATTTCAGGGCCATTTCGTCTTCCTGCCACTGTCGGGTTAATCCCCCCGGCGTAATGATCAACACACGCTCGATCAGGTTCCGAGTCATCATTTCCTTGATCAGCAGGCCGGTCATAATTGTCTTGCCCGCCCCCGTATCGTCAGCCAGCAAAAAGCGGATATTGGGCAGCGGAAGCAGGTATTTATAGACCGCTTCGACCTGATGAGGCAAGGGATCGACAACGCTGCAATTGACCGCAAAAAGCGGATCGAACTGGTAGGCCGAATAGATGCGTTCAGCCTCGGCAAAGAGCGTAAAACCGGTTGGGTCACCGGTCAGCGAAAACGACCCCTCTTCGGCCAGCACGTTCAGTTCATCAGCCCGTTGTTGAGTAATCACCATCGTGCTGGCCAGGCCCGTGTGCTTACCGGTATAATGCACCGAGATTCGCTGCCCCCGTGGTTGAACGCTGGTGAGCAAAACCGGCTCACCGGGAATCAGGTTACTGATAATCTGGCCGGGTTTCAGCGGTTGTGGATCGGCAAGAGACATAGATGGCATAAGTTAATCGCTAAGGTGAGTAAGGTACAATCAATCCTGCTCGAAGTAGTTGCTTTCGGCATCTTTAATCGACTGTCCTTTGCTGCGTTTGTCATAGAAAGCCGTGCGCCCCTTGCGTTCTTTCTCAAAAAGCCGCTTCATGTCTTGCTCGTTGGTCTGGAAGGTGATCGACTGTTCGATGGAAAGTGAAAAAGCCATTTTCTGAACGGCATGATTCGCGCCCATATAGGTAAATGACCAGTTACGCTGTTTAAGCCGGTCGATCATCGCTTGCATTTGAGAACCGGTGAACTCCTTCGACGCGTTTTCTTCACCATCGGTTAGAATACTGACCAGCACCGTGTAGTCCGCCTCTTTCTCGGTGAGCCATTCCAGTCTGAGCAAGCTGCGGCCCATAGCGTCGTAAAGTGGTGTGCTTGCGTTGGGCTTGAAGAGTATGGTGCGCCCCTGAAACCGGACCACTTTATTGAATAACGAAATTGTTAGTTGTTGTTCTTATCCACTTGGTTTGTATTACATTTTGCCCCTTTTAGCACCTGTTCCGGCGTTTGATAGGCCAGTCCCTGATGGAAACGGCGACAATTGTAGAACTCGAAATAAGCCCGCAAACCAGTCTCCAATTGCCAACCATCGGCGTAGGCCTTCAGATAAATATCCTCATATTTTACCGTTCGCCAAAGACGTTCCACAAATATGTTGTCGATTGCCCGCCCTTTCCCGTCCATCGAGATACGAACGTTGGCTTTCACTAACAAAGTTGTGAAAGCATCGGCTGTAAACCGCTCGGGCGGCCCCGTGGCTTCCCTGGTCAATATTAAAAATGGCGGGAGTAGGATAAGTGGCCAACGTCTCGCCAAGCACCTAACTAAACCACTTGGCATCCATCGTGTTAGAGATGGACCATTTTAGCACGTACCGACTGTGTAGATCAATAATGGCCATTAGATACATATAACCCGTTTGCATGGGGACGTAGGTGATGTCTGTTGCCCATACCTGATGCACTCGGTCAATGGTCAGCTTTCGTAACAGATAGGGGTAGATACGATACCCTACGGCGGGTTTAGACGTATTTATTTTAGCGTAAATAGTCTCAATGCCAACTACTTGCATTAATCTACGTACCGCAGCGGCGGACCGTTCGTTTGTGATTCACATGGTAGCCTGCCTGAACCAGCACAAGCTGCATTTTTCGATACCCGTAGAAAGGAGTTGATAGATACTGCTCGTCCAGCAGACGCATCAGCAGTAAATCCTCCGGGCCTGCCCCTACAGGCTGGTAATAGTAAGCTGAACGGTGAAAGCCAACCCACTGACATTGGTCCCGCAGACTGCCTGGCGCGGCTGGATCAACCAGCGCACGGCGTTGAGATAGGCTCATAGGATCAACTTTTTTTTAAAGAAGGTCACCTCCATCTGTAAAGGTCAGGTAGCTAATGATGTCGAATTTACTCAACTTCGTGAACAGCTACGGCGTACCGAGCAAGAACGTGACATCCTAAAAAAAGCACTGGCCATTTTCAGTCCCGGCGGGGAACCGCGGATGACCTGACAATCACTTACGAACTGATTCTTGAACTAGCTGACTCATACCCGATTGAACGACTTTGTGAATGCCTTGATGTCAGTAAAAGCGCGTTCTATGCCTACAAAGCTAAACAGACTTATCAACCCTCGAAGCAACAGCTTAAGCTGAATCAGGCGACGAAAGAACTCTTTTATGACCATGAGCGACGTTATGGAAGTCGCCGACTGGTGCTTGATTTACAGGAACAAGGCTTTCAGGTGGGTCGCCATCAGCTACGAAAGAT
>JAYUKZ010000315.1:0-34366 GCA_043763995.1 Fibrella sp.
ACGTACCTGTGGGGGTCATGCGGGCAGTACCCGCATGACCCCTTTTTTAGCATCTACCCATGCGAACGCCCCGACTGTTGCTGGTTTCCGTTGTGTTTCTCCTGCTGCTCAACGAGCCGATCCTGTCTATTGCCGACCGGCCCGTGCTGGTGGGTGGCTTGCCGTTGCTTTTTGTGTACGTGCTGGGCGTGTGGGCGGTAGCCATCGGTGCCACGGCCTGGGTCATCCGTACCACCCCGGAGGGCGACTCCCCGACCGAATCCGGGCATGACTAACCTGACACTTTTGCTGGGGTCGATGCTGTACCTGGCTTTTTTGTTTGGCGTGGCCTACTGGGCCGAGCGGCGTAGCCGAACTCATCGCAGCGTCACCAACAACCCCTACGTCTATTCGCTGTCGTTGGCGGTGTATTGCACCGCCTGGACCTACTACGGCAGTGTGGGCCGGGCGGCTTCCGAAGGGCTGGAGTTTATGGCTATTTACATCGGCCCGGCCATCACGGCCCCGTTGTGGTGGGTGGTGCTGCGAAAAATGATCCGTATTTGCCGCGCCCAGCGCATCACCAGCATCGCCGATTTTATTTCGGCCCGGTACGGCAAAAACCGCACCCTGGGTGTGTTGGTCACGGTTCTTTGTGTGGGCGGGCTTATTCCCTACATATCGATCCAGCTTAAAGCCATTTCCGACAGTTTCGGCCTGCTCACGGGACAAACCGGCCTGAGCGGCGGGGGTGTTTTTTTGCGCGATAAAGCGTTTTACATTACCCTGGCTCTGGCCCTGTTTACCATTCTGTTTGGCACCCGCAAACTGGAGGCCACCGAACGCCACGAGGGGCTGGTGACGGCCATTGCCGTGGAATCTATTTTGAAGTTGATTGCTTTTGTGGCCGTGGGCATTTTTGTCACCTTTGGCCTCTTCAACGGGCCGGGCGACATCTTCAGGCAGGCCGCCAACGTACCTGCGCTGAGGCAGGAGTTCAGCACCGGCCCCGGCCACACCACCGCCGACTGGTTTTGGTACTGCCTGCTTTCCAGCACCGCCATTCTGTTTTTGCCCCGCCAGTTTCAGGTGGCCGTTGTTGAAAACAGCGATGAGCGGCACGTAGCCAAAGCCGTGTGGCTGTTTCCGCTCTATTTATTAGTAATCAATCTGTTTGTAATCCCCATCGCTTTTGGTGGGAAGCTGTTGCTGGGGCAATCGCAAGCTGATGCCGACGGGTACGTACTAACCTTGCCGCTCCTCCACGGTCAACAGGCACTGGCTACGCTGGCGTATCTGGGTGGTTTTTCTGCCGCCACCAGCATGATTATCGTAGAAACCATTGCCCTCAGCGTCATGATTTCCAACAACGTGGTGATGCCCGTGCTGGTGGGCAGGCCGCGCTGGTACCGGTGGTTCGGGGCTGTGTCCAGCGTATTTGTCATCAACGTACGGCGAATGGCCATTTTGCTGTTGCTGCTGCTTGCCTATGGCTATTACCGGGCCGTGTCGAGCCACTACTCGCTGGTGTCGGTCGGGACGATCTCGTTTGTGGCCGTGTCGCAGTTTACCCCGGCCATGCTGGGTGGGTTATTCTGGAAACCGGGAGCCAGAAAAGGCGCACTGGTCGGCATGTTGATTGGCATTTCGGTTTGGGCCTACACGCTGGTTATGCCCACGCTGGTGCCACTGGGTTGGGTGCCCGCCCACTGGCTCACGGTGGGGCCGGGCGGCCTGGGCTGGCTCAATCCGCAGGCCCTGTTTGGCCTCACCAAGCTAGACCCCGTGGCCCACGCCGTATTTTGGTCGCTGACGCTCAACACGTTAGGCTACGTGTGGGGGTCGCTCGGTAGCCCGCAAAGCCCGCTCGACCGGGCGCAGGCAGTGCTGTTTGTGGATGTGTTCCGGCTAGCCAAACAGGGGCAGGAGGGGCCAACAGTCTGGAACGGGCAGGCCAAACGAAGCGACCTGCAAGGACTACTGACTTCCTTTTTCGGAGCCGACCATGCCCGGCGCGGGCTGGACCGGTATGCGCGTCGGCATAAACTTACTGAAGATCAGTCGGAAACAGACGCTGGTTTTGTGGCCTATACCGAACGGCTGCTGGCCGGGGCCATCGGCACGGCATCGGCCCGGATTGCCGTGGCCGCCGTAACCAAAGAAGACTCCATTGCCCCCAACCAGGTGATCCAGATTTTGAAAGAATCGCAGGCACTGGTCTCGGTCAATAAACAGCTTCAGCAACTGACCCGACAACTGAGCGAAGCCAACGAGCAACTGAAAACTGCCGACCGGCAAAAAGACGATTTCGTCTCCACCGTCACCCACGAAATCCGAACGCCCATCACGGCCATCCGCGCCCTGATCGAGATCATGCACGACAGCCCGGAACTGGATCGCGAGACGCAGACACACTTTCTGGGTACCGCCATCCGCGAAACCGAACGCCTTACCCGGCTCATAAACCAGGTGCTGGATCTGGAACGGATGGAGTCGGGCCGGTACCTGTTTGTGCAGACCCAACTGCAACTGGATGACCTGATTACCGAAGCCCTCGACTCGCTGAAACCGTTGATTGCCGAAAAAAATCTCCGGCTCGACCTCACTCTTAACTGCCAGTTGTTTACCCTCCTGGCCGACCGCGACCGGCTGATGCAGGTGCTGGTGAATGTGCTGGCCAACGCCGTTAAATTTGCCCCAGACATGGGCGGCGTAGTGCGGGTGGAGTCTGGTTGCGGGCCAGGTACGTGTTGGGTCAGCATTACGGATAACGGGCCGGGCATTGCCGAAAAATACCACGGCGTTATCTTTGAGAAATTTCGGCAGGTGCAGGAAGCAGGCCCCGCCGAAAAAACTCTATCTGCCTGGAAACCAACGGGTAGCGGGCTGGGACTTGCCATCAGCAAACGCATTGTGGAGTTGCACGGCGGCACCATCCAGGTGCTGAGTAGGCCTGCCGCCGGGGCAACTTTCCGTATCGAACTACCCGGAAACAGGCTTTCAGATTGACCCATTTTATAACCCAATTTTCCACATCCATGCCAAAAGTGTTGATTGCCGATGATGAGCCTGGCATCCTGCTCTCGCTGGAATTTTTGATGAAAAAAGAAGGCCACCGCGTCTTCATTGCCCGCGACGGGCGCGAGGCTCTGGCCCTGGTGGAACAGGAGCAGCCCGACGTGTTGGTGCTCGACGTGATGATGCCCCACCTGAACGGGCTGGAACTGTGCCGCGCCGTTCGGGCAAACCCCGTACACCAAGCTGTGAAAATTATTTTCCTCAGCGCGAAAAGCAAAGAAGCCGACATCAGGGCCGGGTTGGAAGCCGGGGCCGATGCTTACCTGGCCAAACCCTTTTCTACCCGTGACCTGGTGAAACGCATTGCTGACCTGCTGGCTACCGAATGACAAAACCTGTTTAACACGCCTCCGATGCCCCAAAATTCCAGTACCTACACGGCTGACTATCAGCGTAGTTTGCGTGACCCTGCCGAGTTTTGGGGCCAACAGGCCACCCGGATTCCGTGGGTAACAAAGCCCCGACAAATCCTCAGCACCGATGCCGATGGCCTCACGCGCTGGTATGCCGATGGCGAACTGAACACCTGCTACGCCGCCCTGGACTACCACGTAGAAAATGGCCGCGCCAATCAGCCCGCCCTCCTCTACGATTCGCCCGCCACCGGTCAGGTACGTACCTATACCTATCGCGAGCTGCTCCACGAGGTGGCTCTGCTGGCGGGAGTGTTGGCCGGGCTGGGCGTGGGCCGGGGCCATACCGTCATTATCTACATGCCGATGGTGCCCGAAGCCGCCTTTGCTATGTTGGCCTGCGCCCGGCTGGGGGCCGTGCATTCGGTGGTTTTTGGCGGCTTTGCCCCGCCCGAACTCGCCGTGCGGATCGATGATGTGAAACCCACGGTGGTGCTCTCGGCCAGTTGCGGCATCGAGTTCGACAAAATAATTCCCTACAAACCCCTGCTCGACGCGGCCCTGACCCAGGCCCGCCATCAGCCCGACTATTGCCTGGTTTTGCAACGGCCCCAATGCACCGCCCCCCTCGCGCCGGGCCGCGACTTAGATTGGCAAACGCAGCTCAGCACCGCCACGCCCGCCCCGTGGGTGCCGGTGCGGGCCACCGACCCGCTTTATGTGCTCTACACGTCGGGCACCACGGGAAAACCTAAAGGCATTGTGCGCGACAACGGGGGGCACGCCGTGGCCCTGGCCTACAGCATGGAGGCCATCTACGCCACAAAACCCGGCGACGTGTTCTGGGCCGCCTCCGACCTGGGCTGGGCCGTGGGGCACAGCTACATTGTTTACGCACCTTTGCTTACGGGCTGTACCACCGTGCTTTTCGAGGGGAAACCCGTCCGCACACCCGACGCAGGTACGTTCTGGCGGGTTGTTGCTCAACACCGCGTTAACGTGTTTTTCACGGCACCCACCGCCTTCCGGGCCATTCGGAAAGAAGACCCCGAAGCGAGCCTGAAACATCCCCACGACCTCTCCTCGCTCCGGGCGTTGTTTGTGGCGGGTGAACGCTGCGACCCGCCCACGCTGGCCTGGCTCGAATCTGTCCTGAACATTCCGGTCATAGACCACTGGTGGCAAACCGAATCGGGCTGGCCCATGGTGGCTAATCAATTGGGAATCAACTCCGTGCCGGTTAAGCACGGTTCGTCATCCCAGCCTGTGTGCGGGTTCGACCTGCGGATTCTGGACGAAGACGGGCAGGAACTGGGGCCGGGGCAGGAGGGGTACGTCTGCATCCGAACGCCCCTGCCGCCGGGCTGTTTCCCGACCCTCTGGAATGACACGCCCCGGTTTCTGGACAGCTACATGACGCGGTTCTCCGGTTACTACCTCACCGGCGACGGTGGTTACGTTGACCCCGATGGGTACGTGTTCATCATGGGCCGGGTCGATGACGTGATCAACGTGGCCGGGCACCGTCTCTCCACCGGCGAAATGGAGGAGGTAGTGGGGGCGCACCCCGCCGTGGCCGAGTGCGCCGTGGTGGGTATCACGTGTCCGTTGCGGGGGCAGCGGCCCGTGGGCCTGGTGGTGCTCAAAGACGGGCAAATCCTGGAAGCCGGGCTGCTGGAACAACAACTCGTTGCCCTGCTCCGCGACCGCATCGGCGCGGTAGCGTTCTTCCGAAACGCATTGATTGTGAAACGATTACCGAAAACCCGTTCCGGCAAAATTCTGCGCAAAACCATCCGCCAACTCGCCGATGGAGAACCCTTCACCACCCCCGCCACCATCGACGACCCTGCCATTCTGGACGAAATTAGTCAGGTATTGCAGGCCCACCGGGTAGGTATTGCCTTCGGCGATTGATTTTCTATTGCCCCGCCTTCGCCAGGTTGGCCAGCAACGTACCTACCTGTTCGGCGGTGGTGGCGGGGAAATTGGCGATGCGAATTTGAGTGCTTTTCTGGGCACCGTAACCACTGCCCACCACCTGCCCGGCTTCTTTCAACGCGGCCATCACCTCCGGGGCGGGGCGCGTGGTTTGGCCCACAATCACCGTCTGGGAGCGGTGCCGTTCGTCGGGCACTGCGGGCGCATAGCCGTTGTTGGTTTCCAGAAACCGGTACATGAGCCGGGCTTTTTCTTCCGTCTGCCGCCGAATGGCCCCAATGCCAATTTTGTTAAAGTCGGCGGCAATTTTTCCTAACAAATAGATAAACAGCACGTTGGGAGTGGCCGGGGTTTCGTATGTCTGGTAGTTTTTGTGCAAAACAGGCAGGGTGTGGTGGGCACCAATCGTCAGCGATTCGTGCTGTTGCAGGTGACGGGCTTTCTCCAGGCAGGCTTCGTTGGCAATCCAAACGCCCAGCCCGGCGGGCATCCCGAACGCCTTCTGCACGGAAAAAAACGCCGAATCGATCAGGCCATAGTCAAGGTCGGGGTAGGGGGCCGAGGAGACCATATCGACGCAGAACAGTTTTTTGCTGTACCGGCGTTTCAGCTTGTGCATTTCCATGGCCCGCATCTGCACCCCCGCCGAGGTCTCGTTGTGGGTCAGGGCCACCAGTTCGGCATACTCAGGTACGTTGATATCCGCCGCGTCGAAGCCCTGGCCAACGGGTTTTTCCAGCACATGCGCAAACTTGTGGAGCGACTGGGCATACTCGTAAAACTTGCGCGAAAACGCTCCGTTTACCAGGTGTAAACTCTCGTGCTCCACGCAGTTGAGCAGCACCCGCTCCCACACTTCCGAAGCCGATCCGGTAAAATAGATGCCGTGGCTGGCCGGGATGGTCAGCAGTTCGCGCAGTTGCTCGTCGGTGTAGCGGTAAATATCCCGAAACCGCTGGCTCCGGTGCGAAATGGACCCAATCTGTTCATCCAACGCCGTTTTCAGGTGCTGGCCAAACGTGGGGTATAGCTCGGCAGGGCCGGGTGTGAAGTAGGTGTGTTTCATAGGAGCCGGGGGCGTTTAGTACAGTAACCGGAACCGAATCGTGTTGTCAATGTCTCTCAATTCCTGCACCACCTCGTCGGCATATTCTTTGGCAATGTCGGTGATAACGTACCCAATGGTTTCGTTCGTTTTCAGGTATTGCCCCTGAATATTGATGTGATACCGGGCGAAAATAGTGTTCATTTTGGCCAAAATACCCGGCACGTTGGCATGAATGTGTAACAGGCGGTGCGAATCGTGCAGCAGCGGCAGTTGCAGTTCGGGGAAATTGACGCTGCCGTGAGTGCTGCCGTTGTTCATGTAACTCAACAATTTGGCCGGTACAAACTGCCCGATGTTGGCCTGTGCCTCTTCGGTACTACCCCCCACGTGCGGCGTGAGCAACACATTGGGTAGGCCGCGCAACTCATTCACAAACGCTTCGGCGTTGGTTTTGGGTTCATACGGAAACACGTCGATACCCGCCCCCGCTACCCGCCCCGACCGGATGGCCGCCACCAGCGCAGGTACGTCTACAATGTGCCCCCGCGACAGGTTCAGGAAAATAACGCCTTCTTTCATCAGGCTAAACTCCCGCGCCCCAATCAGGTTTTTGTTCTCCTTCCGCCCGTCGGTGTGCAAACTCACCACGTCGGCCACCGCCAGCAAATCGTCCAGGCTCTGGCACTTACGGGCATTGCCCAGGGCCAGTTTGTCTACCGTGTCATAAAAATACACCTCCATGCCCAGGGCTTCGGCCACCACAGAGAGTTGGGTGCCAATGTTGCCGTAGCCCACCAGGCCCAGCTTTTTGCCGCGCACCTCAAAGCTATTCGTGGCCGATTTATCCCACACGCCCTCATGCATTTTGTTGCTCTTGGGCACTATGTTCCGCATCAGCAGAATCATTTCGCCTACGGCCAGTTCCACCACCGAGCGGGTGTTGCTATACGGTGCGTTGAACACGGCAATGCCTTTTTGTGTGGCGGTTTCGAGGTCAATTTGGTTGGTGCCAATGCAAAACGCGCCAATGGTCATCAGCTTGGGCGCATTTTCCAGCACCCGCCGCGTCACGTTGGTTTTGGAGCGGATACCCAGAATATGCACCCCTTCCAAGGCCTCAATCAGTTCGTCTTCGTCCAGGGCACCCTTCCGCACGTCGAGGCTGAAGCCTTCCTTTTCCAGCAAACTGATGGCAATGGGGTGAATGTTTTCCAGCAACAGCACCTTAATCCGGCTTTTGGGGTACGACTGGCTGCGGCTCAGTTTATTATCGAACAAAAAATCGTCGAGCGACGCGGCTACGTGGTCGGCTTTGGCAATGACTTTGGGCCGCGCCACGTTTTCGGTAAAGGCATAAAACCGGTTGGCCAACCCCGACTCCCGAATTTCGTAGTCGGTGTAGCCGTCGCCAATGACGTACAAATCACCCTCGAAATTCAGGGCTTTAATGAGCTTAACCTTGCCCCGGTCGGTGGCCAGGGGGTTGGTTTCGTCGCAGCCGATAATGGCCCCGTCCTGGTCATAAACGAAGGTGTTGGCGTAGACGTTTTCGGCTTTGATGCCCAGGGCCGTAACAATGGGCACAATAAATTCCTTGAACCCGCTCGATACCACGTAAATCTGGTCGGCATGCTGAGTCAGAAACGCCTGGTTGCGCTGGAACGAATCGGATATCAGGGTAGAGAGCCGCTCTACCAGGGCCGGCAACTGGTTGCGGTGGGCGTTCAGCAGCCTGAGCCGCATCTGAATGGACTGCGCCAACGAGAGTTCGCCCGACATGCCCCGGTCGGTGATGGTCTTGATCTGATTCAGCACATCGTCGCGGTCGGGGCGACCCGCCAGGGAGATTTCGCCCAGAATATCCAGGGCTTCCACTTTGGTGAAGGTGCTGTCGAAATCGATGACGTAGATAATGGGTTCGGCAGGGGGCGGAGCTGTATTCATGGCGTTAGCGTGGGGTTGGTCAGAAAATCAGCCGTTCGTTGTTCGGCATACGTGGGGGCAGTTAAGCCTTCGGCAGACGGGAAACCGCAGTGGCCACCTTGCTCTGGAAACTCCATCCAAACGTGGGTGAGTTCCGTAGCCAGGGCAACGGGAAAGCATTCGGCAGACAAAAAAGGGTCGTTGCGGGCGTTGAGCACCAGCACAGGTACGTTGATGTTGGGTAAAAAAGCCAGCGAACTGTTTACGCGGTAATAATTCTCGGCATTGCCGAAGCCGTGGAGCGGAGCCGTGATCTGGTCGTCGAACTGCCGCAGAGAGGTGATTCGGGTCAGGTCAACGGCGCGGATGCTGTCGGGCAGTGCTGCGCTCTTTTGCCGAATTTTTGCTTTCAACGTTCGTTGGAACCGGTGGTTGTAGAACAGACTGTCCCATTGCTCCAGGCGGTTGGCCGTGGTGGGCAGGTGGAGCGGCACCGAGATGGCCACGGCGCGGTTGATGGCCAGGTACGTTGTTGATTCGAGTGTTGCGGTGGCCTGTTCGCCCAGGTATTTGAGCGTGATGTTGCCGCCCGCGCTGAACCCCACTAAACTCACGGTGGTGTAGCCCGCTGCCCCGGCCCATTGCACCACCGTGTGCAGGTCGCCGGTTTCGCCGATGTGATAAAAACGGGCGTGGCGGTTCATTTCGCCCGAACAGGAACGGTAGTGCCAGGCCAGGCAGTCCAATCCCCGGCGGGTAAGTTCGCGCACGGTGCCTGCCACATACTGCCGGGTGGTGTCGCCTTCCAGCCCGTGCGAAACAATGACCAGCGGGTTGGGCGTTGTGTTATTTTGGGGCGTAGCCCGGCACCAGTCCAGGTCCAGGAAATCACCGTCGGGGGTCAGAATGCGTTCCCGGACGTACCGGACGGGTATTTTCCGAAAAACCGACGGGATGATGGTCTGCAAATGACCATTCCAGAGGTGGGCGGGGGGGCGGTAGGTCGAAACCCCGATCAACGGCATAGACACAAAAAAAAGGGTGGCACACCCGCGTGCCATCCCCGCAAAGGTAGGCCGATTGGCCTAGTTTTCGGCCACCAGCCGCGCCACGCGCCGGATACCCATGAACCGGTTGCGGTAATAATCGGCGTGGAGGTAGTCGAACCGGATGCCGCCGCCCCAGGCCGAGTGGATAAACTTGATCTGGTTACCCACCACGTCCGTAATCATGCCGACGTGCCCAATGCGGGTGCCGCTGGCGGAGTGGCCCTTAAAGAAAATGAGGTCGCCAGGCCGGGCCGATTCGCGTTCGATTCGGAGGCCGGTTTCGCCTTGGGCGGCACTGGAATGAGGCAGGGTGACCCCGAAACGACTGAAACAAAACCGGGTGAAGCCCGAACAATCGAAGCCGCCGGGGGTGGTGCCGCCCGACCGGTAGCGGATGGCCAAATGCTTTTTGGCAAAGCCAATCACGTCGTTCACCAGGGGAATTCGGGTGTAGAAAGCCGTCGATTCCGGGGTGGTCTGGTCGGCTATCTGTTCCGTTGGCACGGTTTGTTGCCGGGCTACTGCGCTGCTGGCATCGGCGAGAAATTGCGCGTGTCCAGTTGTGAACGAGGTAGCGAATAATGCCGTAAATAGCACATTTTTCAGCATAAAGAGGAGGTTAGGAAGGAGTTACGGTCACGAAACTATACCCAACGTACCTGAATGCCAAACGTATGATAAAAATTTATGCAGAGATGCGTCTACATTTTCGGGGAATTTTTGCCACAATCAGCCCTAACGGATTGAAAAAGAGTACTGTTGTAGGGAAGATAAATTTCTATTACATAACCGCTTCTAATTCACGCGCAACTTTTGCCCGGTACGCAACCGCGACCGCGACGACAGCCGGTTTTTTTCGGCCAACTGACTGACCGACAGGCCAAAGCGGGTGGCAATAGACGACAGCGTTTCGCCGTGCCGGACTTTGTGCAGCACCGTTTGCCGGAACTTGGGTTTAAACGTCAGTTCTGTTGAGCGGTTGCCGCGCAAATGATCCCAGACCGAGGCCGTGAGCAGGAAATGGTCGGAGTTGATGGTGTTGGCCGGAAACGTGTAGAGGTTGAGCGGCCCGAAGGGGTTGCCCTCATAGCGGGTTTCGAAGTGCAGGTGCGCCCCGTAGCTGCGGCCCGTGTTGCCGCCCAGCCCAATCTGATCGCCGGCTTTCACCAGTTGCCCCGACTCCACCAGTTGCTTCGACAAGTGCCCGTAGAGCGTTTCCAGGCCGTTATAATGCCGGATGAGGACGTACCTGCCGTAGCCGTTGCCATCCCAGCTTACCACCCGCACCAGCCCGTCGAAGGCGGCGTAGACCGGCGAACCCGTTTCCAGGTCCAGGTCAACGCCGGTGTGCCAGCGGCCCCAGCGGTAGCCGAAATTGGAAGTCAGCTTGCCCGCATCGAGCGGGGCCGACCAGTAGTGGTTGGCACTTTGGTCATAGAGCTTAATGTCTACGGCCTGGTCAAAATCGCGCGGGTCAATGTTGTAGGGGTCAATGTTGCGCGAATCCCAGACGGAGTAGTAGTCGGCAATTTTTACCCACTCGTCGCCCACGGTCATTTCGTTGATCACCTCCACCACGCTCGTTTCGCCCTGATCGATACTGCTCGTGTCTTCGCTGACAACGGGGTTGAGTTCTTTTTTCGGCTCAAATTGGCTGTTGAACCGCAGTTGCGCGTTTTCCTGCTCAAAAATCTCTTCGGCCCGCTGCTGATTGGGGGCGGGGGCCGTGGTGGTGTTCGTTTTGGGAACGAAACGGGTGTCGTTTTTGAAACGACCCCGTTCCTGTGCGTTTGCCGAACCCAGGCCGACCAGCAGAAAGAGTGAGAGGTAGGATAGCGCGTAGTTCGTCATTCAGGTTGTGAGGTTAGTTGGCCAGAGATTCGGCGAGTAGCGAATCGTTCAGGATCGTTTCGGGAACACTCTGCATTTCCAGCGTGACCAAGTACCGCTCGGCATCCAGCGCGGCCATGCACCCTGTCCCTGCCGCCGTAATGGCCTGCCGGTACACGTTGTCCTGAGCATCGCCGCAGGCAAACACGCCGGGAACGTTGGTGCGGGTGCTACCTTTTTCGGTCTGAATGTAGCCCTGTTCGTCCAGGTGCAGGTACGTGCTGAAAAGGTCGGTGTTGGGTTTGTGGCCAATGGCAACGAAAAAACCGGTCACGTCCAGCACCCGTTCTTCGCCGGTGCTGGTGTTGCGCAGGCGGGCACCTTCCACGGCGTGGTCGCCCAGAATTTCGAGCGTTTCGGTGTGCCAGAGCACCTCAATGTTGGCTTTGGTCAGCACGCGCTGCTGCATAAACCGCGAGGCCCGCATTTCGCCCCGGCGCACAATCATGTATACTTTCCGGCAGATGTTAGAGAGGTAACTGGCTTCTTCGGCGGCGGTATCGCCCGCGCCCACAATGGCTACGTCCTGGTTTTTGAAGAAGAACCCGTCGCAAACGGCACAGGCCGACACGCCGTGGCCGTTGAGCCGCATTTCCGACGGCAACCCCAGCCATTTGGCCGAGGCACCGGTGGAGATAATAATACTGTCGGCGGTGAGTTCGTGTTCATCGTCGACCCAAACGCGGTGGGGTTTGCCGGGGCCGGGGTTGGGTTCCAGGGCTACTTTCGTCACCAGCCCGTAGCGAACATCGGTCCCAAACCGGGTGGCTTGTGCTTCCAGATCCTGCATCATCTGCGGCCCCTGTACGCCGTTGGGGTAGCCGGGAAAATTGTCGACCTCGTTGGTGATGGTCAGTTGCCCGCCCGGTTGCCCGCCCTGGTACAAGACTGGTTTCAGGTTGGCGCGGGAGGCATAAATGGCGGCAGTGTACCCGGCGGGGCCGGAGCCAACTATCAGGCAATGAACGTGTTCGGGAGTCATAGGCGTGTAGGCGCGTTATCGGCAAAACAAACCGTGAGCGGGTTACTCAGGTAACAATCTGTTCATAGGATAACAAAAACAAAGGTCAAAAAAATTCGCCGCCAAACCAAGAGCCTTGCCTTGTTGGAGCCGGTTTGGACTTGCCAGGCACGTGGGTTGCATGTATTCCTACTAGTCGATGAGTACCTTTTGCGCCATTACGGGTTGTCCCCAAAACTGGGTAGCCTGTCGGCCAAAGGTGTCAGCATCGTCGGTGGTCAGGAAGTGGCAGGTGCCCGTTTGGCTGCATTGGGCGGCCAGGTCGGGGTGGCGGTGCAGGTAGTCGGTGAGGCGGTTGGCCACAATGGGTCCCTGCGAAATGAGCGTTATGGAACCAGGTACAACCGCCCGGATTTTGGGCAGCAACAGCGGGTAGTGGGTGCAGGCCAACAGAAGCGTGTCAATGGACGGGTGGCGGGAGAGGAGGCGGTGCAGGTGTTTTTCGACGAAATAATCGGCACCGGGCTGGTCATGTTCGCCGTTTTCAATGAGCGGCACCCACATCGGGCAGGCTTCCTGCGTGACATGTACCTGCGGAAAAAACCGGTTTATCTCCGTCAAATACGACTCGGACGTGACTGTGCCGGGGGTGGCCAAAATGCCCACGTGGTTGGTGCGGGTGAACGTGCCGATGGTCTCTGCGGTGGGCCGAATTACGCCCAGCACACGTCGTGTGGGCAACGCGCCGGGCATTTTGCCCGGATAGAGCCGGGGCAAATCCAGTTGCTGAATGTTGCGCAGGGCTTTGGCCGAAGCCGTGTTGCAGGCCAGCACCACCAGCGGGCACCCCTGCCGGAACAGGTACGTGGTGCAGGCCAGGGTGTAGTCATACACGGTCTCGAACGAGCGGGTGCCGTAAGGGCTGCGGGCGTTATCGCCCAGGTACAGAAAATCGTGGTGGGGTAGGGCGGCGGTCAGTTCGCGGAGCACCGTGAGGCCCCCGTAGCCGGAGTCGAAAATGCCGATGGGTGTGGTCAAAGTAGTGCCTGTGGACGTGAATGTGTGGGTAAACGGGGCTGTGCATGCCCCGTTTGTGCTGTAAAAGATTGACCGGTAGAATGCCCGGCGGTGGGCCTTACTCTGGCAAATAACGAGTTTATCGGCGTAATCATGCGTTCACAGGAGTGGTTTGGCCGAACAGGCAAAGATGGATTTATTTACCGGGCCTGGATGAAAAATCAGGGGTTTCCCGACCACGAGTTTACCGGCAAGCCCGTCATCGGGATCTGCAATACCTGGTCGGAGTTAACGCCCTGCAACGCGCATTTCCGTGACCTGGCCGAGGCCGTGAAGCGCGGCGTGTGGGAGGCGGGCGGGTTTCCGCTCGAATTTCCGGTTATGTCGCTGGGCGAATGCCAGCTTAAACCCACGGCCATGCTGTTCCGCAATCTGGCCAGCATGGACGTGGAAGAAAGCATTCGCGGCAACGCCCTCGACGGGGTAATTCTCTTGGGCGGCTGCGACAAAACCACGCCCGCCCTGGTGATGGGGGCGTGTAGCGTAGACCTGCCCACGATGGTGCTCTCTGGCGGGCCGATGTTGGCGGGCCGGTTTCAGGGCCGCAGAATTGGCACGTCTGATCTGTGGCGTTTCGCCGAAGAGTTCAAAATGGGGCGCATGAGCCAGGCCGAATTTACGGCCGCCGAAGCTGCCATGGCCCGGTCGGTGGGGCACTGCGCCGTGATGGGCACGGCCAGCACCATGGCCGCCATGGTGGAAAGCCTGGGCCTGACCCTGCCCGATAACGCTACCATTCCCGCCGCTGATTCGCGCCGCAAAACGTTGGCTCACCTCACGGGGATGCGGGCCGTGGGGCTGGTGAGGGAAGGAGTCAAGCCGTCGGATATTCTGACCCGGCAGGCGTTCGAGAATGCCATCATGATTAACGCCGCGCTGGGCGGGTCAACCAATTTTATTCTGCACCTGATGGCCATTGCCGGGCGGCTGGGTACGTCGGAAACCCCAACGGTACGGCTTTCGCTGGACGATTTCGACGCGCTTTCGGCCAAAATACCGTTGCTGGCCAACCTCCAGCCCTCCGGCGAGCATTTTGTGGAAGACCTTTTCTATGCCGGTGGCCTACCCGCCCTCATCCGCGAGTTGTTGCCCCACCTCCACGCCGATGCCCTGACCGTGACCGGCAAAACGCTGGGCCAAAACTGTGCCGATGCCCGTTGCTACGACCCCGCCGTGCTGCACACGCTGGCCAACCCGGTCAAGGCCGAATCGGGCATTGCGGTGCTGAGGGGCAACCTTTGCCCCAACGGGGCCGTGCTGAAACCCTCGGCGGCCACCCCCGCCCTGATGCAGCATACGGGCCGGGCGGTGGTGTTTGAAGACATTGATGACTACCACGCCCGCATTGATGACCCCGACCTGGTGGTGGATGCCGACAGTGTGCTGGTGCTGAAAAACGTGGGGCCGCGTGGCTACCCCGGCATGCCCGAAGTGGGCAACATGGCCCTGCCCGCCAAACTGCTGGCACTGGGGGTGCAGGACATGGTCAGAATCTCGGACGGGCGCATGAGTGGCACGGGGTTCGGTACGGTGGTGCTGCACGTGGCACCCGAATCGGCGGTGGGCGGGCCGCTGGCGGTGGTGCAGAACGGCGACGAGATTACCCTCGACGTGGCGGCGCGGCGGTTACACCTTCATGTGTCGGCAGAGGAACTAGCCCGGCGGCAGGCGTTGTTTCAGCCCGTTTCGCTGGGATATACCCGTGGGTACGTCAATCTGTTCATCGGCCACGTGTTGCAAGCCGATGAAGGCGTTGATTTCGACTTTCTGCGGGGTGGTTCCGGCAGCATCGTCCGCCGCGATTCGCATTGAGGCCGCGCCAGGTACGTTCGGTACAAAGAATTTTCACCGGTAAGGCTGATTTTTGACCAGCCGCATATCGTTAAATTCGGGTAGCGTCAGGACGCAGTCAGCCGGAACGACCCCCCGGTTGATCCAGTTCACCACCACCTGCTGGCTAACCCCATAGCGTTCGCCGTACCGTTTAATGGTGAGCCATTCTGTTAGGTCAACAGTCATACCCGTTGCGCGGCTAAGCTCAATAGCCTGGTCGGATTGTTGGCGGAAGTTGACTAAATCATGGTCAAAATCAGGCGGTATGTTCGCCTTGTCGATTCCTTTTTTTAACGTTGTCATACAGAATGGGGGTGTTCTTTTGCCGTCAGAGGCTAATTGCGTTGGCTTTATTCGTCTTCAGCTATTTCTTGATTCAGTTGGTCAACGGCTTTTTTGTGGTACACATACCGTTTCAACCATTCGTCTTCTTTGCCGTCTCTTTCCAATTCACTGTAATATCTGTCCAGATACGCCTTAGCAAATTCCCGTTGCTTTTCGTGAATATTAATGAGGTACTCAATCTGTGCCCGTGTCATATGTTTGCTGCGCAATACTACCGAATGTTTAGTTAGTACACAAGCAGGGTGAAGATTCACTCTTTTTCATTGCCGGTGCTTCGGCGTTATTTGTGCATGATTTTTCAGAACCAGACCGTGCTCATCACCGGTGCCGGGCAGGGCATTGGGTTTGCCATTGCCAGCCGGTTGGCCGCGCAGGGAGCCAACGTGTTGCTCAACGATTTCGACAAAAACCTGGCCCACGCTGCCGCAGGGGCCATTCGGGCGCAGGGCGGCGTGTGTGAGGCCCTGCCCGGCGATGCTGCCGAGGTGGCGTTTATCGGGCAGATGGTGGCGCAAACCGTTGCTCGGTTCGGGCGGCTCGACGGGGTGGTGGCCAACGCGGGCATCACCGTCTTCGGCGATATTTTCACCACGACCCCCGCCGCCTTCGAGCAGATCGTGAACCTGAATTTGCGCGGCACATTTTTTCTGGTACAGGCCGCCGCTCTTCAGATGCGCACGCAGGTACGTTCGGCGGCGGGTATTTCGGGGCAGATTCTGCTAATGTCGTCGGTGGTGGCGCAGTTGGGGCATCCGGGTTTGCCTGTCTACAGCCTCACCAAAGCGGGTTTGCAGATGTTGGCCCGGCAGGCGGTGCTCGATCTGTCGCCCCACGGCATCACCATCAACGCGCTGGCACCGGGGGCCACCCTCACCGAACGCACCGTTCACGACCCGCACTACAACGCTACCTGGTCGGGCATTACGCCGCTGGGCCGTCCCGCCACGGTAGACGACATTGCCGATGCCGCGCTCTTTTTGCTCTCGCCTGCTGCTCGCCACATCACCGGGCAAACCCTCACCGTTGACGGGGGTTGGAGCAGCGCGGGTATCCCGCCCGCTGCGCCTCCGCTGGCTTCCTGACTACGTACCTGTACGCCTAAGCACTTATGTTTCAATACCTTAACGACCTTGATACGGCTCTTTTTCTGTGGCTGAATCGGCACCACGCGCCCTGGCTCGACGGGCCGATGGTGGCGTTCACCGCCCGGAATACCTGGGTGCCGTTTTATGTGTTGCTGGTGGGGTGGCTGGCGTGGCGGTTTCGGGGGCGGGCCGTGGGCCTGGTGCTCACCCTGGCCGGGGCCGTGGCCGTCAGCGATCAGCTTTGTTCGGCAGTGCTGAAACCGCTCACCCTGCGGCTGCGGCCCTGCCATGAAACGGCCCTGGCTCCGCTCATCCATCCGCTGCTGCCCTGCGGTGGGCTGTATGGGTTTGCTTCGTCGCACGCGGCCAACACGGTTGCGCTGGCGGTGGGCGTGTGGTTGTTGTTTGGGCGGCAATACCCCGTGGCGCGGGGGTTGCTTGTGTGGGCCGCACTGGTGTCGTACAGCCGTATTTACGTGGGTGCCCACTACCCGCTCGACGTGCTGGCCGGAGCCGGTATTGGTGCGTTGGCGGCAACGGGTGGCGTATCTTTGTACCATGCCCTGGCCGGGGGGGTGCCCTCCCTTCGCCGGTAACTCCTTCGTTTCTTATCTATGTCGTTTTCAGTACTTCAAATTCAGTATCAGTCTGCTGGTGTGGTGCCGCCGCCCTACGCCCATTTCTACGAACTGACCGCCAAACCGGCACCGGACTGTGGTCTGGCAGTCGATTTTGCCATCACGTATGTTGACCGCGAAACCCTTGATGAAGAGGATATTACGGGTGAAGGCTTCACCATGACCGACGATTTTTCGTGGTCAGGTACGTTGGGTGCGGCCTGGTTGCCGGTTATTGACACACTGGCTGGTAACACCCCGCTCGACTCGTTTGCCGAAGATTTGCTAGGCGATGCTGATGATTTTTTGGCGGTAATTATTGAGCGAAACGGTGCCAAAAGTAGTGGTACGCCCGCCCAACCGGAAACGTTTTTGTATACCGTGCAGGAACTGATTCAGGCCACCTATGAGGCGGGTGGTAAAGAAAATCCGTTCGACCTAACGTACCTGAACCGCCAGCAATCTGCCGACCTGGACATCCGGCTCCGGGCCAGTTTCGCCGAGCGGCGGTTTACGATTGAGGTGGTTGAAAACAGCCGCCACACCCCCCGCGAGTTGCCCTGGTCGGCCCTGCAACCGTTTATGGGCCAGTTGTTTAAGCATGATTTCGACCCGGCGTTGGGTATGGCCAAGGTGCCCCGCCGCGACGGTCACTTTCTGGCCCTGGGCGAAGGAGCCTGGCACGATATCGGCAATCTGAGGGCTGTACAACAAGCCCTTTTGTCGCTGGCAACGCCTCTAAGTTAGCCGGATTTGCCCACGAAGACGGGCAGGACGTTGAGGATTTCAGGCCGATATGTAGCTGAAAAACAGTGAACGGTATAAAGAATCTGTGGTACTTTACCCGAAAACAGGGGGCTGACGAATGAACTACTTGTACTATTCCGAGAAAGGTGAATCATTTTCGACGGCAGGTTTGTTGTTCAGTTGTTAAAGGGCGGAAAGTAAAAATTAGCTATTCGCCTTATTGTCAACGAAATAACATGAGAATGCAATTCATTCGCACAACCATACATCAGTCGCAAGGCCCATCGGCCTCAGATATTATTTGGACAAAATTTAGAAACATCCTGCTTCCGTTTGTGGAGGCCAATCAGGATGCTTTCGAGTCGCTCACCCGCATGGGGCAACCCTTTGGCGGCAGCGTCACGCGGAACTAGCCGCAGGGGTTAGCGGGTGCCTAGTTCAATCACCTGCATGTTGCTGATTTCACCCTCGTGTAGGGTAAAGCGCAGGCAGGTACGTTGGGTATGGAAACCCGACCGCCCGGCGGCACCGGGATTCAAATATAGCATGCCGCCCAACGCCGGGTCGCGCACCACTTTCAGGATGTGCGAGTGCCCGCAGACGAACAAACGCGGGGTGTTGGCCCGCAACAATGGGCCAACTACCGGGTTGTAGCGCGGGGGTACCCCGCCGATGTGCGTGATCCAGACCGGGAAACCTTCCAGGTTGAACCGCAAATCGGCGGGGTAATCCCGCGAACTGTCAATATTGCCGCTCACAATGCGCAGGGGCCGAAAATTGGCCAGTTGGGTGGACACATCCGGTGCGCCCACGTCGCCCGCGTGCCAGACTTCCTGGCAAGTGTCGAAATGCCCGAAAATGGCGGGGTCGAGGTAGCTGTGGGTGTCGGAGAGGAGGCCGATTCGGGTCATGCCTGGCCCAGAATCTGGTCGCGGAGTTCGGTACGCATTCGTTTTTTGTCGAGTTTACCCACGCTCGTTTTCGGGATTTCGGCCACGAAAATAATCTGGTCTGGTACGTACCATTTGTTCAGTTCACCCGCTTCCACGCGGGCTTGCAGGGCGGCTTTGATGGTTTCGGGTTGAAGCGAATCTGCGAAATCGGGTTTGGGTACAATGATGGCGTGGGGCCGTTCGCCCCATTTTTCGTCGGGCAAGCCAATTACGGCCACTTCGGCTACGCCCGCTAGTTGCGAGAGCAGGTCTTCAATTTCCAACGACGATACCCATTCGCCCCCGGTTTTGATCACGTCTTTGGTGCGGTCGGCAATGTGTACCCAGTTTTCAGGGCTGATACTGGCCACGTCGCCGGTGTGCAGCCAACCGTCGCGCCAAAGTTCTTCGCCGCGTTCGGGTTCCTGCCAGTAGCCCTGCGTCATCCAGGGGCCACGGGCCACCAGTTCGCCCACGGCTTCGCCATCGTGGGGCATAAAATTCCCCAGTTCATCCATCAGCCGCAGTTCCACAAACGGAGCCACCCTACCGGCTTGTGTCAGTAACGGAATCTGTTCCTGGGCGGGCAGGGCGCGTTCGGCATCGTTCAGGTATGTCAGGGCCATAACCGGGGCCGTTTCCGACATGCCGTAGCCCTGATACACCCGGATGCCCAGACTCATGGCCGCCGTGGCCAGCCCTTTTGTCAGGGCAGACCCGCCAATGATGACCTTCCAGCGGCTCAATTGTTCTTTGAACTGCGCCGCCGCCGGGCTGCTCACCAGCATGTTCAGGATGGTGGGCACACAGTGCGAGAGGGTCACGCGCTCGGTCAGGAGCAACTTCAGCAGCAGTTCCGGCTCGTACCGACCGGGGTATACCTGCCGGGCCGAAAGCATGGTGGCCAAATACGGAAACCCCCAGGCATGGACGTGGAACATGGGTGTGATGGGCATATACACATCTGTGGGCGACAGGAACGGCACCGCCTGGTAGCCGCACACAAACGTACACAGGCCCAGGGTGTGCCGCACCAGTTGGCGGTGCGAAAAATATACGCCTTTGGGGTGGCCAGTGGTGCCGGTGGTGTAGAAGGTGGTGGCCAGGGCGTTTTCGTCGAAATCCGGGAAGGCATACGTACCTGAGGCATTTTCCAGCAGTGTCTCGTATTCGCCCGCCGTTTCGGGGGGGGCCTGGTACCGGCTGATGTCGATGGTCCGAGTGGCGGGGTCGTACACCTTGTCGGTTATCACTATGATGGTTTCTACGGTGGTCAACTGATCGCGGATACCGGCCAGGAGGGGCAAAAAATCTTCATGTACCAATACCACCTTATCGATGGCATGGTTCATGGTATACAGAATTTGAAATGGCGACAAACGTACATTAATCGTGTGCAAAACCGCCCCCAAACAGGGTACGGCAAAGAACGCTTCCAGGTACCGGTGGCTATCCCAGTCCATCACGGCCACGGTGTCGCCCGGTTCCACGCCCAGGCCAGTGAGCACGTTGGCCAGTTGTTGCACCCGATTGTTGAATGTTTTGTACGACATCCGGTACAAATCACGATACACAATCTCGCGATCTGTTTCGTAACGACCCGATTGTTGGAGCAGGTCTTTGATGAGCATGGGTGGCTCGTGGGCCGAGGTAGTGCGGGGAATCAGGCGGAGGGGCATAGGAAAAAGTGGGTTAGCGGTTACAAGAATAAAATCGCGCCAAAGAGGGTTAGACAGGCCGTAAAACGAAAGTACCGCTATTTTTCGGGTTTAAAACCTGCCTATAAAATTTGTGCCAGAAGTCAATGTGACGATAAAGTTACATAAAAAGCGATTTTGGGTATTGTATTATTCCAACAGGCCAAATTAAATCGAGGTTAATCTGTATAAGTATATCCAGAATATTTGGTCAATCAATTGGCACTATCTATTGTGTAGTGTCTGGCGGGTTTTTACGGCCTGAAAATTGCCCTTCATACAGCAGTACACGCTTATCCAACTATCTTTATGAAACTCATTCACCCACCCCTGTTCGGGGCCTTAATGGCCCTATGCCTGCTCAGCTGCGCCACCGACGAAAACGGCTTTGTGCAGGCCCCGCAGCCCGCCCGCGAAAATATCGAGTTAGCCTACCCCATCTTTATGGGCCAGCTAAAAAAAGCCGTTTACAAAGGTGAACCCATCACGTACCGCTCGGTGGAGGGCGAGGCCGTTTTTCAGGGCGACATGATTCTGGACCAAAGTGAACTGACTGACCCCGACCGGGCTATTCAAGGCACCGGCCGGTCGCAGCGGTTTTTGCGGTGGCCCAACAAGATCATCCACTACACCATTGACCCCACCCTGACCAACCAGGCCCGCGTGACCCAGGCTATTGCGCATTGGGAAGCCCAAACGCCTATTCGGTTTGTGTTGCGCACTACCCAAACCGCCTACGTCACGTTCCGACCCGGTGGCGGGTGTTCGTCAAGTGTGGGGCGGGTGGGTACGCAGCAGTTCATCACGCTGGCTCCCGGTTGCACCTACGGCAACACCTTGCACGAGATTGGCCACGCCGTGGGGCTGTGGCACGAACAAAGCCGCGCCGACCGCGACAGATCGATCACGATTTTGCCGCAAAACATCGTGCCGGGTTTCGAGAACGAATTTAAAACCTACACCGAACGCCGTTTCGACGGGTTCGACCATCCCGGCGGGTTCGATTTTAACTCGGTGATGCTGTATGATTCCTATTCCTACACGGCCAACGGGAAGCCTACCATCACCAGAAAGGATGGAAGCACGTTTTTTGCCCAACGCGCCGCCCTCTCAACCCTCGACAGAGCTACGGTGCTGAGCATGTACCCTTGAACCACTCGGCTGCTTACCAACTACGTACCTGACCCCCAATTCCAGCCGAAAGGCCACGAGTTGGGGGTTTTTTTGCGCCCGTGGGGTTATTTTGCGGCCCGGTTTACCACCGGCTCTGCCCATGCCAACGCCCCCTCCAGCGTACGACCCATACGCCGCCCTGCGCATTCCCGATTTTCGGTACTATGTGCTTAACACGTTTTTCCTCACCGTCACGCTCCTGATTCAGGAGGTCATTCTGGGCTACGAACTCTACAAACTTACCCGCGACCCCCTGGCCCTGGGGCTGGTGGGGCTGGCCGAAGCCATTCCGTTCATTGCCCTCTCGCTGTTTGGGGGCCACCTCGCCGACCGTGCCGACAAACGGCGAATTCTCCAGATTAGCCTGGCGGTCATTGTGTTGGGGTCGGTCATTTTGTATGGCGTATTTCGGCCCGCCGTTATTCAGCAGGTGGCGCAACCCCTGCGGCTGGCCATCATCTACGGTGTACTGATGCTGATTGGCACGGCGCGGGGGTTCTATTCGCCCGCCAGTTCGTCGTTGAAACCGTTTCTGGTACCCCGCGACCTCTACGCCAATTCCTCTACCTGGAGCAGTTCGTTTTGGCAGGCGGGGGCCATTGTGGGGCCGGGGGTGGCGGGGCTGCTCTACGCCGCTATTGGGTTCGAAAACACGCTGCTGCTCGTTATTGGCCTCTATGGGCTGTGTTTCGTGTTTCTGTCGCTCATCAGCCACCGTCCGGCGGTGGTTTTGGCTGGCCCCGCCCCGGCGAGTTTATGGGCTAGTTTGCGCGAGGGGTTTGGGTTTGTGTTCGGCAACCGCATTGTGCTCTACGCCATTTCGCTCGATTTGTTTTCGGTCTTGTTTGGTGGCGTGGTGGCTATTTTGCCCATTTTTGCCGAAGACATTCTGCGGGTGGGGGCCACGGGGCTGGGCGTGTTGCGGGCTGCCCCGGCGGTGGGCGCGGTGCTGACCATGCTGCTCATGACCCGCCACCCGCC
The DNA here is from genome assembly GCA_043763995.1 of Fibrella sp. Taxonomy (GTDB): domain Bacteria; phylum Bacteroidota; class Bacteroidia; order Cytophagales; family Spirosomataceae; genus Fibrella. Next base: position 22,710 of record JAYUKZ010000315.1, read on the forward strand.
CACCACCCACGCCTGGCGCAATATGCTGTTGGCCGTGGCCGGGTTTGGGGTAGCTACGATAGTTTTTGCGCTCTCGACCAATTTTTACCTCTCGCTCGTGATGCTGGCTTTCACCGGCGCGTTCGACAGTGTGAGCGTGATTATCCGGCAAACCATTCTTCAAATTTTCCCGCCCGACCACCTGCGCGGGCGGGTGGCGGCGGTCAATGGCATTTTCGTTAGCTCTTCCAACGAGATCGGCGCGTTCGAGTCGGGGGTGGCAGCGAAGGTGCTGGGCACGGTGCGGTCGGTGGTGGCGGGGGGTGTGGTGACGTTGCTGGTGGTGAGCTACATCTATTCCCGCTCCAAAGATTTGTTTCGGGTGGTGCTACGCTGAGGCCCAGTATTGGGCTTGCCTACGTACCTGGCGTAACTGCTGGCGGCTGGGGGTTACGCTGGTGGTAAGCCAACACTCCCCGCGCCATTTCTTCCAGCATTGAGGGCGAAAGATCGTCCCGGTAAAGCTGCCTGAACGCCCCCGCTTCCACCTCCGCCGCCGACTATTGGGGGTGTTTGCGGCGTAGCATGGCCCGGAGTTGCTCGCGGCCTTCGTCCATCATTTCCAGGGTTATACGCAACCGTTCTTCGCCGGTCATGTTGTTGAAAATGGCCATCTGAAGCCGCCGGATATGTTCGGGCGTGTCGGTCAAAGCAGGGCGTGGGTGGCTAGTTTCAGTTCATTCCAGGTACGTTGTCAGTACGCCAAAACCGGTGCCAGCCAGCGTTCGGCTTCTTCCAGGGGGATGTCTTTGCGGTGGGCGTAGTCCAGAATCTGGTCGCGGCTGAGCTTGCCGGTGGCGAAATATTTAGCGTCGGGGTGGCTGAAATAGAAGCCACTCACCGACGAAGCGGGGTACATGGCAAAGCTCTCGGTGAGCACAATGCCCGCCCGTTCGGCATCCAGTAACGTAAACAGCGTGGCTTTTTCGGTGTGGTCGGGGCAGGCGGGGTAGCCCGGCGCGGGCCGGATTCCCCGGTATTTTTCCCGAATCAACTCGTCATTGCTTAGGGTTTCGCCGGTGGCGTAGGGCCAAAGTTCGGTGCGTACCCGCTTGTGCATCAACTCCGTAAAGGCTTCGGCCAGGCGGTCGGCCAGGGCTTTCACCATAATGCTGTTATAATCGTCGTGGTCGCGGTCGAATTTTTCGATCAGGGCTTCGATGCCGATGCCCGCCGTAACAGCAAACGCCCCGATGTAGTCGTCGCGGCCACTGTCGAGGGGGGATACGTAGTCGGCCAGGCAAAGGTTGGGCAGGCCCGGTGCTTTTTGGTTTTGCTGCCGCAGGAAGTGCAGCACCGTTTTGGTGTCGAAAACCAGTTCGCCCGCCGGGGTCACGGCGGCTTGTGATTCGGTTCGGCTGATTTTGTACTCCAGGTGCCGGTGGCTGCCGTGACGTTCGCAGGCAATTTCGCGCGAAATTTCTTCGTATTCGTGAATCAAAATGTCGTCGTCGGTGGCGTTGGCGGGGAAAAAACCTACTACTGCTTTGGCCCCCAACGATTTGTCTTTAATGATTTGGTTCAGGAGCGCGTTGGCATCGGCGAAGAGCTTTTTGGCTTCGGTGCCCACCACGGCATCTTCCAGAATGGCGGGGTATTTGCCGCTCAGTTGCCAGGTCTGGAAAAACGGTGTCCAGTCAATAAACGCCGCAATTTCGGCCAGGGGGTAATCTTCGAAGACGCGGGTGCCCAGGTACGTTGGTTTGGTGGGGGTGAAACCCGACCAGTCGATGGGGGCGCGGTTTTTGCGGGCTTGGGCCAGGGTAAGCAGGTTTTTCTCCTGTTGCCGTTTGGCGTGTTCTTCCCGCAGCCGGGCATATTCGGTTTTAATTTCCTTGAAAATCAGGTCGCGCGTGGCCAGTTCATCGCTGGTGAGCTTTCCGGCCACGGGCACACTCCGGCTGGCATCCAGCACGTGAATGACCGGCCCGGAGTAGTGCGGGTCTATCTTGACGGCGGTATGTATGCGCGAGGTGGTGGCCCCGCCAATGAGCAGCGGAATGGTGAACCCCTGCCGTTCCATTTCTTTGGCCACGCCCACCATTTCGTCCAGCGAAGGCGTTATCAGGCCGCTGAGGCCAATAATATCCACGTTGTGAAGGCGGGCGGCATCCAGAATTTTCTGGGTCGGCACCATCACGCCCATGTCTACAATTTCGTAATTGTTGCAGCCCAGCACCACGCCCACAATGTTTTTGCCGATGTCGTGCACGTCGCCTTTCACGGTGGCGAGCAAAATTTTGCCCGCCCCGGCCCCCCCCGCCCCCGAAGGGGGAGCTAAGAGGGACGCTTTAATCCTGTCTATAGTTGAATCAATGTTGAGCATTACCTCTTCATTCTTGAAGCGGATTACTCGGTAGCCTTTGCTTTCAAGCCAGGCTGTTCGCTCGGCATCCGATGATTGATTTTCTGGAAGTTGATGAATCCCACCATCTATCTCAATAACCAAACTCTCTTTCAGACAGACGAGATCAACGATGTATTCACCGATAATATGTTGTCTCCTGAATTTAAAGCCATTTAATTTTTTACCCGATAAGGCATTCCATAAGATAGACTCTGCCTGAGTAGGAAATTTCTTGTGCTCACGAGCAAAGTTTTTAAGTAACCCATACATAAGAGGGTCGGCCCGTTCGTAGCCAAACTCCCCCTTTGGGGGTTGGGGGGCTTTTTTTTTCTCCGCCTCGATGTACGGGGTGAGGTGGGCCACGGCTTTTTTCATTACCCGCGCTGATTTTACCACCTGGGGCAGGAACATTTTGCCTTCGCCAAACAAATCGCCCACCACGTTCATGCCGTCCATGAGGGGGCCTTCAATCACGTGCAGGGGGCGTTCGGCCTGTTGGCGGGCCTCTTCCACGTCGGTGTCAATAAACTCGGTGATTCCTTTTATCAGTGCGTATTTCAGGCGTTCGCCCACGGTGCCGCCGCGCCAGGCATCGTCTATCACGGCTTCTTTGCCTTTTGCCTTTACCGTTTCGGCAAACGTCACCATGCGCTCGGTGGCATCGTCGCGGCGGTTGAGCAGCACGTCTTCTACGTGGGTCAATAAATCCTGCGGAATATCGTCATAGATACCCAGTTGTCCGGCGTTCACGATGCCCATGTCCATGCCCGCCCGGATGGCGTGGTAGAGAAATGCCGAGTGGAACGCCTCCCGAACGGGTTCATTCCCCCGAAACGAAAACGACACGTTCGACACCCCGCCCGACACTTTGGCCAGCGGCAGGTTGGCTTTTATCCAGCGCGTGGCCTCAATAAAGTCTACGGCGTAGTTGTTGTGCTCCTCAATGCCGGTGGCCACGGTCAGCACGTTGGGGTCGAAAATGATGTCCTGCGGAATAAAATCGACCTTATCAACCAGAATCCGGTAAGCGCGTTCGCAAATTTCGATGCGCCGCGCCAGCGAATCGGCCTGCCCGGTTTCGTCGAAGGCCATCACCACGGCGGCGGCTCCGTAGCGTTTCACCAGTTGCGCCCGCTCAATAAAGGCTTCTTCGCCCTCTTTGAGCGAAATGGAGTTGACAATAGCTTTGCCCTGCACGCATTTCAGGCCCGCCTCAATGACTTCCCACTTCGAGGAGTCGATCATGACCGGCACGCGGGCAATGTCGGGTTCGGCGGCAATCAGGTTCAGGAAGGTGGTCATCACCTCCGCCGAATCTAGCATCCCTTCGTCCAGGTTCACGTCGATGATCTGCGCTCCGTTTTCCACCTGCTGCCGGGCCACGGCTAATGCGGCTTCGTAATCCCCGGCTTTAATGAGGCGGGCAAAGGCTTTGGAGCCGGTCACGTTGGTACGTTCCCCCACGTTGACGAAGTTGGTAATCTCGGTGATTTTCAGCGGTTCCAGGCCGCTCAGTTTCTGGTAGGGTTCCCGCGCCGGAATGGGCCGGGGGCGGTACAGCGCGGCTTTTTGGGCAATGGCCCGGATATGGTCGGGCGTGGAGCCGCAGCAGCCGCCGATAATGTTGATGAACCCGTCGCGCATGAACCCTTCCACCTGGGCGGCCATCATCTCCGGCGTTTCGTCATATTCGCCAAACTCATTAGGCAAGCCCGCGTTGGGGTAGGCCGACACGAAAAACGGGGCTTCTTTGGCCAGGGTCTGAATGTAGGGCCGCATGGGTTCGGCTCCCAGGGCGCAGTTGAGGCCCACGCTCAGTAGCGGCAAATGGGAAATCGAGTACAAAAACGCCTCCGTGGTTTGCCCCGACAGTGTCCGCCCCGACGCATCAGTGATGGTGCCGGAGATCATGATGGGGAGGGGCCACCCCGCTGTCCACCCCACCCCCGACCCCTCCCCGTCAGGGAGGGGAGTGTGCTCGGCCATTAGCTTCGCATTTTCAATTTTTGTCTGTAGGGTCTGCTCTATTTTTAACAGAACGGTGGTCAGGTTATTTACTACTTCATCGTTCGTGAAGCGAACAACCGTAAAACCGTTGGCATTCAGATACTCCGTCCTGATGGCATCGTATTCGCGTTGTTCGGTATGGATTTCGCCATCGACTTCAATCACTAATTGGGCTTCAATTGAAACGAAATCAACGATAAACTCCTGAATGGCGTGCTGCCGCCGGAATTTCACACCCAGCAATTTCTTTCCCCTGATAGCCTGCCAAAGTACATCTTCTGCATCAGTCGGTTTCTTTCGATTGGCCCGTGCAAATTCTTTCAAAAGTTTCCACCGTGCCTCATCTGTATGATAAAACGGCGCATTATTATAAACAAGAGGCTCTGATGCGTGACTGGCTTTTTGCCGGTCATTAGCCCCTCCCTTATGGGGAGGGGTTGGGGTGGGGTGCTTTTGGAAATACGTATCAATGGCAAACAACGCTGCTTTTGCGTTGAGGGTGTCGAAGATGGTTTCGACCAGCAAAATATCGCAGCCACCGTCTACCAGACCCTCAATTTGTTCGTAATACGCCGCTACCAGTTCGTCGAAGGTTACGGCGCGGTAGCCGGGGTTGTTTACGTCGGGGCTAAGGCTGGCGGTGCGGTTGGTAGGCCCCATAGCCCCGGCCACGTACCTGGGCTTGTTGGGGTTGGCGCGGGTCAGTTCGTCGGCCACTTCGCGGGCAATACGGGCCGATTCGTAGTTCAGTTCATACACCAGGGCCTCCATGTGGTAGTCGGCCATGGCAATGCTGGTGCTGCTGAAGGTGTTGGTCTCCACAATGTCGGAACCGGCCTCGAAATATTGCCGGTGAATCTCGGCGATGATGTCGGGGCGGGTGAGCGAAAGCAGGTCGTTGTTGCCCTTTACGTCGTGCGGAAAATCAGCAAACCGGGCACCCCGGTAGTCTTCTTCCGAGAGGTTGTACTGCTGAATCATGGTGCCCATGGCCCCATCGAGGATGAGGATGCGCTGTTGGAGGAGGTCGGAGAGCTGTTGCAAAGCGAGCCAGAGGAGTTCGTGGAAAAAGTAAACGGCAAAAGGCCATTAACCCGGTAAAGTACAAATCTACAACAACAACACTGATTCTTGTCGGTAGTGCCCGCCGTGCTGCCCGAAAAACGTTTTCCGGCAACCAATCCGCTGCACTGCGGGTTTCGGTGTAGTTTTGCCCTTCGGGAAAATGCTGTACTGACCCGACACTGCTCTTCTGAACGAATTTCTATGAAACTGGCCGCTATTGACATCGGTTCCAACGCCGCCCGCCTTCAAATTTCAACCATCCTGACCAACGATGCCGTGGTTAGTTTTAAGCGGGTGGAGTACGTCCGGTTTCCGCTCCGGCTGGGCCACGACGTGTTTACCCACGGCGAAATAACGCCCGAAAGTGCGCAGCGCACGGTGAAACTGATGCAGGCTTACAAGCTGTTGATGGAACTGCACGAGGTAGAAGCGTTTATGGCCTGCGCCACCTCGGCCATGCGCGAGGCTACCAACGGTACCGAAGTAGCTAACTTAGTCAAAACCCGTACCGGCATTCCGATCCAGATCATCGACGGGCAGCGCGAGGCCGAACTGATAAACAACGTGGTGGTGCTGGCCCTGGACGAACGCCAGACGCTGCACATCGACGTGGGCGGCGGCAGCACTGAACTGAACGTCTATAAGAACCGGGTCAAGCTGGCTTCACGGTCGTTCAAAATTGGCTCGGTGCGGCTGCTGGAAGGCAAGGATATGCGCACCACCTGGACGAAAGTACAGGCCTGGATTGCCGAACACGTAGACCATACCCAGCCTGTGGTGGCGGTGGGTACGGGCGGCAACATTTCTAAGCTGTTTAACCTGGTCTCCAAAACGAGCGACACCACCACCACGCTGCCGGAGATTATCCGAATGCGGGATTTCATTACCAGTTTCAGCCTTGAAGATCGGATCAACAAACTACGCCTCAACGCCGACCGCGCCGACGTGATTGTGCCTGCCGCCGAGATATACATTTCGGCCATGCAGTGGGCCGGTGCCACCGACATTGCCGTGCCCGACCTGGGCCTGAAAGATGGTATTCTTCAGGTGGTGTATCAGCAACTGAAAAAGAAATAGGTCGTCAGGTACGTTGTTCAGGCCAATTAGGCCGCCATTTTACCGAATACGCTGGGCTGTAATTTGCAGACACGTCTGGTTATCGGGGCAGTTGGGGGCTTCGCGCAGACCCACATCGAGCGAGGTGATGGTTTGCCCCGGAGCCACCAGCCGAAACTGCATGACCGGGTAGCCGTTCAGGGCCGTTGCCGAGGTTGACCCCGTAAGCAAAAAAGCGTCCGAATCGTTTTGGTCGGGGCTGGTTCCGATGCCCTGGTTCCAGCCTGCCAGGCGGTAGCTTTTGTCGCCAAGTCGCAGCACCTGTTTGGTGGTGTTGTATTGCGGCGCACCCGGCCCGGCCCCAATGGCTATGAAATAAGTGCTTTGGTAAGGTAAAATTAGATTGGTGCCGCCCCGGAACACGTACCGCCCCTGCGCATCGCTGGTGGTGGTAGTCAACCGTTGGCCGTTGCTGGCATGGAGCGACAGTGTTACGCCGGGCAGAGTTGGTTCGGCAGGTCCCTGCACTCCGTCGCCGTTGGTGTCTACCCACACGCGGCTGCCTATTTCTACGTCGGGGGCCTGGCAAAGCGCACTGAGTTGGCCCAGCCCGTTGGTGGCACCAAAGGTAGAGCGGGGCGACGTAATAGTCTGGCCAGCCGCATCCTGATACACTTCAAAACGGTTTAACAAGCTGGCATCCAGCATATTAAACGTACTTACTCCCGCCGACCACGTAGTGAATGGGTTGAAAACCGACACCAACAAATCGTTCAGGCTGGGGTTGCTGAGCAGCGAGCCGGTGAACGTTTCTTCGCTGGCGGGCAGCGCGGCACCGGGCGAAAAGGTGTCTAAACAGTAAAATTCGCCGCCCTGCCCCAGGTTATCGGTAGGGCCTTGTCCGTTGGCCACGCCGCAACCCGAATGCCCGCCCGCCGAGCCGTTTCGTTCGGCCAGGTACGTGTTACCCACCAGCGCAGCCCGAAGCAGATCGCCGCCGGTATAGCCGCTGTAAACGGTAGTGGCCGTGGGGGCGGTGTTGGTGGGGGCGGGCTGAAGGCGACCCAGTTGGTGGCCACTCCGGTCCATAAGGCCAATGAGCATGGCCCCTTCGGCATCGAACCCGATGGACGAAAGAATAGGTTGGGGCCGGGCTACCCGGTGAATGGCCGGAGTGGTGGCGGCGTTGAGGACGTTGGTGCTGAAATCGGCCCAGGTATCGCTCCAGGGTTCCCAGAATTCGCCCAACGACGGTTCTGCATCGCTGCTTTTAAACGCCCATCCTTTGCGGTACGTGAGCGGAATGGTCAGCACGGGCGTAGTGGCGAAAGTGTTTGTTTGCAGGTCGAAGGCATACACACAGGCACTCAGGTCTGCCCGGCGTTTGGTTACGGAGGCATCGTTCACCACGCCCACATACAGTTTGCCGTGGTGATAGGCCACGGCCCAGGGGCGACCCACGCCCGTTGTTACAGACTGTGGAATGGCGTAGCTGGTGAAATCGGCGGCAGTGATTTGGGCGGCGGGTTTCAGCGGTGCGCCCACGCCGATGCTGACCAGACTGCGGGTGTGCAGGTTCACGACCCAAAGTTTATCCTCGGTGGGCGTGAAGGTTGCCCCGCCCAGACCTACCTTGCCGATGAGCGAAAAAATGGCGGCATCAGTACTGGCGGTGCTGAACGAGGCGGGCAACGTGCGGGCCGTGAGCGTGGTTTGGTCGGCACCTGAAGCCAGCGTCAGGTACGTATCCAGGTCGAGGTAGGGGGTGGTGGTGGCCGAAGCCACGTCGGTAACGTATAGTCCGCCCAGCCCCAGGTTTCCCAGGGCGGCGTGGCGTTTCAGGAAACTGGTGGTAAGCAACCGTTGGCTCTGGCGTTGGTAGGCCGTGGCCCAAACGCTGCCCGCGTTGCTGCCCGCCGCCATCGGGCCAGGTACGTTGTCGGTGCCATTTTGCTGGCCGCTGGCCGCGATTGAAAACGAAACCACGTTGGCCGCGTCGGGTTGCAACCCACCGGGGCGGTAGAGGGGCGTAACCAGCATGGGCTGTGCCTGGCAGTATTCGGCGGGGTCGTTGAGGCCAATGGCTACCTGCGCGGGGGTGGTCAGGAACCGCGCCCCGCCGCTGCCCGGCGCAAGGGGCGTTTCGTAGGTGTAGGCGGGAAGGCCTGAATACTCCAGCCGAATTTTTTTAGCCGGGCCGATGGTGCCAGCAGTGAAACCAAACGAACCATTGAAGCCAGTGGTGGTGGAAAACGGAGTTGTAATTCCGTCTACGTAAACCAACACTGTAACGCCCGGAATGCCCAGTTCGAGCGGCGCACTGCCCGTGGCTGATTGTTGACCATTCCGGTCATGGTCGCGGTAGATAACGCCCTCGACTTGAGCCGAAATTGGGTGGCTCAAAATAGTTAGCAAAAAGAAAGCAAGGAACCAAAAAAAGAAACGCACCGGAGCAAATAAGGCAAGCCGATTCGTGAGGGCACAAGGGCATCTGGCCGGAGAAAGTGGTCCAGTTATCATAAAATCAGCATTTATAGGTTTCAATAGCCTGTTATCCAAAATCGTGCCAACTTACGTTCAGCCGAGTGGTTCTACTTAGTTAACCCATAGGAAGGGCATGGGCAGGCGGGTCACGTCAAACCCCGCAAGAACCGTTATATTTGCCGAATAGGCGTATCAGTAACTATGTACCAAATTCAACGGCAACTGTCGGATGGGCGAGAAGGCTGGCCTGTTTTTAGTGAGCCGGGCTTTTTTTTTAACGAAGAATTTCAACTAAAGCAACAGGACAGCGGCACGTTTTTGCTGCTTACTGCCTTAAACCTGGCGACCAATAAAGTAGATGCCCGTTGTGCCCTTTTTATCGATAAGGACTTGGCTATCAGCCCCAAAATGGCCCCGTTTGGCTCAGTCGAATTTGTAGAAGCCCTGCCGGAGCCAACGTTGGTGGCCCTGCTCGATGCGCTGGAGCAGGCAGTTGTTCAGTTAGGGTTGCCCCGCTTGCGGCTCACCAACTACCCCCGTTGCTACGCCCCCCAACAGGCCGACCGGCTGGCCCGCGAACTGCACCGCCGGGGTTATGGACAAGTCAGTCAACTCATAAATTTTCATCTTCCCGTAACCGTCCAACCCCTCTTGCCCCGCCTGCACCCCTCCGAACGCCGCCGCCTGGCCAAATGCCAACGGGCGGGGTTCCGGGTGGGGCTGTGGGCTACCCCGCCCGTTGAAACAGTGGTTGCATTTATCCGGCAGAGCCGGGAACACCAGCACTACCCCCTCAGTTTGCCCCCCAACCGGCTGGCCGAACTCCTCCATACCCATCCCGATACGTACCTGACAATGGCCGTGTTCGACGGGCCGACGCTGGCGGCCCTCACGGTAGCCGTGCGCGTCAGGCCCGACATTCTGTACAATTTTCTGCCTGCTGATAACCCCATTTACCGCCCCTTCAGCCCCGCCGTGCTGCTCACCCACGGCCTGTATGCCCACTGCCAACAGGCGGGTATCGCGCTGCTCGACCTGGGCGTTTCGGTAGATGACCACCGGCAACCAAAACCGGGCTTGCTGCGCTTTAAACGCAATCTGGGGGCCGAAGAATCGGTGAAGACGGTGTGGGAAAAGCAGGTTTAGCCAATGGCTACCCGCCGCAAAATGGAGTCGATGACCTGCAACGAGGTGATGCCGTCGGCTTCGGCTTCGTAGTTGAGCAACACCCGGTGGTTGAACACGTCGGGGCACACGTCTTTGATGTCTTCGGGCAGTACATAATCGCGCTGATCGAAGTAGGCGGCGGCTTTGGCGGCCAAATTCAGGTGGATACTGGCCCTGGGCGACACGCCATATTGCAGGTAGCGGGCTTCGTCGCGCAGGCCGTAGTCGAGGGGGCGGCGGGTGGCAAAAACCAGTTCGATGATATACCGCTCCAGTGATTCGGAAATATTGACCCGGTTAATCTCGTCCCGAATGGCAAACACGTCCGACTTGTCGAGCAAAGGTTGTACTTCGTAGTCAAAATTCAGGTTCGACATCCGGCGCATCACTTCCAGTTCGTCGTCTTTGCTGAGGTAATCCACGAACACTTTCATCATAAACCGGTCTACCTGAGCTTCGGGTAGGGGGTAGGTGCCCTCTTGCTCCACCGGGTTTTGGGTGGCCATGACCAGAAAAGGACGGTCGAGCACGAAGGTTTCTTCGCCAATGGTCACTTGCTTTTCCTGCATCGCCTCCAACAGGGCGGATTGCACTTTGGCGGGCGACCGGTTAATTTCGTCGGCCAGAATAAGATTGGCAAACACCGGCCCCTGCTTCACCTCGAAATCAGCCGTGCGCTGGTTAAAAATCATTGTCCCGATCAGATCGGCGGGCAGCAGGTCGGGCGTGAACTGGATTCGTTGAAAATCCAGTTGCAATACCTTTGCCAACGTGTTGATGGTGAGGGTTTTGGCCAGGCCCGGAACGCCTTCCAGCAGAATGTGCCCGCCGGTGAAGAGGCCAATGAGCAGGCGGTTGATAAGCCGGTCCTGCCCCACCACAATCTTGCCAATTTCGGTGCGGGCCTGGTTTATGCGGGCGTGGTAGGTCATGTTGGGGGGCGGTGGTTACTGTTTGGCCGCCCGCACGCTGCGGTCTTTGCCGTGAATATCTTTGTAGACCTGCACGTTGGTAAACCCGTGCCGGTCAAACACGGCTTTGGTGGCCTGGCCGAACCGCTCGTTGATTTCCACGTAGCAAATGCCGGTTTCGGAGAGGTAGCGGGCGGCAAACCGGGCCACAGCCTCGAAGAAAATCAGTGGGTCGGCATCGTCCACAAACAGGGCCATATCCGGCTCATAGTCAAGTACGTTGCGGTCCATCAGGGCGGCTTCCGAGCGGGTCACGTAGGGGGGGTTGCTCACCACGCAGTCATACTGCGTGTGGGGGCTGTCCGGTACGTTCAAAATGTCCTGCAATTGGAATGTCACGTCGGCGTTGAGGGCTTCGGCGTTGCGGCGGGCGGTGGTCAGGGCCTGCTCCGACACATCCCAACCCGTCACATCGGACTGGGGCAGGAACCGCGCCAACGTCACGGCCAAACACCCGCTACCAGTACCAATGTCGATCACCCGCACGGGGCGTTCGGTTTGGTCGGCAAAGTCGTGCATGA
>JAYUKZ010000316.1:0-2330 GCA_043763995.1 Fibrella sp.
AATAGGTAGCTGTTTTAACCTGCCAGCGGCCATCAATCCTGCTCAAAAGCTTTGTGTTGTCATTACCACAGGCCAGAACTACAAACACCGACACAATAAAAGCTAATGGAGTTCTCATAAATCAGGTAGTTAAAATTTGAAAAAATAGTTCTGGTGAATAAGACCATATTCACCAGAACCCAGAGAAGATTAATACGTGCGCTCTACCCTAAACTTGAGCGTATAATTGCCAATTTCTGAACCATTACAAAAGGGCAACCGTCGGGGAAAGTAACCAACATAGTCATCACCATCATCAACCCGGAAAGTGATTGTCGTCGAGGAATTGAAACCTCCTGATTTATACGAAATAGGGATGGTGATGTCTTTGGGTGCGCCTCCGTCTTCTTCGTGCAGAACGAAGGTCACTTCTTCGCCATATTGACCCGTATTCCAATTAAAGAGGTAGTCGGTTATACTCCACCACGTCCCATCTATGTCGTTGCGACTTATGGGTTCCCACAAATTGCCACGAACAGGGTCGCCGTATACATCAACTTTTGTGCCAGATGCCGTTGTGGCAAAAGCTCTCATCCGAATTTCGGGCGTTCCGCGTGCCCAACTTTCTATGGCAGACAAATTTCCTGAAAACCAACCTGTGAGCAACAGGTTTTTGGGGCCCAAGTCGTTGCAGTAAGCTGCACTGCCACCGCCACCAGCACCACCACCAGTATCATCATCTATTCGATCATCATACAAATTCATGTCATTTAACCGAGATGCATCTAAGCCCTTGTTAATTAGCCCTTTCCTGAGTACCAGTGCGCCGCCTTTGCTGATCTGGTAACGCTCACTTCGTCCCACTACAACCACGGGGTAAGAGGGGGCTTTCTTAGCATCCAGCCAGTGAATACCCCCTGCGGCATCATAGGCTTTCACCGTTTTCTGACCCTCTTCTCCCAGTACAACCACTAGGGGACTGTACGCCGATACGTCCCATTTCTCGATGTTGACCGGCACGGATATGTTCAGCAAGGGCATTTGCTCCATAACCTTGCCAATGGGCATGGTGCGGGATGACGATGATGTGGCTTGAGCGGCCTGCATAGCCCCATTTACTGACTTCCCACCTGGCAATACCCGCGTAGCAATTTGGCCATACAGCACATCGAAGTCCCCATCAACTTTTTTGCTTGCCTCATCCCGGATCAATGTCCGAAACTGAACATCCACCAGAGATTTAGCCAACGTTCGGGCTACCAAATCTAGCCCTTCACTCTCCTGAACCCCGGTCATACTGACCGGTTCAACCCGTTCCAGGGCTGGGCTGACCCGTTCCTGGCAACTGAGCAGTAGGCAAAGCGGCACGAATGCCGCCGCAATCAAAATTTTACGCATCTTTGCACTGTGTTTTGATTGAAGAATTATGACACATAAGCCCTGCCTTCGGTCGCCAAACTGTTGCGGGGCTTACTTATGACAAAGGTATAGGGGTAGTTTGTACGGAAGATGAAAATATGTTCACCGATGGATTAACAAATGTGATGAAATCAAGAGATTTAAGCAAAAAAAGGTGACTACAAGCCTTTTTATGCCTCTTTTTTGAGCCTGCAAAGCGTCTGTGGGGTCATACTCAGGTACGTGGCCAAGTGCTTGGTCAGAACACGACCATACACCTTCGGGTACAGCCCTCTGAAACAGGCAAGCCGGTCGCTGGCACGGATAAGGCGAAGCAGTTTGAGGTGTTGCTCCTGCTCAACCAGGTAGTACTTCGATACTTTTTCCATAATCACAGCCAACCTTGGGTGATGCTCAACCAGGCGAATAAGCGTCGATTTGGTCACGGACCAGGCCAGCCCCTTCTCTATGCTCGTCAGGCCACCAGAAGTCGGTTCGCGGTAGTAATAACTGTGGGGGAAGTAACAAATACCTTCTTCTACGGCAAACCACGACGTGACCGAACCATCGTCGTTATCGTTATCGTTATCGTTATCGTTATAATAGTAGGCCCTCACCATTCCCTTTTCAATAAAGAAAACGCTGTCGCAGTGGCTCCCCGGCTCAACCAGAACCTGACCCGGTTTGAGGGGGTGGCGTTGGCAGGCTCTATGTAATTCATCCAGCAGGGCGGGGAAAGGGGTCAGCTCAGGAAATAGCCGGGCCAAAAACGGAACTGGAAGGGCGGAGGCTACTGTCATACACTAAGCTGGTTTAGACCGGACGAATCGGCAGGACAAGGTAATTAGAAAATAAATAAGTAAACGGTTTTGCGCTTCAATGGTTTAAAAACTCCCTTACCCCAGCCATGCCTGCTACTTTCCCCCGCGCCGAGCACCTGAAAAGCCGCAAAC
>JAYUKZ010000317.1:0-2312 GCA_043763995.1 Fibrella sp.
TTTCGGCCCCGCTCGCCAAGACCGATGAACGCCATACGGACAGGGTTGCGCGGAGGAAAATTTATTTTCTGTTCAGCCGCCAACAGCCAATGGGGCAACAATGGTACGGTGGCGGTAGTCAGGGCGGCATCCCGCAAAAAAGTACGTCGGGTAGTCATTGCTGAAAAAATTAAGCAAACATTCGTTTCGCGTCTTTACTGAGTAGTTCTGCTAGCGTACCTGAATTTATTGACGAAACGTACCTGGCCATTAAAAAAGGGTCGGTCCTCCCAATGGAGATCGACCCTTTTTAGTTACGCCATATCTTAAAGATATGGCGTAACTAAAAAATCTCAAAATGTTAATAACCACCCCGGTAGCTGTAGGTGCTGGCTACTTTTTCGATGGCAACCATGTAGGCGGCCAGGCGCATGGGCACTTTGTATTTTTGTGAGGTCTCGAACACGCGGTCGAAGGCATCTTTCATCACGCGGTCGGCGCGGCGGTTAATCCGGTCGAGGGTCCATTTGTAGCCAATCCGGTTTTGTACCCACTCGAAATACGACACCGTTACGCCGCCGGCATTGGCCAGAATATCCGGCACCACCATGATTCCTTTGCTGTTGATAATTTCGTCGGCCGAGGCAGAAGTTGGGCCGTTGGCACCTTCCACAATCATGCGGGCCTGAATGGTGTGCGCGTTTTCGTCGGTAATCACATCTTCTTTAGCGGCGGGCACCAGCACATCAACGGCCAAAGACAGGAGTTCTTCATTGCTGATTTTTTCGGCTCCCGTAAACCCTTCGAGTGTGCCTTTGTTGGCGTTCCGGTAGGCGAGTGCGGCCGTAATATCGATGCCCCGGTCGTTGTAGTAACCACCCGAAATATCGCTGATGGCGTTTACCGTTACGCCCCGTTCGTGGAGCAATTCGGCGGCAAACGAACCCACGTTACCAAACCCCTGAATAGCCGCCGATGCTCGGTACGGGTTCATCCTGAGTTTATCCATTGCCGAGAGCGCGGCCACGGTAACACCTCGGCCGGTTGCTTCGGTGCGACCCAGCGAACCGCCCAGCACGAGCGGCTTTCCGGTTACTACTGCATTAACAGTCATGCCTTTAGCCTTCGAGTATTCATCAACGATCCAGGCCATTTCGCGGGGGCCGGTGCCCATATCGGGGGCCGGAATGTCGCGGTCGGGTCCAAAAACGTCGAGCATCTGTACGGTATAGGCCCGGATAAGTCGCTCAATTTCGCCCGGCGACATCTCGCGCGGGTTACAGGCAATGCCGCCTTTTGCTCCGCCGTAGGGAATATCGACCACGGCGCATTTCCAGGTCATCCACGCGGCCAACGCCCGCACTTCGTCAATGTTCACGCCCATGTCGAAGCGAATTCCGCCTTTCGATGGTCCCAAAATGGTGGAGTGAATGACGCGAAAGCCCTCAAAAACCTTGACTTTGCCGCTGTCCATCGTTACGGGCAAGCCCACAACTACTTGCCGCCGTGGCACTTTCAAAATATTGTACATTTCGTCGCTAATGCCCAAAAGTTCGGCGGCTTTGTCGAAGCGCGACATCATGGATTCGAGCGGATTTTCTTTGTCCTTAATTGGAGCAGGTTCGATGTAAGTCATCATTTGTTTACTGATTTTTATGAATGGAATACGTTGCCAGGTGAATACAAGCCATTTTAGAGGCTAATCCGACGGCACAAACTTACTATTATTCAAACAAAAAAAGGCTTTGTTTAATTTTTTCTGCGTTTTGTTCTATTTTAAGAAAAAATAGATTCTCTTTAATTCTAAAAAGACGGGCAAACGTTCTGCGGGAAACCAGCAGTTTTACCAAATAATACTTGGTTTTTGGGATTTATTGACGAACGAAAAAAAACGGGTATTTTTAGCAAACGGTCAATCAACGTATTGCGATAAGCGCAATAAACCGTACTTTTGCGGCTTCAAAAGCCAATTTTTGATTATTTCACCCCAAAAACAATACTTGTATGGTGCAGGAGGAAAAAAAACGGTATTCAGAAAATGAATTAGGCGAATTTGTGGTCATCATCAACGAAAAATTAGACGATAATAAGCGTGAATTAGCCTACATCAAAGAAACCCTCAGCCGCAAAAACGACAGCGGTACCGATAACACGGGGGCTTCGACCAAACTCATGGAAGACGTGGACACCAGCGACCGCGAGCAGATGAGTCAAGCGGCGGTTCGGATTCAGAAGCACACGCAGCAGTTGCAAAACGCGCTCATTCGCATCAAAAACGGCGTGTATGGCGTGTGCATTGACACGGGAAAGCTCATTCCCAAAGAACGCCTGCG
>JAYUKZ010000318.1:0-8134 GCA_043763995.1 Fibrella sp.
GAATAGAAGCCCCCTAGCCGCATCGGCGGACCGCCCCGACGGGGGAACTGAGTTTGTAGAAAGTGCTGCCGCGAGCGTAGTTCCCCCGTCGGGGCGGTCCGCCGATGCGGCTAGGGGGCTTTGGTTCAGGTGCAGCATGTTGCGCATCTGCTGGCGGCCAAATCCACTATCGACCATCAACTGGTAGCGGTCATAGTCGTCGGGGCCTTTCAGCAGTTTTTGGCGTTCCTGCGTGGCGGGCAGCATATCGGTGGTGACAATATCGGGCCGCGCATCATTGTTGACATCGGCAATATCAATGCCCATGGTGTTGCGCGAGGTGTGGCCAAAGGCGGTCTGCGCTTGCTCCACAAACTGCCCGTGCTGGTTGTTGAGGTAGAGGTAATCCTGCTCCTCGTAGTCATTGCCCACATAGAGGTCGGGCCACCCGTCGGCGTTGAGGTCGCTGATGCCCACGCCCAACCCGAAATTGATGCCCCCGCCGTGGATACCCGCCTGGGCCGACACGTCGGTAAACTGCCCGTTGGCTTCGTGGCGGTAGAGGCGGTTGCCGAAAAACGGGTGGCGTTGCTGGCGCAGTTTTCGGGTGTTGAAAAACGGCGCGTAGAACATATTGCCGTGGTTGACCAGAAACATATCCAGATCACCGTCGCGGTCATAATCGAAAAAGCTGGCCTGGGTCGAGAACGTACCGGGCGCGTCGAGGCCGTACTCAGCGGCGCGTTCGCTGAAGGTGGGAATGCCGCCCGGCGCACAGTGGTTGTTGATAAACAGTTGGTTGGCCCGCGCCGCCGCGTCGGGCAGGGCCGAGTAGCAAACGTAGATATCGAGCCAGCCATCGGCGTTTACGTCGGCCATTGTTACGCCGGTTTTCCAGTGGCCGGGCCTACCCGCCACGCCCGCCGCCGTGGTCACGTCATCGAACAAAAACGTGTTTTTTTCTGCCGAAAACCGGTTGATATACAGCTTGTTGGGCAGTTGGTTGGCCGTGAAATAGAGGTCGGCCAGGCCGTCGTTGTTGAGGTCGCCGGTGGCCACGCCGCCGCCGTTGTAGGTATACTCGTAGAGCAGCACGTTTTGCGTGGCCGACTCGGTGAGGGTGTTGGCAAACGTGACCCCCGTTTGGTCGGGGTCGAGGGCGGTGAAGAGCGTGGGGGTGGCAGACTGGCAGCCGACCACCACAAGCAGCAAGAGCAGGAGAACGACGCGCATGGGGGGATGAAGATACCACCTGCCCGCGAGTTTGTGGAACAACCGGGCAGAGCAAAACAGGAGGTTTGGCTATTTTTGGCTTTTTCACCCAAAAACCAACCTATACCATGAACCGATACGTACCTGCGGGCTTGCTACTGCTGGGTGCCGCCGCCCTGCTGACTTCGGCCCGCCCCCCCGCCAATTGGGTCACGCTCTTCGACGGAAAAACCATTACCGGCTGGCACAGCTACCACAAAACCGGCGTGGTGGGTTGGGCCGTGGAGGCCGAGGCCCTCACCCCCGACGGCACCGGCGGCGACCTGGTGACGGACAGTGCCTACACGAATTTCGAGCTGGAATTTTTGTTTAAACTGCCAAAAGGCAGCAACAGCGGCGTGATGTACAAGGTAGAAGACCGCCACAACCTGTTCAGCACCTACATGTCCGGCCCCGAATACCAACTCATCGACGACAAGGGGTTCGAATGGCGCGACAAGGCGGGTACGCTGATGAAACTGGCCGACACCCAGCTCACCGGTGCCGCTTACGACCTCTACCCCCCCACCGACCTCACCCGCCTGAAACCCATCGGCGAGTGGAACGAAGGCCGCATTGTGGTGAACAACAACCACGTGGAGCATTACCTCAATGGCACCAAAGTAGTTGATTATCAATACGGTAGCGATGATTGGAAGGCACGGATAGCCCGCAGCAAATTTGCCAATTGGGCTTACGCCACGCCCCACCCCACGGGCCATATCGCCCTGCAATGCCACAGCCCCAAAGAAAAAGTCTGGTTCCAGCGCATCCGCATCCGCGAATTGTAGGGGGCCGTGCCGTGCGTAGAGACGCGATACATCGCGTCTCCACCGAGCGCGAAGCAGTGGGAAAGAATCAGTTTCGACGCTTGGCTTCGCGCTCGGCTGAGACGCAAGTATTGCGTCTCTACACGGAACCGCCCACCGTGTCTGGAAAGTACAACCGTAGGTACCCATGCGTAGAGACCGGTACGCCGGTGCGGCGACACTCGCGTCTGGGTAGTGCGCGAAGCAGTGGGGAAGAAAATTTGCTGTACCTCAGCTTCGCGCATTACCCAGACGCGATGTATCGCGTCTCTACGCAGCACGGCCTGCCGACGTGGCCCGATGGCGGAGGTACATATCGGCCAGGACGAGGGCGGTCATGGCCTCTACGATGGGTACGGCGCGGGGCACCACACAGGGGTCGTGGCGACCTTTGCCGCTCACTACCACCGCGTTACCGTCCGAATCGATGCTGTCCTGATCTTGCATGATGGTGGCCACGGGCTTGAACGCCGTGCGGAAATAGATCACCTCGCCGTTGGAAATACCCCCCTGAATGCCGCCCGACCGGTTGGTGCGGGTACGTACCTGGCCAGTCTCAGAGTCTCCGGGATGCCGGTCAATATAAAATTCGTCGTTGTGGGCCGAGCCGTACTGTTCGGCCCCGGCGAAACCGCTGCCATATTCAAACCCTTTCACGGCGTTGATACTCAGCATGGCTTTGCCCAGTTCGGCGTGGAGTTTGTCGAAAACGGGTTCGCCCCAGCCCGCCGGTACGTTTGTCACCACGCAGTCTACAATGCCGCCAATGCTGTCGCCGCGTTTGCGGGTGTCGTCAATGAGGGTGAACATGCGGGCGGCGGTGGCGGGGTCGGGGCAGCGCACGGCATTTTCTTCGGCCAATGCCAAATCCAGTTCGGCATAGGGAATATCGAGCCGGAGCGTTCCCACCTGCGACACATACGCCTGGATGGTGATGCCCAGTTGGTTCAGCAAGAGCTTGGCCACCGCCCCCGCCGCCACCCGCGCCGCCGTTTCCCGCGCCGACGACCGCCCGCCGCCCCGGTGGTCGCGGGTGCCGTATTTAGCCTGGTACGTATAGTCGGCGTGGCTGGGGCGGTATTGTTGGGCAATGTGGCCGTAGTCTTTGCTGCGCTGGTCGGTGTTGCGAATCACGAGCGCAATGGGCGTGCCCTGGGTGTGGCCCTCAAACACGCCCGACAGCACTTCAAACTCGTCGGCCTCGCGGCGTTGGGTCGTAATGCGCGACTGCCCCGGTTTGCGGCGGTCGAGTTCGGCCTGAATAAAATCGGTGTCGAAAGCTAAACCCGCCGGGCACCCGTCGATGGTTACGCCAATGGCCGCCCCGTGCGATTCGCCGAAGGTGGCAATCTTGAAAAGTGTTCCGTAGGTACTGCTCATGTGTGGGGGTTAGGGGCTACCTTTTGAAAAATACAAACAACGTACCCAGTAGCATCACCACCACCAGCACGTTGGCCATTGCCCGGATGAGCAGGGGCCAATTTACGGTTTGTTCGGTACTGCTGATGCGTTCCAGGCCCGCGTAGATCGACGGTCGCCCGGAGCCGCCCAGGGTGTCGGCGGGCACAATTCCCGGCGTTGCCCCGTCTGCACTGGCCACGGCACGGAGGGTAGCTTGGGGGCGCAGGGTGTCATATTGGCCCAACCGGGGGTTGAAGTAAACCCAGAAAAACCGGTTGGCCAACACCACGGTGCCTTTTTGGGTGGGAATCAGAAAATACCGGAATAGTTTGGTGCCGCTCACCACGGCGGCGTTGCGGTTGAGTTGCTCCTGAACTTGTGGGGGGAAAACGGTCAGGTCGGTGGCGGCGGGCTGCACCAGTTGCGGCGGCTGAATCCCGGCAATGTTCCCCTGTCCCTCAATCCGAATGTCGTACCGCACGGACTGCCCCACCAGCACCTGCCCCCTATCCAGCCCGTCGGTGAGCCGGAACGTACCTACGCTGGTTTGCCCCGCTTGGCCTGCCCCGTTGGACGAGCCGGCGGGCGCGGGTAGGGGTCGCACCCGGAACGGCACCGGTTCGCTGCTAAACGTAATGGCCTCGGCACTGGCGGTAGCACTAGCCGGGCTGGTGGCCGAGAACGTACCTGGCGCACTGGCCGACCCGGATGCTGGCCCAATGGGCATTGGGCCAACTGCCCGGCGCAGCACCGTGAGCGACACGGCGGGCAACCCCAGGGGCCGGGCGGGAGCCGCGCGGGAGTTAAGCAGAAAAAAAGTGGCCGCATACAGCCGGTATTCTACGTATCGGCGGCCCTTGAGCAGCGCGGGGCGGGGCACAATTTCGGTGATGTTTTCGGTTTCTTCCCAGGCGTTGAGCGGACGAATTTTTCGAACAATTTCGGCGATTTGGGTTTCCAGACCCTGGAACGATAGTTCGTAGGGGTAGTTTTCGGCTACAAAAAAACTGAGCGTAACACGCTGACCCTCATCGGGGTACACGGCCGGCTGCCCCACTGAGGCTTGTAAAAAAGCGGCTCGTTCGTCGGCGTTGGCGTTGGCCAGGCGGGCTGCCGCCTGCACCGCTGCCAACACTGCCGCCGGGCCGGGCCGCACCGTCAGCACCAGCCCCGATGCCCGCGCCACCTGCCCGTTGGCCGCAAGCGTGAAGGGAGCCACCCGGATGATGCCGGGGCGCACGGCCAGGTACGTTTGCACCAGCAGGTGGTTGGTCTGCTCGCGGCTCGCCACCTCGGTGCGGGTGCTGCTGCTACTGATGCCCTGTTTCACCAGGCCGGGAATGTCGGGGAAGGCCACCACGGGACGCACATCCACACCGGGCACCAGCAGGGAAATGGTAAATGACCGTTCAATAGAAAAGTCAGTAGCACTGTGATCGATAACCAACAGGTTTTCAGTCGATTGGCTAAAAACAAATGTTGATTCGTACATACATAAGGCAAAAAATACTGTGAATAATGCAAGTCTCATATAAATGTGATAGCAACATTATACCTTTGTAGCCGTTGAAAAAACAGTACCCAACCCACTTGCCGTCAATCTGCTTTTCGTTCCTACAAATTAACCCAAAACAACGAATGCCGTATGGCTTCCATGCTTGAGTATGTCAAAATGATTTTGCAAAAAGTCAGTTTCGACCGTCAGTTGTTCGAGAAAGAATTGAAAAAAGCCCTCCATACCCTGGTGGGCGACGAAGTGAAACAGCTTAAAGCCTGGTGCTACGCCCAATTTGGCCAAATGTACCGCATCGTGCTTAACCGTTGTTTCTCGCGGTACCGCTTTGGCCGTACCGGTCTGGCCTAGCTCCTGCTACCAATGCCAGAACGGCCCCCGCCTCCCCGACCGGGAAGCGGGGGCCTTTTTTCGTTTGTAATTAATTGATTATAAGCGATTTATTTTGCTCGACGTAGCTCGGACGCGGCGTAGCCCCCCGCCCTGAAGGCGGTTCGACGGGTCGATGCCCGCTTGCGCAAGCGTAGCTGTGCCGTAGGCGTATTGACGCGCAAGCGGGCATCGACCCGTCGAACCGCCTTCAGGGCGGGGGGCTACGCTGCGTACTGGCCACGCCGAGAATAGCGATGCAAGTACGCAACTCCGGCTATAAAGCGTTAATTTTGTGGCCAAACGCAACCACAAGAGTGGGGTTTGGTCAGGCCCACCACCGGCCCGCCGCCCCGCCAAACCATATCCCCAATGAGTAATTTCATCACTAAGAGTATAGCCAAATTATTTGGCACCAAATCGCAGCGGGACCTGAAAGACCTGCTGCCCTACGTGGGCCTGATTAACGCAGAATTTGAGCGGTTGAAACCCCTCAACCACGACGAGTTACGCGCTTTTTCGGCCCAACTACGTACCCACATTGCCCAGGAACTCCAGGCCATTGACCAGCAGATTGCCGACCTCCGCCAGCAGGTAGCCGACGCGCCGGGCATGGACGTTGACCAGAAACAAGCCGTTTTCAACCAGGTAGACGTGCTGGACAAAGAGCGCAACAAAGAACTGGAGCGGGTGCTGCTGGCCATTTTGCCCCAGGCGTTTGCCGTGGTGAAAGAAACCGCCCGACGCTTCACCGAAAACGCCGAACTCGAAGTATCCCTCACCGATTTTGACATCGAAATTGCCCGCACCCGCAAAAACGTGCGCGTTGAGGGCGACAAAGCCTATTGGGCCAACACCTGGGATGCGGCGGGCAACACCATTAAATGGGACATGATCCACTACGACGTGCAGTTGATTGGCGGCGTGGTGCTCCACACGGGTAAGATTGCCGAAATGGCCACCGGCGAAGGCAAAACGCTGGTCTCTACCCTGCCCGCTTTTCTGAATGCCCTCAGCGGACGCGGCGTTCACCTGGTTACGGTCAATGATTACCTGGCCAAACGTGACTCGGAATGGAACGGGCCGCTGTTTCAGTTTCATGGCCTGCGCGTTGACTGTATTGACAAGCATCAGCCCAACTCCGAGCAGCGCAAGGCCGCTTACCTGGCCGACATCACCTACGGCACCAACAACGAGTTCGGTTTCGACTACCTCCGCGACAACATGGCCCGCACGCCCGACGAACTGGTGCAGCGCAAACACCACTACGCCATGGTCGATGAAGTAGACTCAGTACTGATCGATGATGCCCGTACTCCGTTGATTATCAGTGGCCCCGTGCCCCGTGGCGACGAGCAGGACTACGCCGAACTGAAGCCTCGCGTGAGCCGCGTGGTGGAAGCCCAACGCCGCCTGGTAAACGATTTTTTGATCGAAGCCAAGCGCAAACTCGCCGCCAACCCCGACGATAAAGAGGGCGGCTTGGCCCTGTTCCGGGCCTTTCGGGGGTTGCCCAAACTGAAACCGCTCATCAAGTTTCTGAGCGAAACGGGCGTTCGGCAAACGCTGCAAAAAACCGAATCCATCTACCTGGCCGAAAACCAGAAGCTGATGCCGGAGGCCGATATGCCGCTGTATTTCACCATCGATGAGCGCAACAACAGCATCGATTTGACCGAAAAAGGCATCGATTTCATCACCGGCGCGGGCGAAGATGCCAGCTTTTTCATCCTGCCCGACCTCTCTATTGACCTCAACGCCATTGACAAACACACGGGGTTCAGCGAGCAGGAGAAAATTTTGCATAAAGAGGGCCTCATCCGCGACTATTCGGTGAAGACCCAGCGGATTAACACCGTGAACCAATTGCTGAAAGCGTACACCCTGTTCGAGAAAGATGTGGAGTACATTATTCAGGAAGGAAAAGTAAAAATTGTGGACGAGCAGACGGGCCGCATCATGGAGGGGCGGCGGTGGAGCGACGGGCTGCATCAGGCCGTGGAAGCCAAAGAGGGCGTGAAAGTGGAAGATGCCACCCAAACCTACGCCACCATCACGCTTCAGAACTACTTCCGCATGTACCACAAACTCTGCGGCATGACCGGCACCGCCGAAACGGAAGCCTCGGAGTTCTGGCAGATTTACAAACTCGACGTGGTGGCCATTCCGACCAACCGCAACATCAGCCGCAAAGATGAAGAAGATAAAGTGTACCGCTCGGTGCGCGAAAAATACAACGCTGTCGTAGACGAAATTGTGGAACTGGTGGGCAAAGGCCGCCCGGTGCTGGTGGGTACTACCTCGGTTGAAAACTCGGAACTGCTGAGCCGGATGCTGGGGCTGCGCAAAATTCAGCACCAGGTACTGAACGCCAAATACCACCAGCGCGAGGCCGAAATTGTGGCCGTGGCCGGGCAACCCGGCACCGTCACCATTGCCACCAACATGGCCGGGCGCGGCACGGATATTAAACTCACGCCCGAATCGAAAGGGTCGGGCGGGTTGGCCATCATCGGCACCGAACGGCACGAGTCGCGGCGGGTAGACCGGCAGTTGCGCGGGCGGGCCGGGCGGCAGGGCGACCCAGGTACGTCGCAATTTTTTGTGAGCCTGGAAGATAGCCTCATGCGCCTGTTCGGCTCCGAGCGCATTGCCAAACTCATGGACCGGATGGGCCTGGAAGAAGGTGAGGTCATCCAGCACTCCATGATTACCAACTCTATTGAGCGGGCGCAGAAAAAAGTGGAGGAAAACAACTTTGGGGTTCGCAAGCGGTTGCTGGAATATGA
This sequence comes from Fibrella sp., assembly GCA_043763995.1. Classification (GTDB taxonomy): domain Bacteria; phylum Bacteroidota; class Bacteroidia; order Cytophagales; family Spirosomataceae; genus Fibrella. Next base: position 8,112 of record JAYUKZ010000318.1, read on the forward strand.
CGACGTGATGAACTACCAGCGCA
>JAYUKZ010000319.1:0-8046 GCA_043763995.1 Fibrella sp.
GCACGTGTACCAAACGGCCCCCGCCCACTACGCCCGCCAATTAGGCACTCCAACGGAATGGAAGCCCTGAATCTTTACTTAATCGTGTAAAAAAAATTAATAGCCGTGCAAAAAATAATTGGCCTCATAGGCGGAATGTCGTGGGAAAGCTCTGCGGTTTATTACAGACTAATAAATCAGGAAACCAAACGAATTCTTGGCGGAAACCATTCATGCCGCTCCCTGATGTATTCGGTTGATTTCGGCGAAATTGCCGCCTTACAACATACTGGCAATTGGGCACAACTGGGCGAAATCATGAGTTTTGCCGCGCAACAATTGGAAAAGGGAGGGGCTGATTGCCTCGTTTTGTGTACGAATACCATGCACAAACTGGCAGACAAACTTACCGAAAACGTACAAATTCCCCTCTTACACATTGCCGATGCTACCGCCGAAGCAATTAAAAACAGTAAGCACAAAAAAGTTGGGCTTCTGGGTACGAAATTTACGATGGAACATGGGTTTTTGAAAGACCGGCTCAACGAACAACATGGCATAGAAACCATCATTCCCAGTGATAATCAGCGAACGGCTATTCACCAGATTATTTACGAAGAATTGGTCAACGGAATAATTACGGATAAATCGAGAAAGACGTACCTGGAAATTATGGATGACCTAATGGCAAAGGGGGCTGATGGGATCATTCTTGGGTGTACAGAAATAAGCCTGCTCATTACCCCGGAGCACACTCACCATACCCTGTTTGATACGACCGACATCCACGCAAAAAAAGCGGTAGCCTTTTCTCTAAGCTGAATAATTGAGAGAAATTCGATTGCCCTACGCACCAACCAACAACGTTTTATGGAAACAGTACTCATCACGGGCGGAACCGGCCTGATTGGCCAACGCCTCACGCAACTCCTTCAGCAACAGGGCTATACCGTAACGTACCTGAGCCGCACCCCCACCCGGCAGACCAACGTAGAGGCTTTTGGCTGGAACATAAACAAGGGCCAACTGGACGAACGCGCCTTCCAGACCGCCGACCATATTGTTCACCTGGCCGGGGCGGGCATTGCCGACAGCCGCTGGACAGAGGCCCGCAAACGCGAGATTATGGACAGCCGAACCCGCTCTACGGCGTTGCTGGCCGACGCGCTGGCGCAAAATCAACACCACGTTAAAAGCGTCATCGCCTCCTCGGCCATTGGCTTCTACGGCGGCGACACCGGCGACCGCCCCCTGCGCGAAAACAGCCCTGCCGGTACCGATTTTCTGGCCCAAGTCACCCGCGCCTGGGAGCGTGCCGTGGAACCCATCACGGCGCAGGGCATCCGCACGGTGCGCCTCCGCACGGGGGTGGTGCTGGCCACGGGCGGCGGCGCGTTGCCCAAACTGGTGCAGCCCATCCGGCTGGGGGCGGGCGCACCCATCGGCACCGGCGAGCAATATCTTTCCTGGATTCACCTCGACGACATCTGCGGGCTGTTCATCGAAGCCATCAAAAACGAGCACTGGAACGGGGTCTACAACGCCGTGGCCCCCAAGCCCGTCTCCAACGCCGACCTTACCCGCCTCATTGCCGATGTGCTGGACAAACCCCTCATTTTGCCCAACATTCCGGCCTTTGTCATCAAGCTCATGTTCGGCGAACTGGCCATCACGGTATTAGGCGGCAACTACGTCATGAACCGCCGCCTCGCCGACGAAACCACTTTCCAATACAAATTTCCTGACCTGCGTCTGGCGTTGGTGGATTTGTTGGGGTAAGAAACCCCACCGAATCGCCACCCCACCCCCAACCCCTCCCCGTTAGGGAGGGGAGCCGATTCGGCATAGCTTCGCTCATTATCAGTAAGTTGGCGAAGCTACAGTAGTGCGGCTCCCCTCCCTAACGGGGAGGGGCTGGGGGTGGGGTGGTAGCCTCAAAAACCTTCCTTCTCGTCCTCTTTGTCTTTTTTCTCCTCCTTCTTCACCGGCTCTTTTTTGGCCACGGTGGCGGGGGCTTTTTTGCCGGGTTCGGTCTTGCCGGGCTTGCCTTTGGCTACCGACTTGCTTTTGCCGGCGGGGGCAGGCGGCTCGGTGGGGTCGGTGTCTGGCTCAGGTACGTTGGTGGCGGCGGTGCGGGTGGCGGGTTGGGCGCGTTTGCCTTTGGCGGGTTTGGCGGCGGGCGCGGCGGCGGGTTCGTCGCTGCTGAACTCGTCGGGTTGGCTCGCCACGGGGCGGGTGGCGGGTTTGGCCGTTGGTTTGGCTTTGGGTTTGGCCCGCACGTTATACTGGGCTTCGTAGCGTTCTACAAACAACGCTTTTTCGTCGTCGGTGGCGGGTACAAGGCTCAGGCTGTTTTTCCCTTTTCCGTTCGAAAACAGGGCCGTCAGGCGGTCGTTGGTGGCCTGGTCGGAGGTGGTGATGGCCAGTTGCCCGCCGCCGTTGGGGGTGGGGTGGTAGTCATAAAAGGCCCACACGTCGTCGGAGGCAGCCAGATACAGGCTCAGTTCGTCGCCGTTGCCGCCCTTTCTGATCTCCAGATACCCGTCCATCTGCGCGTTGATGTCAGTGGTTTGCAGGTTGGAAACGCCCAGTTTGCCCACGCTGTAAAAGGCATTGTTGCGTTCCGACCAGCGCAGGTTGGCGTTGGAAATAACCAGAGCCGAAGCCAGTTTGGGCGAAGCCGTAGCCAGCGATACGTGCTGATTTTGCGCTTTGTTGCGATACTCATCCACGGCGCGTTGGCCCAGCAGGGGCAACAGCTTGTCGGAGAGGCGATTCAGGTCGTCGTCGGCGGGGTCGCTGTTTTGTTCTTCCAGGTTGCCCTCCACCAGTTTGGCGGCAATGGCCTGGGCGGCAGCATCGGGCACCGGAAACGTGAGGGACAACAGGGCGTTTATGCGGTAGGCGGCACTATCCACGTTCACCCGCGCCGACCCACTGGCCAGCAGGTACGTGTTGGGGGCACTGGCCAGCAGGTTCATGCCGCCCCGAAACGTCATGATACCCCGGTCGTCGTTGAACCGGAAACTACTCTCAAAATCGTTGCTCAGCCCCTCGGTTCCCACTTTCGGGCCAATCACGAATGCTTTTTCTTTTTCGTCGTACCGCATGATGCCCGTGGCCCGGAAAAGTGGTTCGTCGCGGGTATCTTCTTTGGGCGACAAAAACGCGGGGTAAATACCGGGGCTGCCAAACCGGCTATGAATGCCCGCCACCAGCACCTGCCCGTCTTCATTTTTGAGCTTGTCATCTACCGGAATGTCAATCGTTTCCACCACGTTGGCCTTAAACGGAATCCAGCCGCCGATAAGGTTGGCGCGTTTTTTCAGTACTGGCTTAATAAACCCATCCAGGGCCAGGTCTTTTTCGGGTGCCCGCATCTGAATATCGCCTTTGAACTGCATTTTCGAGGTCAGCATCAGGCGGTCGGCTTCGCTGATGTCGGCGCGGGCCACGGTGTAGTAGGTGGTGAGGGGTTTGGGCGCGGCGGCGGGGCGTTTGCGGCGGCTGTCGGGGGTTTTGGCGGTTTGCCGAACGGTCGCAACAGCCTGTTTACCAGCTTCTTTGAACTCGAAACTACCCATCTTGATGGCCGTGGTGTCGCCCTTCGCCGTGGCGAACAGGTACGTAGCATCGCCCTCAAACCGCGTCCGGGATGTGATTTGGATATTTCCGTTGCGCAGGCGGTGGAACAACGACACGGTATCGAGCACGAGGCGGGCATTTTTAAAGGGTAGCATATCGCCGTTGCGCCGCACCGATACCAGCCCTTTGTCGGGGTAAATGCGGGCATCGGCGGCGGTCACAAACGGTACGCCACTGATGTTGAGGGTCATTTTTTCGATGTCGTACAGCCCCGCCCCGGCGTTGAAGGTCAGCCCCTGCTGCTCCTCGGCGGTGGCCGTAAACGTCGACGTTTTCACGTCTCCCTTCATGGCAATGGTTTTGGCGGTCATGTTCCACTGCGCCCGGCTGATGTTGGTGCGGTAGGCGGCGTAGGGAAACTCCATGCTCGAACTCAGCGTGTCGTCTTCGGCCCGGTTATCGAGGTTAATGGCCATGTTTACCAGCCCTTTCGCCTGGTCAAAATCAACGTCCAGAGCCGTACCCAGCAGCACCGGTTTAGGAGCCACGCCCCGCACCTCCGTTCCCCCCGACTCAATTTTGAGCCGGGCATTATCGGCCAGAAAACCATCTTTTCCGAACTTAATGCTCTCCGATTCTACTTCCGAATCGGGGCGGGTCAGCAGGCCGTTGCCAAACAAGCCGGAGGCACGTACCAGCAAATTGCCGGTTAGTTTGGTGTTGCCGCCGAAAAACGTGAAGCTGTTTTTCTGGGTCGTAATGACCATACTGTCGGCTTTAGGCCACCATTTCATCCCGAAATTGGCCAGGGCCACGTTGGGGTAATAAGTCTGGGCGGGGGCGGTTTGGGCCACGGCGCGTTGCCCTTTTTTGGGTTTGGCCACGGCTAGTTTGGTCGCCTGCGCCTCCACCACTTGCCCCGTTTCGCCCGTGGCCACCACCGAGTCGGGCGTGAACAGGATGTCTTTGGTGGCCAGCGTGGCGGCCAAATGGGTCAGCCCGCCGTGGCCGCGCAAGCCGGTTTTGTCCATGACCAGATCGCCGGTGAGTTTCATGGTCGAGGGCAGGCCGTAGACGGGGTAGCCCGTGGCGGGGGCGGTGTGGGCAAACCCCAGCGTTTGGTCGGGCATGGTTTTCAGTTCGGCCTTGAAGGGCGGAAACATCCCGTCGGAATTGAACGTACCCACAAACGAAATATCGCCCTTGCCCACGCTGTCATTATCAATAGCCGGAATCTTGAAAAATACCCGCCGGTTGTAGCGCAACTCGCCGCGTTCTTCCTGGTCAAAATAGACCGTCATGCCTTCGGGCATTACCAGGCGTTGGGTGGTTTTTTTGCCCTTCATTTTTCCCGATTTATTATCCGCCGTGGCGAAAAAAACTGAGCCAGGTTTATCGTATTTAATATCGCCCCCAATCTCGTCGGTGCGCCCCTGATCGGCCAGTTTTTGCGGCGTAAACGTAATTGATTCGACCTTGTTCATGTTCAGCGCAAACTTGTCATAATCGAACTTGAGGTCGGGGCCGCTATAGCGCATGTTTCCCGATTTCATCTGCCCGCTAAACGCCAGGGCGCGCCCCTTGCCAATGCGCAGGATTTTATCGGTCGGCAAACCAAAAATACGCAGCGAATCGCTGATCGTGAACCGATCTACCCCCCTCACGGTCAGGTATTTATCTACCGATCCAAGATCAATGCTGGCGTTGCGGGCCGAATCGTTGCTATTGAAGATTGACCGGATTTCAAAGTTGTCGAAGTCACGTTTTTCGTTGTAGGCCAGAATATACAGGGCACCTTTGCGGGTCAGGCGCATGAGTTTGGTGCGGTCGTCCTGCTCCAGATAACCTTCCAGCAACATCCGCCCCAACGACCCGCGCAGGGCCTCCGGGTTCACGTTGGGCACCATCCGCGTCAGGTCGTCGTCCAGAAAGGTTTGCTGCTTGGTTTTGGTAATGTAATTTCCCACAATTTGCAACGGGTGAAACCCATAATCGGTGGCGATGGCGGCGTAACGGTCGGGCTGGAAATAATCGAACGATTCGAGACGGACGGGTATCTCGCGTTTGGCTCCTACCTGGTAAAACTCCACTTTTTGGCGGGGCACGTCCCAGCGCACCACTTCGGGCAGAATATAAAACTGGTGGTACGTATCGGCAAAGGGTACGCGGCCATAGCCGGTGCGGTCAACGCGGTTGAGCCAGAGGGTGCGCGTTATTTTGTCGAATTTAGCTTGCACGGCGGGGTGCGTCAGCGAGTCGGCCACGTCGAGGTAACCCGTAAACCGGGCCACCGACGCGGTGATGAGCGAGTCGCGAAACTCGAATTTGCGGCTCACCAGCTTCAGGGCCGTTTTGCCCGTGCGGTCGGCAATGGTGAGCGTGGCGGGTTGCCCATCGGCAGAGGCCCCCACCAGTTGCAGGCCCGCCAATGCCAGCCCGCCTTTGTAGCCAATGCCGGTGCCCAAACCGGGAATGACCTCATTGTTTCGGTACGAGGCAAAGCGCGGGTATTGGTCAGGTACGTTGCTGAACCGTTTTTTGCTCAAATACTCGAACACCCCCCGAATAGGTTTGGCTCCTTTTTCGAGCGTCAGCGTCACGTCGTCGGCCAGGAGGCGGGGGTTCATGGCCGTCATGCTGTAATCGGTCAGGGTCACAAAGCGGTCGTCGCGGCCCTGCAACGCCCACGAAAACGTGCCGCCGCGCCCCACCCAAACGCCTTCCTTAAGCATAAAATCGCCTGAAGTGCCCGTGACCAGCACCGAATCGCCGTTAGCAACAATGGCCAAAAAGGCGTTGTTGAGCGTAAGCACAGCCCCCACAGGTGTGGGGATGGGCCGCCGCTGAATGGGTTTGTAGACCACGCCAATCTCGCGGGGCTGGGTCGTATCCAGCCCCACGGGCGCGTCCCAACCGTCGAAGCTGGAAGCCGTAGCGGCGGGTAGAGTGGCCGTTTCGGTGGCAGTGGTGCCATCGGGCGGGGTGGTGGCGGGCTTGTCGATGAACCGAAACGAGAAGGTGCCGCCCAACAGGTACGTCCGGTTAAACCTGGCGGCGTAAATCTCGCGGCGTTGCAGAAAGGCGCGGGTGGCTTCCAGGGTGCGGGCAAAGGCTTTGGGGTCGTTGAGGGCGAACTGCTTCTCGAACACCGTCAGCAAGTTATCCATGTCAGGGGCCGTCACGGCGGGGCGGGCCGTATGCACCATGTGGTAAAGCGACCCGAACAGGGGCGCGAAATGCGTGGCGGGCTGGTAGCGTTTCTGGTTCATCTGCCGCGCCAACACCCGGATTCGCTCCTGCTGCGGGGCCGAAAAAACCGCGTCTGTCCAAAGCGATTCCAGGTCTTTACCGGCCTGCACCGCCCCCGGCCCGCCGGTGGCCATCAGGGCCTGCACGTCGGGAATAAACTGCCCGGCATTGTCGGATAGTTTAATGGTTTGGGCCAGGCCAAAAAAAGGTATTAACAAACAGATAATCAGTGCAATACGGTTCATAATTTCCGGAGTAAAGAGTTTAGCATATTGTATCGGCGTAACCCCCAACCCCCTGAAGGGGGCTTCAAACTCGGCGTAACCCCCAAACCTCCTGAAGGGGGGCTTTTCCAAGACAGCGTTACGCCGAGTCTGAAGCCCCCTTCAGGGGGTTGGGGGTTAAGCCGATACAATACGGTTCATGCGGGTTGTTGTTTACGCGGCATTCACAAAATTTTTTCAAACAGCACCGAGGCCCATTCGTTTCGAGTCAGTTGGGTACTGATAGTCAGGCCGTTCTCGGTGGCTTTGTCAATAATATCGGGCGCATCGTGTTCGTAGAAACCACTCACCAGCAGGTGCCCGCCCGGCTCCAGGTACGTGGTGTAGGCGGGTATTTCGGCCAGCAGCACATTGCGGTTTATGTTGGCCAGCACCAGCCCAAAGCGTTCGTGCGGGGGCACGTCGGCAATGGTGCCGCCCTGCACCCGCACCTGCGGGCAGTGGTTGAGGGCGGCATTTTCGCGGGCATTCTCCACGGCCCATTCTTCAATGTCGAACGCTAGGGACTCCCGTGCGCCCAGTTTTATGGCCAAAATTGCCAGGATTCCGGTGCCGCTCCCCACGTCGAGCACGGCAAGGTTCTGGTGGCCCAGGCCCAGTTGTTGCTGCATCATCATGTGGGTGGTTTCGTGGTGGCCGGTGCCAAACGACATTTTGGGGTTTATCAACAAGTCGTAGGTAAAGGCCGGGTCGGGGGCGTGGAACGAGGCCCGCACCCGCACCGAAACCACACCGGAAATGACTTCGATGGGCTGGTAATTTTGTTCCCATTCGGCGTTCCAGTTCTTTTTTTCTAACGAATGAACGGCATACGCTATTGCCGTTTGGGCCTGGTATCGGGCCAGCAGCGCGGCCACAGCATCGGCCTCATAATCAGTTTCGGGGATATAGGCGTTCAGGCCGGTGTCGGTTTCGGTGAACGATTCAAAACCGAGTTCGGCCAGTTCGG
>JAYUKZ010000320.1:0-8027 GCA_043763995.1 Fibrella sp.
GCCTTGCGGAAGGCCAGTACCTTGTCGGTAATTCGTTTTGCTTCTTCTTTGTTTAGCATGATCGAAAGTATATGTCTATTAAGGAAGCTGTTACGCAGATATTCGCAGCGTGACAGCTTTAATTAATGCTACCCCTTAAATTTTCCGTCCTGTATTAATCACGTTCACGCCGTTGAACCGCGTGGTGGCCGAGCCGTGAGACACGGCACTGACTTGGCCGGGTTGCCCTTTGCCGTCGAAAAACGAGCCAAAGGTGCGGTAATCGTCCTGGTCGCAGAGTTGGGCGCAGGAGTTCCAGAATTCCTGGGTGTTGCTCTGGTAGGCCACGTCGTTGAGCATCCCGGCCAGTTCGCCGTTCTTGATTTCGTAGAACAGTTGCCCGCCAAACTGGAAGTTATACCGCTGTTGGTCAATGGAATACGACCCGCGCCCAATAATGTAGATGCCTTTCTCCACGCCCTTAATCATGTCGGCCACCGACCGTTTTTCGGTGCCTGCTTTCAGCGATACGTTGGGCATCCGTTGAAACTGCACCGAACTCCAATTGTCGGCGTAGCAGCAGCCGTGCGACGCTTTTTCGCCAATGATGGCCGCTTGGTCGCGGATGGCCTGATAGTTGACCAACACGCCGTTTCGGATCAAATCCCATTGTTTGGCGGGTACGCCTTCGTCGTCGTACCCTACCGTGCCCAGGGTGTGGGGCTGGGTTTTGTCGGCCACAATATTGACCAGTTTCGAACCGTATTGGAACGTACCTGACTTCCATTTGTCGAGCGTGGCGAAGCTGGTACCGGCGTAATTGGCTTCGTAGCCCAGCACCCGGTCCAGCTCGGTAGGGTGGCCCACGGATTCGTGGATGGTGAGGCCGAGGTGGTTGGGGTCGAGCACGAGGTCATATTTACCCGCCGACACGGTTTTGGCCGTAAGTTTTTCTTTGGCCTGTTTTGCCGCCAGGGTAGCATCCTCCACCATGTCATAGGCATTGCGGTAGCCCACCAGGCCATTGGGGGCCAAAATTTTCTCTGTTGCGGTACCATCCAGGTATTCATAGCCCATGCCCATTGGCGAACTGAGCGCGTCGCGGGTTTGGAATTTGCCCGCCGCCCGGTCTACCGCCGTGACGGTAAACGTGGGCCAAATGCGGTGAATATCCTGGTCGATGTAAGAGCCGTCGGTGGAGGCAAAGTATTTCTGCTCGTTCACGAAAAACATGTTTGAGGTCACGAAGCCCGCGCCGTTTTTCATGGCCTCGCTATTCACCGCCAGTAGCAGATCGACTTTGTCTTTCACCGGAACGGCAAACGAGTTTTTGGTAAGGGGTGTTCGCCACTGCACCTCGCCCACGCCCGCCTGCGGGGCCAGCACCACAGGTTCTTTCTGCAACCGGGCGTTGGCTTTAGCAATGGCCACGGCGGTCTGCGCGGCACGGGCAATGCCATCGGGCGACACGTCGGAGGTGGCGGCGAACCCCCAGGTGCCGTTGGCGATGACCCGGATGCCCACCCCGTAGCTTTCGGCGTTGGTGATGTTTTGCACACGGGTTTCGCGGGTGAACAAAAACTGCTGGAGGTAGCGGCCAATGCGCACATCGGCGTAGGTGGCTCCCTGCGTTTTGGCGGCGTTGAGGGCAATATCGGCCAGGCGTTTCTTAACGGCCAGGTCTGCGCCCGGCTCCAAAAGGCGTTCGGCAGGTACGTGGTGGCCCATGACCGGGATACTGCCGACCAGCAGCCCGCCCACGCCCAGGCCGGACACATTGATGAAGTCTCGTCTATTCATATAGGGTACATTGGAGTGCTTACTTTGGCAAAAGTGACCAAAGACGCTACAATCTACGGTTTTCACAAACAGCCATGCAATTTTTGTGATAAATGGCTGACGATGGCCAAGCGGCAGTCTGAACGTGGGCTGTTTTGCCCGTTCAAGGGCCAGGTACGTTAGTCACACTGGGGCGGGTGTCGTAAATTGGCCTCAAAATCTACTTTTATGGACATTCCCGAAGGCTTCGAGCCAATTTTTCGTACCAGCCCCTTTTTGGAAACGGCTGGCCCCATGTATAGCCAACAAGTTGGCGATGAACTGATTATTGGGATGATGGTGCTGGATAAGCATGTGAACGGACGCGGTTTTGCCCACACCGGGGTCTACACCACCCTGGCCGACGTGGCGATGGGTTACGCGGCGGCGTTCTCGCGCAAACCACCCGTACCGCTGGTAACAGTCAGCCTTTCTACCGATTTTGTGGGCAACGCCAAAGTAGGCGACTGGCTTGAGGTGCATACTGATATCCATTTTATTGGCTCGGCAGTGGCGTTTGTCAATGCGTTCATCATGAAGGACGACGAGCGAATTGTGCGGGTGAGCGCGGTTTTTAATGTGTTGCAGCGAGGTTAGCCGAACACATAAAACCCAACCCCGTTGTAGCCAGGATGCCAAAACGGCTTACCAAATCGGTCGCTACGATCATTTTTTGTCCGTTAAAAAGTGAAATTTTTCGGCAAATAGTCATAATATAAAATCCTGTGCGCAACTTGCACAGGTTAAATTAATAACCCCCTGTAACGAATAACCCTATGCGATTTATACCTCTTCTTGCCCGGCACTGGCTGAGCATGCTTTTTATTCTTGTAGGCACGGCAACCTACGCCCAGACCGGCTCTATCTCCGGCGTAATTCTGGATCAAAGCAGTAACCCATTGGGAGGTGCCACCATTCAGGTGGTAGGCAGCACCACCAAAGGGGCCGTATCGGAGGCCAAAGGACAGTTTTTGCTGGCAGGTCTTGAGCCAGGTACGTATACGGTGCAGGCATCTTTTGTTGGTTTTGTGCCCTTGCGGCAGCGCGTTGTGGTGGGCACAGGCACCACGGTGACTAATTTCCGGCTCACCGAAGATGCCCTCTCGATGGAGACCGTCATCATCACCGGTACGTTCGACCCGCGCACCAAACTGGAATCGAGCGTGGCCATTACCACCCTCAACACCCGCAGCATAGACCAACGTGCCCCCCGTGGCACCGGCGATTTGCTCCAGTCGGTACCGGGCATTTGGGCCGACAACTCATCGGGCGAAGTAGGCTCGAAGATTGTGGCGCGGGGTCTGGCTCCGGTTGGAAACGATCAGGTTGGTTTTCAGTATGTCAGTTTGCAGGAAGAAGGCTTGCCCGTGATGGGTGCGCAGATGGGCTTTTCGCTGGTGGACATGTACCAGCGGGCTGACCTCAGCACCGCCCGGATGGAAGCTATCCGGGGCGGGTCGGCGGCCATCACGTCGGCCAACTCGCCGGGGGGTATTTTCAATTTTATCTCCAAAACGGGTGGCCCGGCTTTCAGCGGCTCCATGCGTACTACGGGCGGTTTCTATGGCAATAACAAAGGGCTTGGCCGGGTGGATGCCGAATTTGGCGGGCCGCTGGCCAACGGTTGGGCCTACCACGTGGGCGGTTTCTACCGCGTAGACGGTGGTGCCCGCAACACGCCTTTCAATGCCAACGTGGGCGGGCAGGTACGGGCCAACCTGACCAAGAGTTTCGCGGAGGGCAAGGGCAACCTCAAACTCTATGGCAAATACCTGAACGACCAGAACACGTTTTTCAAGGAAATTGCCCTGACCAACGACCTGGCGGGCGGATATTTTGGCGGTACCGACCGGGTGGACATCAACTACTCGACCACGTTTGTGGATGTGCAGGCGCAGGTGCCCCTGGCCGATCAGGTACGTCGTAATGCCGATGGCACCATCAATGCTCCCACCCGCGAGTTTAACGCCCGCAACGGCATTCAAAACCAGACCACGGCCTTCGGGGGTGATTTCTCCTATGAACTGGGTAAAGGGTGGGCACTCACGGCCCGTGCCAAGTACTCAACGTTCGACCAAAATTACCTCCAATACCAAGGCAATAGTGTATTGCCGGTGTTGCCCTCGGTGGTGGGTAGCCCGCAGTTGGGTGCTCAGCAAGGCTATCTCCAGTTTGGGGCCGGTGCGCTGGCCAGCGGAGGCACCTACACCGGAGCGGGCGTACCAGCCAGCTTCGCCGGTGCACTCGCCGGGTCGTTTGCGCCCAGTGTGCTCTCGCCTACCTACTACGATGCCCAAACGGGCGAAGTGCTGGCCAAAGCCCAGTTTGCCATTGTAAACGGTGTACCCTCGTCGGTGCTGGACCCCACCGTAACCAACAAATTGGGGAAATACCTGCTGGCCACGGCTCCGTTGAACATGTTCAACAAAACGACCGATTTTATCTGGTCCCTGAACCTGACCAAAGAATTGGGTGGCCACCAGCTTACGTTTGGTAGTTACCAGTCGAACACCAGCATTGATACCCGTTGGTTTGTGGACGGCGTACTGAGTACGCTCGGAGCCAACCCCCGCGCCGTTCGGGTCGAATTTCCCTCGCCCGCTGCTATTCCGGCATCAGTGGCGGCGGTGCCCTCGCTCAACGCGGCGTTTGGCGGGCTGTATGGGCCGGGCCGGATGTATCAGGCCACCGACAAAAATGGTATCATTCTGCAAAGCGGTCTAGCCTACACCGTCACCAATAACGTGTCGCGGTTGGGAGCCTATTACCTGAATGATGTCTGGAAAGCCTCCGACCGCCTGTCTATCGATTTGGGTCTGCGTTACGAGCGCGTCCGGCAGACGGGCACCAAGCAAGGCTGGCAGGGCGGCACGGCTCTTGGTGGCCTGGGCGGTCTTGACCGTAACCCGCTCACAACCTACGACCTGGGTTCGCGAGTATACAATGGCGACTTGTTCACCTACGGCAGCAGTTATAGCACCGTGGCAGGGTCTACCACGTTGGCCCGCGACCCCGCCCGGCAAATTATTCCTACCAACGCCGACCCCGATGGCGACGGTGATGGATTTTTGTACGACTATTTCTCGTTTTCGGGCGGAATAAATTACAAGCTGGCCGATAAATCTGCCGGGTACGTGCGGTTCTCGCGGGGAAATAAAGCCCCCGAACTAGACTACTACGCCAACAATTTCGTGAACGTCCCGCTGGACAAGAAAGGGGCCATTGAGACCGTGACGCAAGCTGAATTAGGCTACAAACACACGGGCCGAAAAGCGTCGGTGTCGGCCACGGCATTCTACAGCTACCTCGACAATGCGTTGTTGCAACTGTTTGTAACCAGCGGAGCCACCAGCTTCTTCACCGACCCTACCTTCAACGCCACCCGCACCCTGGGGCTAGAGCTGGAAACGGTGCTGAACCCCACGCCCGAATTTAGTATCCGGGCACACGCCACGCTGCAAGATGCTAAATATGACCGCCTGACGTACAAAAACACGGTGGAGACGGCTAAAGTGTTCGACGAGAGTTTTGCCGGCAACCGCGTGAAAGACGTAGCCCCGATCATGGTCGACATTACCCCCACGCTGCAAGTGGGCAAATTCAGCCCCTACGTCAACTACCGGTGGTTTAGCGAACGGCAGGGCAACCGCCGCAATTCTATTCAACTACCGGCCTACGGTATCCTGAGCGCGGGCGTGTCGGGCGATCTCAGCTCGAAACTGTCGGTTTCGGTGCAGGTCACCAATTTGCTCAACAGCGCGGGTATTCTGCTCTTCGGGGGCTATGGCCTCCAGGGTACCACGGGAGAAGACATTGCCGTGGGCGGCGTAAAACGCCCCGACGGTACTACCTTGCCCGGCACGGACATCAACGTGCTGAACGGGTTGGGCGCACCCGTCTTTGCCCGTCCGGTGCTGTCGCGGCAGTTTACGGCCAGCCTGACCTACCGGTTCTAGACGTAAATCAATCCTTACGTTACGCCAAACCGAGCGTGGCGTGCTCAATACTGAGGTGTGCCAGAACCGGCACACCTCTTTTTTTGGCTTTTAACACCGTTTGAGGCGACAGTATGTCAGGCGGGAAAGGCAACACAGATCAAGCAGAGACCCTTGCATCAAATTCACCAACATTTGCGGGCGCAGGCGGTTGGGTTCATACGGTGCGGCTGCTTACCTGAACAGCCTCCGTTTTTAGGGTATGATCGTAGTTCAAGAGGCACTGGCTGACGTTTCAGGCCACACCTTTTTGTTTACCGAATGGCTCCCCACAGTGGCCCGCCGGGTATCGGTGGTGGTGCCGGTGCGAAACGAAGCCGATGGCATTACCCGCACCCTTCATTCACTCCGTAAACAGGTTTCGGCCACAGGACATCCCCTTCGCCCGGACACCTACGAAGTGCTGGTGCTGGTCAATAATTGTTCCGACGATTCGCTGGCGCAGGTACGTACCTACCAGCAACAACACTCCGATTTCCGGCTCTGCGTGGCCAACATCACGCTACCACCCCAACAAGCACACATCGGCACGGTGCGTCGCCTGCTCATGGACGAAGCCTGCCGCCGAATCCAGGCCGGAGGGCACCCGCAGGGCGTTATTGCCTCGACCGACGGCGACACAGAAGTGGCTCCCGACTGGCTTTGGCAGATTCTGCGTGAACTGGATGCGGGCAACGATGCCGTGGGGGGGCGAATTTTAACGTACCCACAGCCCGGCCCCGCCCGCTTACCTCATCTCCGCGACACCATGTACCGCCACTTGCTGGCCGAAGCCGAAACCACCCTCGACCCCTGCCCCAACGATGCGTGGCCGCGCCACTTTCAGCATTTCGGAGCCAGCCTGGCCCTCACCTGCGAAGCCTACGTGCGGGCGGGGCGGTTGCCGGTGGTGCGTTACCTGGAAGACGACGCGCTGGTACGAGCCTTGTACCGAATGGATGCCCGCGTTCGCCGGAGCCGGGCCGTGCGGGTCTACACCTCGGCCCGGTTGCAAGGGCGGGTAGAGGTGGGGCTATCGTGGCAATTGCAACAGTGGGCCAACCAACAAGAAGCGGGCGGTGGGCAGCTAGTGGAAGAGCCATCGCTGACGCTGACGCGTTACCGGCTGCGGCACCAGTTGCGGCTGGTCTGGCACCAACGCCACGCCCCCGGTCTACTGCTCCGGCTGGCCCCGTTGGCACGGGAATTGGGGGTAGCCACAGCCTGGTTACAAGCGCAAATGGCCGAGTGCCGCTACTTCGGGCAGTTGTGGGAACGGACAGAAACCGAGTACCGCGCGGCCCAGCAAAATGCCGACCCGCCCATCACCGTCCCCGTCACTGAGGCCATTGCCTGGCTACGTACCTGGCGAAATTCCCGTTAATGTGTTAACCGTCAGACTCGTTCAAAAAGATCAAGTCTATACGTTTCGTGCCGATCGCTCTGACGGTGCAATAGCGGTTTGCCTTCACCGGTATGTTCTAGAAACGACTCATGCACGTCGTCGCCCGTGAGGGGGTAGTCGGCCACGGGGGGTGTCCAGTGAACCAATAGCAAGTGTCCGCCCGGCCTGAGTTGGGCCAGCATCTGCTCTTTCGCCACCGCCAAATCAGCCCGCGACCAGTAATAGCCTACTTCGGAAAGAAGAATTAAGTCGAACGTTTCACGGGGAAAATCGGCGGGAATTTGCCGGTTTTCGATACGTACCTGTGGCTGGCCAACCAGCCGTTGCCGGGCCTGTTGCAACGCCGCCTCCGACACATCTACGGCCAACAACTCCTGGCAACGGGTAGCCAACTGAGCCGTGAGGATACCGATGGAACACCCAATTTCAAACCCGGATGCATAAAGGGCATTGGGCAACGCTGCCAGCGTTGCCGCGTATTTGTCGCGCTCGTAGGGGCTGGTGGCAAACTGCCAGGGGTCGGCGTTGGCGGCGTAGACTTGCTCGAAATACTGCGGCGGCAACGAGTGAGCGGGCTGGTTCATAGGTACGTTGGTTTCATCAGAAACAGTTCATGGGGCGTGTCGAAGTGGCGAAGCAATTCGGGAGAAAGGTAGAACGCCGTGGGGTCGTCGTCGATGAGGCGGCTCACCTGCGATTGATGCGCGTGGATGGCCCGCTTTTTCTGGTCTGTAACGGTCTCAATAGTTACTTGCAAGACCTTCCGTTGGTCGGGCCGGGGCCAGTCGGCAGGTTGGGCCAGTTCCCAGAGCCAGATTATATATTCCAGCACTCGCGGCCAGGGGGCCGCC
>JAYUKZ010000321.1:0-7982 GCA_043763995.1 Fibrella sp.
ACGGCGGGGGCCACGCCCAGCAATGTCATGGCCACGATGTAACCGCTTGCCCCGCCGTGCCCCACCGAGGCGTAGACCAGGCCAACTAGAAAAAGCGCGGGTAAGATGTAGTACATTGGCGTGGCGGCAAGGGTATTACCCCCAAAGATACCGGAGAACGCATCCCGTCAGGTACGTTGCAGATGTGCTGTTAACCAGTTCGGGATTGCTAACTCCTGAACAGCTATAAAACCGTTTGCTCAAAGTTGCTAGCTTGTGCCAGAATATTTTGTCACTTTTACCCAACCGGTTCACGTTAAACCACCCTTTCAAGATGAGAGTAGCCCTTTTCATGCTGTTTTTCTGCGGAATCATCGCCGTAGCGTCTGCCCAGACTACCCCGGCCAAAAAAGCCAAAAAGCCCGCCG
Source organism: Fibrella sp. (assembly GCA_043763995.1). Taxonomy (GTDB): domain Bacteria; phylum Bacteroidota; class Bacteroidia; order Cytophagales; family Spirosomataceae; genus Fibrella. Next base: position 408 of record JAYUKZ010000321.1, read on the forward strand.
CAAAGAGCGTTACGGCCAAGCCTTCGGCGAAAAAAACGCCCGTGGCCGCCGCCAAAAAGCCCGCCGCCCGCCCCACCCTGCCGCCCCCCGCCGAACCCGCCGCCTCTACGCTCACCTTCCCCAGCACCGAGCCAGACAACGCCGCCGCCATGGACGCGGCTAAAAAACAGCAGCTTTACGACGAACTGCACGGCGTGAAAAACCAGAACGTGCAGCCCCAAACCGGCAAGAACCCGCGTAACCGCCCCCGCGACACCGGCGAAACCGCTACCCGCACTGACCGCACTCAGCCCCGCGCCGCCCGCACCGAAGCCCGTAGCTACATTGGCGTTCGGGTGGGAGGCAACTACAATACGTACCTGGAACAACTGGTTATTCAGGATGGAACAAATCCGCCGTTTACAATCAAGCCCGATTCGTACTACGGTTTCCATGCCGGGGTGGTGTTTCAGTTTGGCAGTGGGCGCGTGGCGTTTCAGCCCGAGATAAACTTTAACCAGGATCAAGTCAAAACGACTACTGTAACTCTGGTGGGTACAACCCCTGTGACTAGTGCCACCACAGTGTCATTGAGTTCGCTGGTGGTGCCGCTGTTGGCCAAGTTTCAGTTTGGGCAACCGGGCAGCACCCGTTTTTTCGTGAATGCCGGTCCCTATGGTGCCTACTCGCTCGAAACCAGTATGGCGGGCGAGGCTACGCAGATCGCGTATGGCGGTGCGTTGGGCCTGGGCGTGGGTATTCCGGCGGGGGCGGGTAAACTCACGCTGGAGGCGCGGGGCTACTACCTGTTGGGAGCCACCAATTCCAACATTTCGTTCGGTGATGTGCCCTTCAAGCCCCTCACGGCCCAACTCTCAGTGGGGTACCTCTTCCCGCTGGGCGGGCGGTAACGTACCTGGCTTGAGTACTTTTAGTGCAAAACGGGTGGCTACGGCTACCCGTTTTTGGTTTACGAAATGATTGCCGCCCAACAATGCGCCCGAAGTGGGTAGCGTTCACTTGTTGAATGCTGTACTTTTGTGCCACTATTCGCCATAAAATGCCAATTAATAAACGCAAAGCCCTGCGCTATACCGCCTGGACAATGCTGACGCTGCTGCTGCTGGGGGTGGCCGGTGCTTTCTACGCCTACTCACAGCGCGAACAACTGCTGAAGGCGGGAATTGAGCGGGCCATCAGCAAAGCCAAACGCGACTACGACCTCACGCTGCACATCGGCTCGGCGCGGTTTACGGGCCTCACTTCGCTGGCCATCAACAACATATCGGTGGTGCCCGCCCAACGCGATAGCCTGGTACGTGTAGACCGGGTGGCGGTGGGTATCCGGCTCCTGCCCTTGTTGCTGGGGAAAGTGGCCCTGTCGCACCTGCGGGCGGAAAACGGTTTTTTGCAAGTCGTCAAACGTGACTCGCTCACCAACTTGGACACCATTCTGAAGCGACGCAAAAAAACACCCGGCAACACCAACACCCGTACCAGCCTGGCCGATGTGGCCGAAAATCTGGTCGAAAACCTGCTCAGTAAAATCCCCGACGACCTTACCGTCCGCAATCTCGATTTTCGGCTCATTAACGGGGACACCCAACAAAATCTGCTCGCCTCCGACGTGCGTATTGACCGGGGTCGGGTGGTGTCTACGCTGCTGCTGAACCAAACTGAGGCCACCTGGCACCTGACGGGCACGGCCACGCCGTCGGACAGGGAGTATGACGTGAAGCTGTATGCCGAAGGTAAACCATTGGAAATTAAGTATATAGAAGAAAAATTTTCGCTGAAAGCACAGGCCGATACCCTCCGTGCCAGCCTGGCCGATGTTGACCGGTCGGGCAACGAGTTTCGGCTGGAAGGCGGCGGCTCGGTCACGAATTTGCGCCTGAACCACCCAGCCCTGTCGGTGCAGGACGTGGTGGTGGAACGGGCGGCTATGGAGGCCAACCTGTTTGTGGGGCCAACTTACGTGGGGCTGGACAGCACCTCTACCCTGCGCCTGGGCGAGGCCACCGCCCGCCCGTTTGTGAAGTACACCCTGCCTAATGCCGAAGCAGGCACGGGAAAAGTAATTGAGGTGCAACTCCACACGCCCTCGCTGGAGGCGCAAAGCCTGTTCAACTCGTTTCCTAAAGGCTTGTTCGCATCGTTGGAAGGCATGCGCGTGGCTGGCAGACTACGCTACGACCTGCTGTTCCAGTTCGATACCGCCCTGCCCGATTCCGTCAAGTTTGATTCCGGCCTTACCCCCAACGAGTTCAGGATTGTGCAGATGGGCCGCACCGACCTCCGCCGCATTGGCCAACCATTTATCTACACGCCCTACGAAAAAGACAAGCCCGTGCGCGACGTGCTGGTCAGCCCCGACAACCCCGATTTTACCCCCCTGGATTATATCACCCCCGACTTGCGGAATGCCGTACTGACCTCGGAAGATTACAATTTTTTCACCCATAAAGGCTTTAACGAAAAAGCGTTTCGGGTATCCATTGCCACCAACTACAAAGCGGGTTCTTTTAAGCGCGGGGCCAGCACGGTGTCTATGCAACTGGTGAAAAATGTGTTTCTGAGCCGTAACAAAACCCTTTCGCGAAAGGTAGAAGAAATTCTGATTGTGTGGCTGATGGAAAACCAGCACTTGGTGTCGAAAGAGCGCATGTTCGAGGTGTACCTGAACATTATTGAGTGGGGCAAAAACGTATACGGCATCGGCGAAGCGGCCCGCTATTATTTCGACAAGACACCCGCCGAACTAAACCTGGGTGAGAGCATCTTTCTGGCCTTCGTGATTCCCAGCCCCAAAAAAGCCCTGACCTATTTTCAGCCCGACGGGTCGCTCCAGGTACGTAACGTGCGGGGCTATTTCAAGATAATAGGGCGAATTATGGCCAAACGGGGCCTCACCCAGCCCGACAGCGGGGCCTACGGATTCTACGATGTCCGGCTGCGCGAAGGGTTGCGTCAACAGGGGTTGCCGCAAGATTATTTCAGTGCCGACAGCCTCCAGACGGACCCTGCCGAGGAGAGCGGCGGTATGGATGACCTCTTCGACCGGTTGCTGAACGGCAAAACCGACGAGGCCGAGCAGCCCACCCCCCAGACCCCCGCCGACGAGCCACCCGCTACCCGCCCGCCCCGCCCCGCTGCCGAACCAGTGGCCACCGACACGGTGAAAACCCGCCGCCAGTTACGGCAGGAACGCCGCGAACAAAAACGCCGCGAACGCGAGGAAAAAGACCGTGCCGAGCAAGCCCCGGAACCCGGCACGGGCCAACTTTAATGAACCTTCGTCAACTTTAAATAATTATATTTGTTGCTCTTCTTAGTAGGCCGGGCTAAATCCGGCTAATCCGTTAGCAAAACCAGATTCTGTTATGGCCATTTTGATTACCGAGGAGTGTATCAACTGCGGTGCCTGCGAACCCGAATGCCCCAATACAGCCATCTATGAAGGTGGTGTGGAATGGACGTGGGGCGGCGGTACGGCCCTCGACGTGGTAGATTTTGACGAGGGAACAACCGTATCTGGCAAAGCCCCCCAAACGCCGGTCTCCAACGAGTTTTACTACATCGTCTCCGATAAATGCACCGAGTGCAAGGGTTTCCATGAAGAACCCCAATGTGCCGCCGTTTGCCCGGTAGACTGCTGCGTACCCGACCCGGAACACGAAGAAGACGAAGAAACGCTGCTGGCCAAAAAATCCTGGCTCCACGCAGAATAGACCGCTGATAAGGCAGATTGGGCTGATTTACGCAGATTTTCTATGGAAGTATAGGAAAGAATCTGTCTGAATCAGCCCAATCTGCCTTATCAGCGGTCTATCAATGCACCACGCTGAACAGCCGGTTCCAGCGCACTTTGTTGGCGATACTGGTGGGGTTGGGGTCGATGGACATCCAGATGAACACCGCCTTGCCCACAATATGGTCGGCAGGAACAAAGCCCCAATACCGCGAATCGAGCGAGTTATGGCGGTTATCGCCCATCATAAAGTAATAATCTTGTTTGAAAGTGTAGGTCGAAATAGCCTTCCCGCCAAAGGTGATAGCCTTTGCGTTGACCTCCACTTGCTCGTTGCCTTCATACTTTTTAATGACGGGGCCGTAGAGGGCAATGGCTTTTTCGTCCAGCGAAACGGTTACGCCTTTCTTGGGCACCGTCACCGGCCCAAAGTTATCAACACTCCAGTTGAAGGCACTGCCGCCGTAGAGCGGCGCGAACGCTGCGGCTGCTTGTCCCGCTGCTTCATCGTCGGGTGTGATGCCCTTGCACCAGTCGGCTTTGCTGATTTTCTCGATTTCTTCGGGCGTGGTGGTCAGCGTGTAGCCCACCACTTTGTTGGTTTTGGCCACTGAATCCAGCCGTTCCATGGGCCGCCAATTGAACGACTCGCTGCCGGGCCGGTAATCGTTGATGATGTTATACTGCCGAAAAAACGCATCGTCCAGGTCCTCCCGCGACGATTCGACGTAGTAGGAAGACTGCGATTTGGGCGGCACCTCGGCGGCTTTCCCGTTCACGAATACCTGCCGGTGGCGCACTTCCAGTACGTCGCCCGGAATGCCCATGCAACGTTTTATGTAGTTGGTTTTCAGGTCAGTAGGATATTGGTCTTCGGGCGGGTAGTTGAACACCACCACGTCGCCGTTTTTGACCGACGAGAAGCCCGGCAACCGAAACTGCGGCAACTGCACCCAGGTGAGGTAGGAGGGGATTTCGGTACCCCAGATTTTTTGGTGCGTCAGGGGTACTTGCAAGGGCGTTTTGGGGGTGCGGGTGCCGTAGTGAAACTTGCTCACGAACAAAAAATCGCCCACCATCAGGCTGCGCTCCATGGAGGGGGTCGGGATAGTGAACGCCTCCATGAACAGCCACCGGATAAGCGTGGCGGCTACCACGGCAAACAGCACGGAGTCGAGCCACTCGCGGATGGCCGATTTTTTCTTGACCGGTGTGTTGGCCCTGGAAGTACTCGTTAGTTCAGACACGGTTGTTGGTTGGTTCAGGTCTTGGTTGCGGCAAAAATACGAAAGTTGGGGCCGAATGCCGTGGCCTTTGTGACGGGTGGTTGGCTCACGCCAGCAGGTCGTCCATCCCGAAAACGCCCTGCCGGTGCGCTACCCACTCGGCGGCAAGGGTGGCCCCCAGCGCAAAGCCTTCCCGGCTGTGGGCGGTGTGGGTAATCTCGATGGTGTCCTGCGCCGAGGTGTAGCGCACGGTGTGGGTGCCAGGTACGTTGCCTTCCCGCACCGATTCAATTGGGAGTACGTCGGGCGCGGTGAGCGCGGCGTTTTCGTCCGAAAGTGCCCAGTGCGTTGCGTGGGGTAGGTTTTCCAGAATTCCTTCTGCCAGCGTGATGGCTGTGCCAGAGGGGGCATCCAGCTTTTGGGTGTGGTGAATTTCGGTCAGGGCCACGGCATAGTCGGGCTGGTGGCCCATCAGTTTGGCCAGTACTTTGTTGAGCCGAAAAAACAGGTTTACGCCAATGCTGTAGTTCGAGGCGTAGAAAAATCCGCTGCCCCGTGCCAACACGGCGGCTTCAATGTCGGGGCGTTGCGCCAGCCAGCCCGTGGTGCCGCACACCACCGGCCACCCCCGCTCCACGCAGTAGTGCAGGTTGGCTACCACGGCTTCGGGCGAACTGAACTCGATCACCACGTCTACGGCATGGGTGGGCAGCGCATCCAGTTCGGCACGGTTGCCCAGGTCAATACGGGCGGCAAGGCGGTGGCCCCGGCTCAGGGCTACGGCCTCAATGGCGCGGCCCATTTTTCCGTAGCCGAGTAAGAGAATGTTCAGCGGCGCACTCATTTTCGGAAGTTCATGGTGAGTTTAACGCCCGGTACAAACCCTGCCGTGGCCGTGGGTATCACCGTGGGGGCATAGCGCAGGGTTAGGCTGTCGGAGATGTCGAACGTTTTGAGGTGCGCCGTTACGTTGGCATCCACCACGTTCAGCCCCCAAAACAGGGCCGTAAAAATCAGGTTATAGTCGCGCCATCGGCGAAAATAATCGGTGTTGGCTTTCAGGTTGTTGAGCGATACCTCGCGCCCCCGCACAATGGCCGTTTTGGTGCGGTTGGGGTCTTGCCCAGGTACGTTGGGTTTGTTGTAGGCTTCGGTGTAACCGGCCAGGTATTCCTCATACTTGTTGGTCAGGTCAACAATAAGGTAGCCGAAGGTGGCAAAACCGGCGTAGATGATGGGCACTTTCCATTTCTGCCCGTTGGCAATTTGCCCCAGCCCCGGCACCGCCAACGACAGCAGCGACGACCGCCGGGGCACAATTTTCCGAATCTCGGCGTTGGCCCGCGCTGAAAGGGTCACGGTATCGGTAGGGGCGGCGGGTTGCTCCATCAGCGAATCAGCCTCGGCCTCGGCGGGCGGTAGCGTATCGGCCCGCACCGGAACGCCCGACCGGATAACGGGTAGCTGCCGGGTGGTGTCGGGCACCTGCGCCAGCAACGTACTTGAGCCGATCAGGCACAGGCCCAAGACGTACCCAACGAGAGAAATAATTTTTTTCACGACAAAACCCGGCATTGACGCGACCGGTGCAGAACGGCCCGTGGCCATACTGGTAACGAACCCGCCCGCGCAACCGGCACGGCGACGGGGCCTTAAAAAACGTTAAGCCGAATAATTCAGCACGTTCAGGATCCGGTCCAGATCGTCCTGCGACGTGAACGGGATTTTGATTTCGCCGGTGTGTTTCTCATCGGCCTTGATAACCACTTTGGAGCCAAACATTGACGAGAGTTTGAACTGGAGGCTGCGCATTTCCTGCTTGGGCAGCGTTGTTTTGCGGGCCGGGCTGCTGTCGTCGTCGGGGGTCAGGTTGCGCACGGCCTCTTCCACTTTCCGCACCGACCAGTCTTCGTCAATAATTTTGCCGAAAAGTTTGATCTGCGTGTCCGGGTTTTCGATGTTGATGATGGCGCGGGCGTGGCCCATCGAAATACGGGTGTCGCGCAGGGCGGCCTGAATCACGGGGGGGAGTTTCAGGAGGCGGATGTAGTTGTTGACCGTGGTGCGGTTTTTGCCCACCCGTTCGCCCAGTTCGTCCTGTTTCAGGCTGCACTCGGTGATGAGCCGCTGGTAGGAGAGGGCAATTTCGATGGAGTTGAGGTTTTCGCGCTGAATGTTTTCAATCAGAGCCATTTCCAGCATTTGCTGATCGTTGGCCGTGCGCACGTAGGCCGGAATATGCAGCATCCCGATCAGCTTGGAGGCTTGCAACCGCCGTTCGCCGGAAATAAGCTGAAACCGGTCTTTGCCCAGTTGCCGCACCGTGATGGGCTGAATGATGCCCTGCACCCGGATCGAGTCGGCCAGTTCGCTCAGGGCTTCCTCGTCGAAACGGGTGCGGGGCTGAAACGGGTTGGTTTCGATCTGTTCCAGGCTGATTTCGCACATGGCACTGATCGACTCGTAGGGCGAAGGTTTGGTGTGCTGCCGGTCGTCGCTGTCTTGCAGCAGGGCACCCAGCCCCCGGCCCAGGCCCATCATCCGGGTGGTTTTGGGCGCACCCGCCTTCGTGTTTGTGGTGTTCATGGGAAAATGTTTTAAACAGTTTCTTGGGGCATC
>JAYUKZ010000322.1:0-7979 GCA_043763995.1 Fibrella sp.
TTTTTTTTCAATTGTTTGCAGGGTGAGCAAATCTTCCTGAATTTTGAGGGCGTAGTTCATGAAGCAAATATACGACATATCAAATCTGAAACGGTATTAGTTTTGGCGGAGCGGGTTTCCTGTGACGTAAAATCACTTTGACAATCAGATTTTTAGGTTAGGTCGGCAGCTTTCATATAACAGTCAGCACGGCTCTAACGGTCAACATTTGAGGTTGTTAAATGTGTTTGTTAGCTTCGCCCGTTGGCGTAGAAATCGGAAGTGCGTTGGTGGTTCGCTCCGCGTGGGTTGGCTGCCGGGCGACAGGATGCTCGCCCCCGAAGGCAAGGCGTTCAGCCCAACGTGGGCAGGGGTGTAAAGGCTCGCTTCGCTCCCCATCAACCCCTTGGAGGCGTTAGGTGACGTTGTCATCTCTTGATAGAGAGCATGCGTGGTAATCTACAAAAATGCCCCGCCAACAATCTGGCGGGGCATTTTTGCTTTAAAAACTCCAGGTACGTTACAGCGCGGCCACTACTTGCCGGACTTTCTCGGCGGCTTCGGAGAGGGCCACGGCAGACTGTACTTTCAGGCCCGATTCGTCGATGATGCGGGCACCCTCGGCGGCGTTGGTGCCTTGCAAGCGCACAATGATGGGCACCGGAATGTCGCCGATGGCTTTGTAGGCTTCCACCACGCCCGTGGCCACGCGGTCGCAACGGACAATGCCGCCGAAAATGTTGATCAGGATGGCCTTTACGTTGGGGTCTTTCAGGATGATGCGGAACCCGGCTTCCACGGTTTTGGCGTTGGCCCCGCCCCCCACGTCCAGGAAGTTGGCCGGTTCGCCGCCGCTTAGCTTAATAATGTCCATGGTGGCCATGGCCAAACCCGCGCCGTTGACCATGCAGCCTACGTTACCGTCCAGCTTCACGTAGTTGAGGTCGTTGGCCGAAGCTTCTACTTCGAGCGGGTCTTCCTCGGATACATCCCGCAGGTTGGCCAGGTCGGGGTGGCGGTAAAGGGCGTTATCGTCGATGTTTACTTTGGCATCAACGGCCATAATTTTATTGTCGGATGTTTTCAGCACGGGGTTAATCTCGAACATCGATGCATCGGTGTCTACGTAGGCTTTGTAGAGGGCGGTCACAAATTTGACCATCTCCTTAAACGCCTCGCCGGTCATGCCCAGGCCGAAGGCAATTTTGCGGGCCTGAAACGGCTGGAGGCCCACGGTGGGGTCAATCCATTCTTTCACAATTTTTTCGGGCGTGTGCTCGGCCACTTCCTCAATGTCCATGCCGCCCTCGGTGCTGGCCATGATCACGTTACAAGCCCTGGAACGGTCGAGCAGAATGCCGATGTACATTTCCTTCGGCTCGCTGGGGCCGGGGTAATACACGTCCTGCGCCACCAGCACCTTGTTTACTTTCTTGCCTTCGGGGCCGGTCTGAATCGTGACGAGCGTGTTGCCGATGAGGTTGGTGCTGATTTGACGGACATCCTCGATAGATTTGGCAAGGGCCACGCCGCGCTGGGTGCCGCCTTTAATCTGGCCTTTGCCGCGCCCCCCGGCGTGAATCTGCGATTTCACCACCACAAACTTGGAGTTGGTTTGGGCCATGATTTGTTTGGCCGCTTCAACGGCCTTTTCGGGCGATTCGGCCACAATGCCCTCCTGAATCCGAACGCCGTAGCGTTTCAATAGTTCTTTACCCTGATATTCGTGGATGTTCATACCGACAGCAACACGCGTTTATTTGAGGGCCGCAAGTTAGGGGTAAAATGCGGTAGGTACGTTCAGAACTTCTCTCCTAGCGGGTGGTGGGCCGCGTGAGGAAGTAGACCGGTACGCCCAGGCCCGCAATGAGGAGGCCCATGCCGGTGTTGAACCGCGTTTGGGGGTCAATGAGCAGCGTGAGGCAGATGCCCACGCCCGCCACCATGTACAGGGCGGGCACCAGCGGGTAGCCAAACGCCCGGTAGGGCCGCTCGGTGTTGGGTTCTTTGGCCCGCAGCAAAAACACGCCGCCAATGGTGATGATGTAGAAACAGAGCGAGGCAAAGGTGCAGTAGTCGAGCAGGTCGCCGTATTTGCCCGACAAGCACAGCAGCGAGGCCCAGCCGCACTGCAACCACAGAGCCACGCCCGGCACCGCGTTTTTATTAAGCCGCCCGGCTGCTTTCAGGAAAAGCCCGTCGGTGGCCATGGCGTAGTAGAGCCGCGCCCCGGCCAGAATCTGCCCGTTGTTGCAGCCAAACGTCGAAATCATAATCAGCACGGCCATTACGCCGCCCGCCACCTTGCCCAGCACCACCGTAGCCGCCGCCGTACCCACCCTATCGAACGTAGCAAACTGAATGCCCCGGCCCAGCACGTCGGGGGCGGCGGGGTTGCCCGTGAGGGGCAGCACGCCCAGGTACGCGATGTTGGCCAGGGCGTAGGTGATGGTCACGATAACCGTTCCCAGAAACAAACTCAGCGGAATATTTCGGCGCGGATTTTTGATCTCGCCCGCAATGAAGGTGACGTTGTTCCAGCTATCGGACGAAAACAACGAGCCAATCATCGACACGCCCACGGCCAGCAGCAGGGCCACCCCCGCTATGGGCACCCGTGTGGCGGTGTTGTTGAGGGGGTCAAGCACGGTGCGGCTCGCCGACCAGACATCCGTCCAGTTGGCCGACAACGTACCTGAGACCACGCCGTAGCCGATACCCACCACAATTAGCCCCAGCAAGGCCACTAACTTGGTGAGGGTGAAGACGTTCTGAATCAGTTTGCCGCTCTGAACGCCCCGGCTGTTAAGCCAGGTGAGCAGCACCAAACTGCCAATAGCAAAGAATTTTCCCAACGAAAACGTGACCGGCCCCACCGCAAACCAGGTCAGTTCGGGGTTGAGGGCGGGCACAAACACCGCCGTGAATTTGGTAAACGCCACCGCCACCGCCGCAATGATGCCGGTTTGAATGACGGTAAACACCGTCCAGCCATACACAAAACCGAGCAGGGGGTTGTAGGCCCGGCGGATGTAGACGTACTGCCCCCCGGCTTTGGGCATCATGCCCGCCAGTTCGCCGTAGCTCAGGGCGGCGGCCACCGTGAGCACCCCCGTGAAAACCCACACCAACAGCAACCACCCCGGCGACCCCAAACTGCGGGCCATGCTGGACGAGACAATGAAAATGCCCGACCCAATCATGGAACCGGCCACGATGAGGGTGGAATCGAGCAGGCCCAGCGACCGGTTGAACTCGGTGGCGGGCGGGCCGGGTGGGGTGGTGGTTGACGAAGACATACGGCGCAAAACCCGTTGCCGGGCGAACAGGCCAACAAGAACGCCCTCAGCCAACCGGAAACCAAACCCGCCCCCGGCTTACCGTACCCGGACGCTGGTTTGGGCCTCGTCGTCTTCGCCCTGCCCCCAGGCGTTGGTATGCACCGAATCCAGGTCGGGCTGGTCTGCCGCCGAGATGACCGCCCGAATCTGCTGCTCGCCGGTACCGCTGGTTTGCAGCGTCAACAGCACGGAAGCCGTTTGGCCGGTGGCAATAGCCGGAAACGGCACCATTATTTCTTGCCCATTTACCACCGCGCCGGTGGGGTTGGACAAAAGCCAGCCGGGGGGCAGCGTGAGCGTAACCCGCACGCCCGTGGCCCCCAGCCCACCCCGGTTGGCCACCGTGATGAGCAACCCCATCCCGGCCCCGCTCAGGGGGGTGCGGCTGTCGGGCCGGAGCAACAGGCTCAGGTCAGCCTCGGCGGGGTTGGGCGCGGGTTGGCTGCTGACTACGGCGGGCAGTGGTCGTTGGTTGGGGTTAGGCGAATCGAAGACCGTGGCTCCGTTGGTTTCCCGCGTGCGGAAATCGACCAGGGCCGCATCATCTTCGCCGTCGGCAGTACCGGAATTGGCGTAGCTGTCGGGGTCTTCGGCGGTAGCCGCCACCACCTGCGCCGCCACCCGGAACGTACCTGTGGCGGTGGGCTGGAGGCTGAACGAATACGTTTCGGAGGTAAACGCGGCCAGCCCCGGCACCACCACCGACACCGCCGATGGCCCGCCCGTTACCGCCGCCAAATTGCTACCGGCAAAGGTCAGGTTGGGCGGCAAGAGGCTTTCGAGCCGCACATTCGTAGCGGCGTTGGGGCCATCGTTGCGCAAGGTGAGCAAACAGATAACGGCATCGGTCAGGGCAGGCGTGCGCGACGTAACCTGCATGGCCAGCGAGAGGTCGGCCAGGGCCAGCGTGTTGAACGTACCAGAGCCAGACCAGGCCGTGAAACTGCCGCCTTCGCATTGGCTACGGGCCTGAAACTCGTAGGCGGTGGCCGGAATAAGTCCCGTTAACTCGCTGGTAGTGAAACTATTCGGCCCGGTTCGTTCGGTCCAAACCGCGCCACTGCCCGCCACGCGCCAGCGCAGCGTGTGCCCCACCGAACGGCCCGCAACCAACCAGGAGACCGTTGCCGTGGTGGCCGTGATGCGCCCGGTGCTGAGGGGGGTAGGGGTGGCGCAAACGGGCAATACCAACAGGCGGTAGTCTTCGGTTTCGCCCCACTCGCTGGCCACGCAGGGGTCGGTGGGGGTCTGGTTATACACTACCCGGAAGCGCAGCGTGGTGGTGCCCGGCAAGGCCGTAAGCGGCACGGTGAAGGTGCCGCTTACGCCGCCGGTGGTGAGGGCGGGGGTCTGGAACAACCGTTCGGCGGGATCGAAAGTGCCGTTTTGGTTGGCATCAAGCCAGATGGCGAGTCCTTCAAAAAACGTTTGACCCAGGTACGTTGCCGTGAACGAATAGGTCTGACCGGGCTGTACCGTGCCGCCCACCGTGGTCACAGACAAGTACGCGCCCGGCGAACAGCCGCTGTTGGCACTGAGCACCGACGTACTGAGCACCACCGAAGCCAGCCCGTCCTGATCGGTGCAACCAGCGTCAGAGGTGGGGCGGCAATAAACCAACTGGCTGTTAGTCGTAAAACTGGCGGGTGCCGAAAAAGGCGTTGCGCCGTTGCCGGGGCAGACCGTGGCCACACGCCAGGCATAGGCCGTGTTGGGAATCAACCCGCTCAGGGTGTAGGGCGACTGGCTGATGGCGGTGAGCGAGGTCCAGGTGGCGGCGTTTTGGGGTTTCCACTCCACGGTGTAACTCAGCCCGCCCCCCGCCGCGTTCCAGTTCAATTGCGCCACGTTGCCCGCCACGCCCGTGGTGGTCAGGCCCGAAGCCAGGGGACAAGCCGTAGTAAACTGCCCCAGTACCGACAGGGCCGAACTCCCCGCCGACCCGCATACGGCCAGCACCTGCCACTCGTAGGCCGTGTTGGCTAGTAAACCGTTGATGGTAACGGCGGCAGTAGGCAAATCGCCCAACGTTGTCCAGGCGGCGGCGGGGGTATTTTGGGGGCGATACTGTATGGCAAACGGCCCGCCCGCCGCCGACCAGGCCAACCTAACGCTGTTTCCGGTAATGGCCGAGGCCGTGAGTGCATCGGGCGCGGGGCAATTCGGAGCCACCTGCACCAGCAGACCGTAGTCTTCCGTTTCGCCGCCGGGGTAGTTGCCGCAGGGGTCGGCGGGGGGCGTGGAGCCGGTTGCAGTCAGAACGCGGATGGGCAACGTACCTGGCAGCAGCCCCGCCGGGAGCACAAACGACACGGATGCCGGGGCTGTCGTAGCGGTGGTTGTAACGGCCATTCTTTCGCCGGTGCTGAACGTACTGTCGCGGTTCAGGTCCACCCACACGCCCACACGCAGGGCGGTTGTTGCGTTGAGGAACGTGGTAGCAACGGTTATGCGTTGCCCGGCCCCCACCGTCAATGTTGGGGAAACCGGTTGGCTATAACCCGTTGGCGAACAGCCCGATGCGGTGCTCAAAACAGTGCCGTTGAGACTCACGCCAGCCAGCCCGTTGGTGGTCTGGCAAGTGGCCTGGTAGGTGGGGCGGCAACCAGACGTAACCACGTTCACCGTGGGGCTGAGGCTCCCGGTGGTCGAGTTCGACGGGCGGATTCGGTAGTAGAACCGGCCCCGGCCCGGCAACTGATCGGTGTAGGTGGTTTCGCCCGGCCCCACCCCGCCCACGGCTCCAAATCCATCCATGGGGCGGGTGGAGCGTTCCACAAAATAGCCCATCTCGTTGGTGGCCAGATCCTGCCAGGTGAGCATCACGGTTTTGGCATTGGTACTTAGCGCGGCCACCAGGTTGGCGGGCGCAACCACGGCGGTGGGGGCGCAGGTAAGCGAGTAGGCCGTGTGGCTTTGGCGCAGGGCCAGCCCCGCCGCCATCCGGTCATATTGCCCTTCGGAAAAATCGTGCGTACAGGGAAAATAATACGACATGATGTTGGTGATCGACGGGCTGTACAACGTACCCGTGGGGTCGGTGGCCGTACCCGAATAGTAGGCGCAACCGTTTTGGTAACTTACCGCCGCGCCGGGCCGGTTGTAGGGGTCGGCGGGGGTGTCGCAAACCAGATCACCGGCGGAGGTGCAGTTGGTACCGGTGCCGCGCGTGACCAGTTCGGCGTTGGCACTGGTGCTGCCCTGAAAGGTGTGGTAGAGGTGAAAATTATGCCCTAGTTCGTGTGGCAACAGCCTGTTTCCCAGATCATTGACATCCGATTCGTTCAGAATAAACGACCGGGTAGAATACCCTGCGTTTGCCGGAAAATAAGCATATCCGCCCAGCCCGGCATCCGTAAAGGCATCAACGAAGTACATATTCATGGCGTTGGGTACGTCGCGGCCCGCCACAGTAGCGTCTTCGGTGTTGGGATCAAAAGCGGCGGTGGCCGTATCGATGTAGTCGGGTGTGGTACCGCAGAAATAGAACTGGATGCCGAAGCCGTTGAGGAGGTAGTAGCTGTTGGTTGCGCCCATTACGGCGTTCATCTTTGCCAGTGGCATCCCGCCCGTGCCCGCCGCCGTTCGGAAAATGTGGGGCCGGATGGGTACGTAAGTGATGGCTGTGGGGGCGGCGTTGGCGGCAGACCGTTTAATGCTCAGGGCAAAGGCCGCCTCGCGATCCAGCAGTTTGCGTTGGGCATCGGTCAGATTAGGGGCGGCGCAAGTCAGTTTGGTCGGGTTGCGTTGCGCCAGGGTAACGGGGGTCACCAAAACGGTCAGGAGCAATAGCAACCAACCGGAGAATGTAGGATAAAACATGGCTAATCTGTTGACTAAGTTGGCTACTTACTGCGTAGTAAACCGACGGCCAACATAGAGAAAATACTGGCAATTGTTTAGCTTTTGTTGGTTCATTAAACAAAAAACCTTCATGCGTTTCCTTTTACTACTCATTTTGTTGCTTCCAGGCGGGTCTTCAGCACCGGCTCAGGCGCAACCCGACGTTCACCGATACAGCATCGACCTGGCGGGTGCCCGCATCGGCACCATGACCGTGAGCCGCGAAGCCCTGCCCAACGGCCAGGTACGTTACACCCAAACCAGTGACGTGCGGGTCAACTTTCTGGTATACAAACTGACGGTTTATTACCACGTAATCAGCCTTTTTCAGCATGGAAAACTGCTGTTGGCCACCGTGGATGCCCACACTAACCGGGGTACCTACGACTCCCGCACGGAGTGGGTCGGCAACCAATACGTCATTTCGGCCCACCAATACGGCCACGACCGGACTGCCACCGAACCCCGACCCATTGACTTTACCGTTGCGATGCTGTACTTTAGCGAACCGATTGGCCGTCAGCGCATTTACGCCGAATATTTTGGCGATTATTTTCAGCTTACACCCACGCCCCGCCCCGGCTACCGCGCCAAACTGGCCGACCGGGAAGACGAATACTACTACGAACGCGGCAAACTGGTGCGGGTCATCAAGAAAAATTCGGTCAAAAATTTTAACATAAAGTTGTTGGAATGAACCGGGCCGTGGTGCCAAAAGGACTATTCCCGACATCATACCGCCAGTATCACCCAACCCGGCATATGGGCTGTTTTTTTAGTTGAGTAGTTCACCCTAACCCTTCCTCTATGAACGTT
>JAYUKZ010000323.1:0-2254 GCA_043763995.1 Fibrella sp.
AAATAAAGCACGAACGACACTTTCTGGCCCGCCTCCACGTCGATGTGGTCGGGGGTGAGGCGGATGCCCTCTGCTTTCACAAACGCAAACGTTTCCTGACCACCCCGCGCAAAAAGCCGCGCTTTGGGGTCAATGGAAATCTGGGTGGCACCCGACCCGCCGTTCTGCCCCCTTGCCTGGTCGAAGGTCATGTATAGCACCGTGTATTGGTTGGTAAGGCGAATATCCATCACCCGCAACTGCGCATCGTTACTATGGCCCAGCCCGCCAATGGGGTCAGGCAGAATGCGTTTCGTTAACTCAACTTGTGGCGAAGCTTGTACGTAATACTCGGTTTCGTCGTTGGGTTGATGGCCGGGGGCAAGGCGGACCGTGCGGCAACTGCCCAACACCACCAAGCCCGGCAAGAGCAGCCACCAGGTACGTGGCAATAGGGTACTAACCGTGTGCATATCGTTGATATTCAGTTACTGTTGTTGTCGTGACTAAATTAGCAAAAAATTACCAGCCCTCTCCCATGATCGCTTCCTTTAAACGTCCACTCCGGTTTTTTCTATTCATCGGGCTGCTGGGCAGTACCCTGGCTTGCCGCGAAAAAGACCCCGTTCAGGCCCTGGCCGCCCGCGCCGACCTGCTGGTAGGCAACAACTGGCGCATTGAGCGCATCACCGACACGGGCGGGGGCACGATTGCCACCAACCGGCTGGGCGTGGGGGCGTTGGCCCTGAATTTTGCCGATATTCAGTTTACCGACAAAAACGTGGCCCGCGCCATTGACCGTAGCAGCCGCCAAATTATCAACGGCGGCACGTGGTTTCTGGTGCAGAACAACGAAGCCCTGGACGTAAACGTGACCGGCTTCGCGGGCATTTTTCCCATCATCGAATTGAGCCGTACCAAACTAATTATCAGGCAAAACACCACGGTAGATGGGCAGAAGAAAGACGTTAACCTAGAATTCGTCCCCTCGCTCTAGGTACGTATCCGGCCCGACTTTCTCCCGCTAATTGGTCGGGTTGAGCCGTGCCCAGGACATTTGGGTGAAGTCCAGAATCGCATCGTCGGTCACGGTGGCGAGTTCGGTCAGGGAGTGGGTGGTGGCCATACCCACCACGCGGGCACCCGATGCCCGTGCCGCCCGGATGCCGGTCATGGAATCTTCAAAGATAACGGTTTCAGTGGGCAGAACGCCCAATTCGCTCATAGCCAGGCAGTACACTTCGGGGTCGGGTTTGGGATTCGTGACCATTTTTTCGTGCAACAATACATCGAAATACGGACGCAGCGAGAGCGCATCCACTATAAAATCGAGGTTTTCGACGGGTGCCGCCGTGGCCACGCCCAGCCGGATACCGTGCGCCCGGAGTCGTTCCAGAAACGGCACCAAACCCGCCACCGCTTCCATCACGGGCGCGTACAAGTCGCGGAACAACGCTTCTTTTTCGCTGGAAAGCCGGTCGAAATCGGCCACGGAAACGGTTTGGTCGGGGAAAAGATGGCCCAGAATGGCGCGGTTGTGCCGACCCGCCACGTGGGCCACAAACTCGGCATCGGAGAGGGTGCGGCCATGCTGTTCGTAATATTGCCGCCACGCCAGTTGGTGATGCGGGTTGGTGTGGACGATAACGCCGTCCATATCGAAAATAACTGCTTTCAGCATAAGAGAATTTCAAGTAACAATCAACTAAAAAGCCGGACAAAACGGCTCAGGAAGGCGGCAACTACCAGCACCCCGGCCACAAAAACCAGCCCCCAGGCCAGGCCAACGGCTTCGGCCACCACGCCAATGAGGGGCGGGCCAACCAGAAAACCAATAAAACTAAACGTAGCAAACGTGGCCAGACCCGCCGCCGGGGCAATGCCGGGCACCCGCAGGGCGGCCCCGTACAAAATGGGTGCCCCCAACGAACAGCCCGCCCCCAGCAGGGCAAAACCAAGCAGTGCCACGGGCGGCGTAGGCACCGCCACCGCCACCAGCAAGCCCGCCGCCGCCAGCAAACCGCCGCCCAACAGGAGCCGTTTTGCCCCAAAATGCGGGATCAGCACATCGCCCGTAAACCGGCCCAGGGTCATGGTGAGCGAAAACGCGCCGAACCCCAGCGCGGCTACTCCCCCACTAGCCCCCAGCGAATCGCGGAGGTACACGGCACTCCAGTCGAAGGCCACCCCCTCGCCCAACGCCACGGCCAGGCCAATAAGAATCATCAGGAACAACTCGCGGTTGGGGCGCACAAACGAGGCGGCTTTAAGCGGT
>JAYUKZ010000324.1:0-2251 GCA_043763995.1 Fibrella sp.
CTTTGCGCCTTTGCGGTGAACACTTAGCTTGTTAACGCATATACCACAATGTTAACGCCGAATTTGGTATTGTCTTCGGCCAGAAATCGTTTGTTGCGGAAGTCATAATCCCACTCGCAGCCGTAGTCTTTGTTGCTGTAGAGCACCCCAATCCGTCCATCCACCACGATGGCTTTTAGGTAATCGTGTACCAGGTCGTCGCCCCATCCATTCAGCTCGAACGAGGTGGTGGGCGGGCCGTCGGGAAACCAGAAAAACGATTTATAAAGCGGGTGTTTGTTGTTGATTTTTTGCAACGCTTTGGGGCCAAAGGTGCGGGCCATTTCCTCCTCGAACGACTTGGCAAACAGCCCGTCGATGTCGTGGTTGCAGTCGTCAACAAACACAAAGCCGCCGTTTTGCACGTACCTGCGGAAATGGTCGCGTTCGGTAGCCGAAAACTCGACCAGTTTATGGCCGCTGAGGTAGCAAAAAGGGCTTCGAAAAATATCGGTACCGCTCAGGAGTACCACGCGCTCTTTTTCCTCTACCGGAATAGCCGTGTACTCGATCAGTGAATGCAGCAGGTTGGCCGGCATCCGTTGGTCAGTATCCCAATCGCCGGAAGTGTATTGGATGCGGGTAAAAAAGAAAGGCTTCACCCAACGAAGATAGCGTAACGAACGGTTAAAACGCCAGTTTGTCGCGTCCCCGAATGCTGTATTCGTCTTTGGGAAACAAATCGGTATTGATCTCGTCAGGTACGTTGGTGAGGGGCGGCAACAGGCGCAGCATGGGCTGGTAGCGGGCCAACATAGGCCCGATTTCAACCCCCGACCGGCCATAGTGGCGTTGGCTGAAGGGGCTGTTGGCGCGGGCCATAATGGCGTTCCAGTCGAGGCGGATGGGCTGGTTGGAGCCAATCAGCACCAGTTTTTCGCAGTAGGCCACGTAGGGAAACACCAGCCTGAACGTGTTCAGGACGCGCACCGTTGGGCACCAGGTTACGGCTAACCCGTTGGTGGTCAGTTTGGAACGTAGTAGTTCAAAATATTCTCTGGAATATACCGTGCCCGAATACGCCGAACTGGGCCGGAGCGCATCGGCTTCAATGACATCGTACCGCTCTTCGCTGTTCCGAATGGCGTAGCGGCCATCGCGGAAATGAAGGCGGAGGCGGGGGTCGGCCAGGATGGCTTGCACGGCCGTGTCGGCAGTTTGGCGGGCATAGTCGGCCAACACCATTCTCTGGTTGGTGGCAATTTCGAAACAGTCGATTTGCTGTGTTTCGGCCCGCCCCGCAATGCCGTTTACGGTGCCCGCCGACCCCAGGCCAATCACGGCCACCCGCGCCGGGCGGGGGTGCAACATAACCGGCAACGCCCCCAGCAGCGTGTGGACTTCATCGAGGCGGTAGGGCATGCCGCTCTGCCCCAGTCCGTTCACAAACACGATGCCGCTGTGCCGGTCGGGGGCGAGCTTAATGACCGAGAGGGCCGATTCGTTTTCGTGAAAAATGAACCGATCAGCCTCTTCCAGCCCGTTCAGCAGTTGCCAGAACCGGGCGTGGCCGGGAATGGCGGCAATAGCCCCCACCGTCAGGGTCAGGCCGAGGGCCACGGCCAGGGGGGGCAGGTATTTTTTTCGGGCCAGCAACAGCAGGTAAACCAGCCCCAGCGCAGCCAACCCTTTGAGTAACAGAGACGTACCCAGCACCGGGAAACCCACCCACGTCACCAACGCCGCCCCCAACGCCGACCCCACAATGTTACTGAATTGCAGCCACCCCACCCGCCGCCCCACCTCTTGTGCGGCGGTTTGCACCAGCGATTGGGACAGGGCAAAACTCAGCCCCATTAGGAACGTGGGTACAAACAAAAAAAACAACGGCACCGCCCCGTAGCTCACCAACCCAAACCAACCGCCAAAGTTGGGTTCGTAACTGCCCAGGTAGTCCCACAGAAAACGCAGGCCAACAAACCGGGGCAGGGCATACAAAAACACCGCCATCGACAGGGCCGTGTAGGCATACAGGCCCCACTGCGCCAGCAAAAACGCCCGCTCGCGCCACGGCACCGGGCGGTTGGCTCCCGGTCGGCACAGGTACGTGCCCACGGCGGTGCCCACGGCCATCGACCCCAGATAGATGGCCAACAACACCGCAAAGGTGAGCGAGACCGATTTGATGACCGTTTCCAGCAGTCTGAACCAGATCAACTCCAGCGAAAGGGCCGCAAAACCCGCCAGCCAATACTGCCCCAACCACCAGAAC
>JAYUKZ010000325.1:0-7959 GCA_043763995.1 Fibrella sp.
AAAGCTGAGGTGACTTTGGCCGAAACGCACCTGGGTTTCACGCGCATCAGGGCACCCTTTTCGGGCATGATGGACCACTTCCGGGTGCGGCAGGGTAGCCTGGTGGATGAAGGCGATTTGCTGACGACTCTTTCCGACAACAGCAAAATGTGGGTCTATTTCAACGTACCAGAGGCCGAATACCTCAATTTCAAGACCCACATTGAAAAAAACAACATGACCAACGTGAGTTTGCTCATGGCCAATAACGAACTGTTTGCCTACCCCGGCGTGGTGCAGACCATCGAGGCCGATTTCAACAACGAAACCGGTAACATTGCCTTCCGGGCCACGTTCCCCAACCCCAAAGGCTTGCTGCGCCACGGCGAAACGGGCAACGTCCGCATGACCATTCCGCTCCGAAACGCCCTGCTCATTCCGCAGAAAGCCACCTTCGAAGTGCTGGAGAAAAAGTATGTGTTTGTGGTCGATAAAAGCGACAAAATACGGTCAAGAGAAATTACGATTGCCGCCGAGATGCCCCACATTTTTGTGGTGAAATCGGGTCTGAAAAAAGACGACCGCATTTTGCTGGAAGGGTTGCGGCAGGTGAAGGAAAACGAAAAAATTGAGACCCGGTTCATGCGCCCCGATTCTATTATTTCGCACCTGAGTCTGTACGCTGAGTAAGTCAAGTATGCTCTTTATCGGCCCTGTGGGGCTAAAGAAACACCTATGTTTTCTAAATTCATAAGAAGACCCGTCTTCGCCATCGTGATCTCGATCATGATTGTGTTTATGGGCATACTCGCCATCACGAAATTGCCGATCTCGCAATTTCCTGACATTGCCCCCACCACCGTCAATATATTCATTGCCTACCCCGGTTCCAGTGCCGACGTACTGGTGAAATCGACGCTGATTACGCTGGAACAGGCCATTAACGGGGTGCAGGATATGCGCTACATCGCCACCGACGCGACCAGCGCGGGTGAAGCTACCCTCCGCATTATTTTTGAACCCGGCACCGACCCCAACGTGGCCGTTATCAGGGTCAAAACCAGGGTCGATCAGGTGATGCCTCTCTTGCCCGAATTGGTGCAGCGCGAAGGTGTAATTATTTCGCCCGTGCAACCCAGTATGTTGATGTACGTGAACTTGTATTCAACCGAAAAAAATATTGACGAAAAATTTCTGTTTAACTACGCCACCGTGAAAATGATCCCTGAAATCCAGCGGACAAAAGGCGTGGCACGGGCGCAAATTTTGGGTAGCCGCCGCTACGCCATGCGCGTATGGCTGAACCCCGAGCGGATGCGGGCCTACAATATTTCGGTTGAAGAAGTGATGAAAGCCATTGGTGAACAAAGTATTATTGGCCGACCGGGGCGCATTGGGCAAAGTTCGGGTATTGCGGCCCAATCGCTCGAATATGTATTGACTTATAAAGGCCGGTATAACAAGCCCGAGGAATACGAAGGCATCATTATTCGGGCAAACGCCGCCGGCGAAAGTATTCACCTGCGCGACATTGCCCATGTAGAACTGGGCAGCGAATTTTTTGATATTTATTCCAACCTCGACGGGCACCCCTCGGCGGCAATTGTGTTGCGGCAAAATTACGGTAGTAATGCCAGCGACGTAATTAAAGAGGTGAAACAGAAGCTAGACATAATGAAAGCATCGTTTCCACCCGGCGTTGACTACAAAATTAGCTACGACGTGTCGAATTTTCTGGATGCGTCCATCGAACAGGTGATCGACACGCTGCGCGATGCGTTCATTCTGGTGGCGTTGGTCGTATTTATTTTTCTGGGCGATTGGCGGTCTACCCTCATACCAATTTTGGCGGTGCCGGTGTCGTTGGTCGGGGCGTTTTTCGTAATCCAGTTTTTCGGAATTTCCATCAATCTCATTACGCTTTTTGCGTTGGTGTTGGCCATCGGTATTGTGGTCGATGATGCCATTGTGGTGGTGGAAGCGGTACACGCCAAGATGGAAGAAGAGCCGAACCTGACACCTTTCGGGGCGGTGAAAAAAGTGCTTGGCGAGATCAGCGGGGCCATTATTGCCATTACCGCCGTGATGGTGTCGGTGTTTTTGCCCATCTCGTTCATGTCCGGGCCGGTGGGTACGTTCTACCGGCAGTTTTCCATCACGATGGCGAGTGCCATTGTTATTTCGGCCCTGATTGCCCTCACGCTCACGCCCGTTTTGTGCGCGATGTTGTTGAAAAACAATCACGGTCATGCCAAGAAACGAAACCTGCTCGAAAAAGCACTCGATCAGTTCAACCGGGGGTTCGATAAACTCACGGGTGGGTATGTGCGGTTGTTGAAAGTAATTGTGGGCAGGCGCGTAGTTACGTGGGGCGTATTGCTGGTGTTTTGTTTAGGAACGGTTTACGTCAATAAGGTACTGCCTGCCGGGTTTATTCCCAACGAAGATCAGAGTACTATCTACGCCATTATTCAAACGCCGCCGGGATCTACGCTCGAAAAAACCAATCAGGTGTCGCGTCGGTTGCAGGAAATTTGCGAGAAAGTACCGGGTATCGAATCTATCTCGTCGTTGGCCGGGTACGAAATCATGACCGAAGGCCGGGGGTCGAACGCAGGTACGTGTCTGATTAACCTCAAAACGTGGTCGGAGCGCGACAAGAACGTGAAAGAGATCATGGAAGAGTTGGAGGAAAAATCGAAAAATCTCGGTGCCACCGTCGAGTTTTTCGAGCCACCAGCCATTCCCGGATTTGGTACGTCGGGCGGTTTTTCCATGCGACTGCTGGACAAAACATCGGATACTGATTATGCCGAGTTCGACAAAATAAACAAGCAGTTCATGGAAAATCTGAGCAAGCGTAAAGAGCTTACCGGACTGTTTACGTTTTTCGCCGCCAACTACCCCCAATACGAACTGGAAATTGACAATAACCTGGCCATGCAGAAGGGCGTATCCATCGGGAAAGCGATGGACAACCTGAACATTCTGATTGGCAGTACCTACGAACAGGGCTTTATTAAATTCAACCAGTTCTTCAAAGTATACGTCCAGTCCGACCCGTCGTTCCGGCGGTTGCCCACCGACTTGCTGAAACTTTTCGTGAAAAACGATGAAGGTGAAATGGTACCGTATTCGGCGTTCATGAAATTGCAAAAGGGGCAGGGGCCGAACGAAATTACCCGGTTCAATCTGTACAATTCTGCCGCTATTCAGGGGTTGCCCGCCAAAGGCTACACCACCGCCGATGCCATTGCGGCTATTCGCGAGGTGTCGGCCAAAACGTTGCCTAAAGGGTACGATATTGCCTTCGAGGGCCTTTCGTATGATGAGTCGATGCGGGGGAACGAAGCGTTGTATGTGTTCCTGATTGTGCTGGCGTTTGTGTATTTTGTGTTGGCGGCGCAGTACGAAAGTTTTATTATTCCGCTGGCGGTGGTTTTCTCGTTGCCGGTGGGGGTTTTCGGGTCGTTTTTGCTCCTGAAACTGATGGGTTTAGAGAATAATATTTACGCCCAAATTGGCCTTATTATGCTGGTGGGGTTGCTGGGCAAAAACGCCGTACTGATTGTGGAATTTGCGGTGCAAAAACGGGCGCAGGGCGAAACCATTCTGAACGCCGCCATCGAGGGCGCACGGGTACGTTTCCGGCCCATCCTGATGACTTCTTTTGCCTTTGTGGCGGGCCTGATTCCGCTCATCAGTGCCAGCGGGGCGGGGGCCATTGGCAACCGCACCATTGGGGCCTCGGCCATGGGCGGTATGTTGTTTGGTACCATTTTCGGGGTCGTTATTATTCCTGGTTTGTACTATATTTTTGGCTCATTGGCCGATGGGCGAAAGTTGATTCAGGAAGAAGAAGAAAACCCGTTGTCGGAAGGGCTGGTACACGCCGTCGATACGTTTCCACAACCCGCTGAAAGCGAAAATCATGTTTAAGATACGTACCTGTACCTGGCTGGCCGGGGCCTGCGTGGGCCTGGCAGTCGGGGCCTGCAAACCCCCGCCCATCACCACCCGAACCGAGAACCGGGCCATCCCAGCCACCTACGGCACCGCCACTGATTCGGTCAACACGGGGCAGATGCAGTGGGCCGAGTTCTTCACCGACCCCAACCTGACGGCCCTCATCGACACGGCCCTGCTGAACAACCAGGAGCTGAACATTTCGCTTCAGGAAATAGCCCTTGCCAGCAACGAAATCCGGGCCAGGCAGGGGGCCTACCTGCCCACGGTGGGTTTTGGGGGCGGCGTGGGCGTGAACCGCGTGGGCCGCTACACCAACGAGGGCACCCTGGAAGCCAACACCGACATTGTGACGGGCCGGAACCGCCCCGAATTTCTGCCCAATTTCGTGATTGGGCCAACGGCTTCGTGGGAAGTAGACATCTGGCGGAAGCTGCGCACGGCCAAAAAAGCCGCCGTAATCCGGTACCAGGCCAGTGTGGAAGGGCGCAATTTTACCATCACCACGCTGGTGTCGGAAATTGCCACCAACTACTTTGAGTTGCTGGGGCTGGACAATGAACTGGCCATTGTGCAGCAAAACCTGGACATTCAGACCAACGCGCTCAAACTGGTCAGGCTCCAGAAAGAGGCCACGCGGGTGACGGAATTGGCCGTGCGGCGGTTCGAGGCGCAGGTGCTCAACACGCAGGGTCTGCAATACGGCATTCAGCAGCGCATTGTGGAAACCCAGAACCGGATCAATTTCCTCACGGGCCGCTACCCCCAACAGCCCGTCCGCCGAGATTCGCGGGCGTTCAGTACGCTCTTACCCACGCTGGTACGTGCCGGCATACCGGCGCAACTACTGAGCAACCGCCCCGACATTAAACAGGCCGAACTGAACCTACTGGCCGCCAAACTGGACATACAGGTGGCCAAAGCCGATTTTTATCCCTCGCTCAACATCACGGCGGGGGTGGGCATAAATGCTTTTAGCCCGGCTTTTCTGTTTAAACCCGAATCCATTCTGTTCTCGTTGGCGGGTGGGCTGGTTGGCCCCTGGCTGAACCGGAACGGCATTATTGCTACCTATTACAGTGCCAATGCGCGGCAAACCCAGGCGGCTTACCAGTACGAGCGCACGGTGCTGAACGCCTACATCGAGGTGGCCAACCAGCTTTCCAACATCAGCAACCTGGAAAAAGCCTACGCCACCAAAGAAAAGCAGGTGGAGGCCCTCACGCAGTCGGTCACGATCTCGAATACGCTGTTCAACGCCGCCCGCGCCGATTATACTGAAGTGCTCTTCACCCAACGCGACGCGCTGGAATCCAGGTTTCAACTGCTTGAAACCAAAGTGCAGCAGCTAAACGCCATGGTGAGCCTTTACCGGGCGTTGGGTGGCGGCTGGCAGCAACGTACCCAGTCAACGCGATAAAATGCTGAAAACGAACTGGTTACGGGGCGAAATGCCCTACGGCTGGGGTTCGTCGTCGGCATCGCCGGGGTTGGCCAGGCGTTCTTTAATGACCAGTTTCACGTAGTGCCGGTTGCGGCGGTTGCGCTTGGCATCGGCCCGTTTGTGGTTGCGTTTGTCTACCACGCCCGCTGTTAGTTCTGTGGCCGACTGCCAGGTTTGGAATTGCGCCGGTGAGGTTCGTTTAGGCATGCTGTAAGCTACGTTTATTTTGTCAATGGTTTACCCCACCCCCGGCCCCTCCCCATCAGGGAGGGGCCGGGGGTGGGGTAGCTCCGCCAATTTGCGAAGTTTTTGAGCAAAGTCACCCCTCCGTGATGGGGAAGGGCCGGGGGTGGGGTAGCAATTAAGCTACCATTTTTTTTCTCGAAATGTTTGCATTTAGCCCATATGATCTGTTTACTTTGCAATTCAAAGTACTTTCAGCACATGCTTTATCCGACTAAGTTTTTCACATCCCGCCCGCAATCGTTTGTTTCGTCAACATCCTCACCCTCGGCGGCGGCGGCAAACGGGGGGCAACTGGCCCTGGGGTTGCTGGCGGGCAGCAGCGTGGTGTTGGCCCTGGTACGTGGCCTGATTACGGGGCACTGGTGGTTTTTTGCTTTCGTGGTCTGGAACTTGTTTCTGGCTGTTTTCCCGTTGGGCCTGATGCTCACCCTGCGCGATTTACAACGGGCGGGGGTGGTGGCTCCCAACCGGCGCGGGCGAGTAGTGACCTGGCTTTGGCTGGGGATGTGGCTGCTGTTTATGCCCAACGCGCCCTACATCATCACCGACCTGTTCCACCTCCGCTACACCGATGCCGACCTGATTTGGTACGACACGCTGATGATTTTCCTGTGCGCCGTGGCGGGTTTGCTGGCGGGGGTCTACAGCACGGCCCTGGCCCACCGTACCCTGCGCCGCCTCACCAACGTACTGGTGGCCTGGGCGGTGGTGCTGGCCTGTCAGGGGCTGGCGGGTTTCGGTATCTATCTGGGCCGTTACGTGCGGCTCAACAGTTGGGATTTGTGGAGCCATCCGGGTTGGGTGGCGGGCAGTTTGGTGGCGGCGGTGCATACGCCTTTGGCGCAGAAGATGGCCCTCACCTACGGCTTTGCCCTGACCGTTATCTACGTGGCGTTTCATATTTATTCCGAACGAAAAACGCTGATAGTGTGAGGGTTATAAAATTGGCTCGGCGTAACCCCCAAACCCCCTGAAGGGGGCAGAAGCTGACGCAAGTGTACCTCTCTGGGAGCAAAAGCCCCCTTCAGGGGGTGCGGGGGTTACGCCGATGAACAACTTATTCTATTCGTTACACCATGATTAACATCCGAAAAATGATCCGCAGTTTTGGCTTTGCCGGGCAGGGTATTCTGGACTTGGTTCGGCAG
This sequence comes from Fibrella sp., assembly GCA_043763995.1. Taxonomy (GTDB): domain Bacteria; phylum Bacteroidota; class Bacteroidia; order Cytophagales; family Spirosomataceae; genus Fibrella. The sequence continues at coordinate 6,784 of JAYUKZ010000325.1, forward strand.
GAAAACAACGCCCGGATGCACCTGCTGGTGGCGGTTGGGGTGGTAGCGGCAGGATGCTGGGTGGGCCTTTCCACTACCGAATGGGCCTTGATTGTGATGCAAATTGGCCTGGTGCTGGCCACCGAAGGCGTGAACACGGCCATTGAAAAACTGGCCGACCGCGTGACCACCGCCCGCGACCCGCTCATCCGGTCGGCGAAAGATTTGGCATCGGGCGCGGTGCTGCTGGTGGCCATCATGGCCGTGGTAGTGGGGTTGCTTATTTTCGTACCAAAATTCTGTTAACCAAAACCTTGCCTGTTGCCATGACCAACGCCGGCCAACACCTGCAAACACTGACCGAGATCCGGGGGATGATGGAGCGGTCTACTAAGTTCCTGTCTCTCAGCGGGTTGTCGGGTATTTCGGCGGGGCTGGTTGCCCTGGCAGGTACGTTGGCGGCCTACCTGCGGCTGCGCACTAACTGGCTCACGGTGTTCAACCCGGCTCTGGAACAGGGCCTCACGGCCATGTCGCGGCGGCAGATGCTGGAATTTTTGCTGGTCGATGCGCTGGCGGTGCTGGTGCTGGCCGTGCTGTCGGCGTTGTTTTTCACCCGCCAAAAAGCCCGTCGGCAGGGGGTGCAGGTGTGGTCGGCGGCCTCGCGGCGGCTGGTATTTTCGCTGGCGGTGCCGTTGGCCACGGCGGGCGTGTTTTGCGCGGGGCTGGTTTTCCACCGGCAGGTGTGGCTGGTGTGCCCGGCCATGCTCACCTTCTACGGTCTGACGCTTTTGCTGGCCAGCCGCCACACCTACCGCGACCTGGAATACCTGGGTTTTTGCGAAATTGCCCTGGGCCTCACCGCACTTTTCCTCACGGGTTACAGCCTGCTTTTCTGGGCCGTTGGTTTCGGGGTGCTGCACGTAGTGTACGGCACCCTGATGTGGTTCAAATATGACCGGCCCGCCCGCGTGGCCCTACCCGCATGATGAGCCACGAGGTGTTGGCCCGGTTCAACAAAGCGTTTGAAAGCAAGGCGCGGCTGGGCATCATGTCGGTGCTGATGGTGAACGACGTGCTCAGTTTCAACGAGTTAAAGGAACTCCTGACCCTCACCGACGGCAACCTGGCCACGCACCTGCGGGCACTGGAAGAGCAGGGCTACGTGCTGGTGCAGAAGCAGTTTGTGGGCCGCAA
>JAYUKZ010000326.1:0-2251 GCA_043763995.1 Fibrella sp.
ATTCCAAATGCAACGAATCAAACCCTGACGGCTTTCCAGTCGGGCAGTTATTCGGTTCGAGCCAATGCCAACGGTTGCGGCGAGCTGCTGTCCGACGAAGCGTCGGTTGTCATTACGAGCGTTGAAGAAGAAGCCCTCATTTTGCAGCCCACTGCCATTATTTACCCCAATCCTGCCGATGGTTTTGTAACTTGTGAGTATCAAACTCCGCGATTGAATGTTCAAAATGTGGTTTTGAGTTTGTACGGCATTACAGGACATTTATTGGTAGAAAAAAAGATGAGAAAAATGGCAAAAAAATTTAGTGCAGAAATAGATATTAAAAATTGGCAAAGCGGTACGTTTTTTGCTGTAATACAAGAAGAAGGCCAACCAAACCGTCTGGTTCGACAATTGGTGAAGCCTTAGTAGCTTTGGTTCGGCAGCAATAGCAGACGACAAAATATGGCTTTTATTTTACCCCTTAATAAATTTTTTGTTACAAAAACATGGACAAACAGGTGGTTAATCGTCTGTTTGTCCGTGTTTCCAACATTTGCGTTTGGGCAATCGTCTGATTCCTTATCTCTACTTCCTGCCACCAACGGTTTCCCAGAATCGCTGCTTACCGATTTCAGCAAACGCTACCACACGAATCGCCAAAAGGCGTTTTTACTTGCCAAGAAGAACAATTGGAGTACCCACAAAAAGTATGCCAATGGTAAAATACTTACTTTGCAAGGCGTTGATTCTTTTGGATTTCCAATTTATTATTCTACCCACAATGTGCTGGCTTCCACCGCCACCCGCACCGACGAACTCTATCGCGGCGGCGATTTGGGCGTGGACATCACGGGCAAACTCCCCGAATTAAACGGACGATTGGGCTTGTGGGACGGGGGCGAACCACGCCTGAGCCATGTCGAACTAAGCGGGCGCATCCAACAGAAAGACAATAATAATGTTTTCAACGACCACGCCACGCACTTGGCAGGAACACTCATGGCCGCTGGCGTAAATCCTCAAGTGAAAGGCATGGCTTTTAGTGCCAAATTAGACGTGTGGGATTACACCGACGACTTGGTAGAAATGACCCAAGCCGCCAAAAAAATGCTGGTTTCCAATCATGCCTACGGGCCGATAACAGGTTGGTTTCAAAACCCAGAACGCCCAGGCAACGACCTCAACAAAAAATGGGAATGGTGGGGAAACACCAGCATCAGCCCCACCGAAGATTACCGATTTGGGTTCTACGACGAAAAAGCCCGCGATTTTGACCGCATAGCCGCCAATTTTCCGTTTTATTTAATTGTAAAATCAGCCGACAACAAACGCGCCGAAACGGGACCAACCATCGGAACGCCCTATTTTATAAGAAACACCACTCAAACCAGCATTCTCGACCGCGCCCGCAACAACGCCTACGACGTGATTCCTGCCGAAGCCAACGCCAAAAACATTTTGACCATTGGCGCAGCCGACGTGAACGTGAGCAACGGCACTTTTAAGGGGTTCAATGTCAGCGATTTTAGCGGCTGGGGTCCCACCGACGACGGGCGCATCAAACCCGACATTGTGGGCGTGGGTGTCGGGGTACTCTCCGTGAGTTCCGAAACCGACAGTGCCTACGTTTCCTACAGCGGCACGTCCATGTCGTCGCCCAACGTGGCCGGATCGGTGCTGCTGTTGCAGGAGTTGTTTGCCCAGCGCAACGGCGGCAAGTTCCTGCGGGCATCGACGCTCAAAGGCTTGGTGCTCCACACGGCCGACGAAGCCGGGAACGCGCCCGGCCCCGACTACCGCAATGGCTGGGGTCTGCTCAACGCCGAACGTGCCGGACGCGCCATCTTGAACACGGATCAGAACTACCTGATCGACGAGCGGACGATGAAGCAGAGCGAGGTTTACACGGTGCCGGTGGTGGCGTCGGGACGCGGTCCATTAATCGTCACCATCTGCTGGAACGACCCGCCCGGAACGGCTACATCGGCCCTCAACGACCGCACACCCCGGCTCATCAACGACCTCGACATCCGCGTCAGCGACGGCAAGACCACCATCCAGCCGTGGATTCTCGACCCGGAGAAGCCAGGCAGTCCGGCCACGCGGGGCGACAATATTCGCGATAACGTGGAGCAGGTGCTGATCGAAAATCCCATTCCGGGCAAAACCTACACGCTCACCGTCACGCACAAAGGCACCCTGACTGGTACGCAACAGGATTACGGTCTGCTCGTCAGCGGCATTGGCGGGAAAGCATACTGCGAATCGA
>JAYUKZ010000327.1:0-32399 GCA_043763995.1 Fibrella sp.
ACCTACAAAGAGAAAACCGGCATCATTCCGCCTACCGACATCGACGTGTTTTTGGTGGCTCCCAAAGGTTCAGGTACGTCGTTGCGTCGGCTATTTGTAGAGGGTAAAGGACTGAATTCCAGCTTTGCCGTGTATCAGGATGCCAGCGGCAATGCCCGCAATAAGTGCATCGCCATGGGCATCGGCGTGGGATCGGGCTATTTGTTCGAGACTGATTTCTACAAAGAAGTAACCTCCGACCTGACCGGCGAACGGGGTACGTTGATGGGTGCTATCCAGGGCATTTTTGCTGCTCAGTATGACGTGCTTCGGGCCAACGGCCATAGCCCTTCCGAAGCCTTCAACGAAACGGTAGAAGAACTCACGCAGTCGTTGATGCCGCTCGTGGCCGAAAACGGCATGGATTGGATGTACGCCAACTGCTCGACAACGGCCCAACGCGGTGCCCTCGACTGGTGGAAACCGTTCCGCGACGCGACAAAGCCCGTTTTCGAGCAACTCTATAACTCGGTGAAAACTCAGGAGCAAGCTGAAATCAGCATTTCCCGCAATTCGCAACCCGACTACCGCCAGAAACTGGAAGTGGAATTGAGTGAGTTGCGCGAATCGGAAATGTGGCAGGCAGGTGCCGCCGTGCGCAACCTACGCCCCGAACGCAGCTAAGCCAGGTACGTTTCCGGTACTTAACTTTCGTTCAATATCTGTCCGGAAAAGTATGCAGTAAGTCTCTGATGGTCAGCTACTTTTGTAGTTGACTGTTGGAGGCTTTTTGCATGCCTTTCCCGGCGGGCCGGTCGGCCGTTGGTATCGAGGCGGAGTTTGAGTACGGCTCGCGCAAGGGCACCATCAATACTCCCGGCGACCGCACCCTAACCGGCGGACAAGCAAGCGTACTTTTCCTCTGTTCCTTCTAACTTTCAGCCTCTAAACCACCATACGTCAATGCAAACCATTCTTGGTGCGGGCGGCACCATTGGCAAAGACCTTGCCCGCAATCTGCCCCAGTACACTGACCGCGTCCGCATCGTGAGTCGCACGCCCAAAGCCGTGAACCCCACCGACGAACTGATGGCGGCAGACCTGACCGATGCCGATGCCGTGAACCGCGCCGTAGCCGGCTCAGATGTCGTTTATCTGACCGTTGGCTATGACTACACCACGAAAAACTGGCAGGAAAAATGGCCCATCACTATGCAGAACGTGATAGCGGCCTGCCAGCGGCACGGCGCGAAGCTGGTCTTCTTCGATAACGTGTATATGTATGACCGTGACTACCTCAACGCCATGACCGAGGAAACGCCCGTGCGCCCAACAAGCGAGAAGGGCAAGGTACGGGCCGAAATCGCCGACAGGCTCATGGACGCTGTTAAAGCAGGTACGTTGACGGCACTCATCGCCCGCGCTGCCGATTTCTACGGCCCCGGTAACGACAAGAGCGTACTGGTCGAAACGGTACTCAAAAATCTGAAAGCCGGGAAAGCCGCCAATTGGTTAGCCAGCCTCGACAACGTCCATAACTTCACCTATACACCCGACGCAGGCCGCGCCACCGCCCTGCTCGGCAACACGCCCGATGCCTACGGGCAGGTGTGGCACCTACCCACGCATTCGCAACGCCTCACGGGGAGGCAGTGGGTCGATCTGTTCGCCAATGAACTGAATGTGAAGGCAAAAGCTACTGCGTTGCCCGTCTGGATGATGCGACCACTGGGGCTGTTTATCCCGCTTATGGGCGAGTTGCGGGAAATGGTTTATCAGTATGACCGGGATTATCTGTTCGACAGCCGAAAATTCATTAACCGCTTCGGTATTGAACCCACCGACCCCGTGACGGGTGTCCGCGAAACGGTGCGAGGCAACTAAGCAGCAAACCAGGTTTTTGCGGTATTTTCTCTCCGTTGACCCGCTATCGGCCCGTAACTTCAGGTATGGAGTTATGGGTATCAGATGGTGCTCATCGGGTGCCATTAGTAACAGCAGTTCTACACAAAGAGCTTACTTTGTAATTTCTCTGTGCCAGTCCGCGTTATCGGTGCAACACTCCGTGGCTGCTTCTTTATGCTCGACACTGCCCCTCCAACCCTCCTGATCCCTGATCTGGACAATATCTACCTGGCTGCCAACCGGCTGCGTGGGGTGGCCACGCACACGCCTTTGCAGGAAAACCCCAACCTGTCGGAACGATACGAGGCCAACATTTTTCTGAAGCGCGAAGACTTGCAGGTGGTGCGGTCGTACAAAATTCGGGGGGCTTACAACAAAATGGCCTCGCTACCGCCCGAAGCCCTGGCCAAAGGCGTGGTGTGTGCCTCGGCGGGCAACCATGCGCAGGGGCTGGCCTACGCCTGCCACAAAATGGGTGTGAAGGGCATTGTCTTCATGCCTACCACCGCACCCAACCAAAAGGTGAAACAGGTGAAATTATTCGGCAAAACTTACGTAGACGTGGTGCTCGTGGGCGATACTTATGACGATGCCTACGCTGCCGCCACCGAGTACGTACAGACGCACGACAGCACGTTTGTGCATCCCTTCGACGATGTGCTGGTGATGGAAGGGCAGGGCACCGTGGGTCTGGAGATTGTGAAAGATGCCAACTTCCGCATTGATTATCTGCTCATGGCCATTGGCGGCGGCGGGCTGGCGGCGGGGGTGTCCACGGTGTTCAAACAGCTTAGCCCCAAAACCAAACTCATTGGTGTTGAACCCGTTGGCTCGCCATCCATGCAGGTCTCGCTGGAGCAAGGGCACGTGGTAGCGTTGGAAACCATCGACAAGTTTGTGGACGGAGCCGCCGTGAAGCGCGTGGGCGACACCACCTTCGCGGTGTGCCGCCAAAACCTGGACCGCGTGGTGCTGGTGCCTGAAGGTAAAGTGTGCACCACCATTCTGGAGTTATATAACGAAGAAGCCATTGTGGCCGAACCCGCCGGTGCCCTCACCATTGCCGCCCTGGACTTTTTGCGGGACGAAATAAAGGGCAAAAACGTGGTGTGCCTCCTGGGCGGGGGCAACAACGATATCACCCGGACGGAGGAAATCAAGGAACGGTCGTTGCTCTACGAAGGGCTGAAGCACTATTTCATCATCCGGTTTCCGCAGCGGGCCGGTGCCTTCCGTGATTTTCTGGAACTGGCCCTCGGCCCCACTGATGATATTACGCTGTTTGAATATACCAAAAAAACCAGCCGCGAACGTGGCTCCGCCCTGGTGGGTATCGAACTGAAGCACCGTGCCGACCTCGATACCCTTCTGGAACGGATGAAAACCGCCAAAATTCAGTTCGAATACGTGAACGACAAACCCGCCCTGTTCGAGTTTCTGATCTGAATCCGGTCGTTATGCCTATCTGCCACCAACAGCCTCGCTCACTTGCTTCCCTGCTGACTGCCACTGACGCACTGCTGGACCGGTTTATGGGCGTACCCGGCTGGCAATGGCGCGTGGTCTGGAGTTGCCTGCTGTTTTCGGTGGTGCACATGGTACTGATGAACCCGTCGTGTTTGTTGACGTACCAGGCGTTTTTCAAGACCATCGGGGCCGGGCAGGAGTTCGATGTGTTTGCCGTGGTGAAGGCGCAGGCCGCCACCTTCTACACCGACTTGGGTTTCTCTCATTTTCGAAACGCGGCTTACGAATCGCAGGGGCACCACGCCAAAATGCAGTACCGGCTGCTGGAACCGGCTCTGGTAGCCACCTTCGGTATCCGGCATGTGAGCCTTACGCTCTGGTTGGTTCAACTGGTGCTGAGCCTGGTGTTTATCTGGCTTACCGTGCGCCTGGTGTTTCGGCACACCGCCAACCGGGGCAGCAGCTTTCTGTTTACCCTGGCCCTCTCGTTGCTCTACCCCGTGCGGGCGGCCTGGCTGGACATGACCGCCTACGGCGACTTTTTTGCGTACTTGTTCCTGCTCATCGCCACCTATTCTCGTCAGCCGTTGGTGGTGGGGCTGGTGTTGCAGGCCGCTTTCTGGACCGACGAACGTGCCCTTCTGGGCGCGGGGTTTGTATGGCTGTGGCATTTGTTCGCAGCTCGCCTCCCCCACCGGCCCTACGTTCTTAATCAGTTGCAGGTGGCGGTTTTTGCTAGTTACCTGCTCTACGCCGGGCTACGGCTCTGGTGCCACTTTATCCAGCCAACCGATTCAAAAACAGACGCTTATCTGTCCGAATTCAAAGCTATATACTACGAAAACATTAAACTCGTAGGTTTCAAAGTGTGGTCGGGTTTTCAGGGCGGGTGGCTGCTGGTGGGGGCATCGGCGGCGTTGCTGGTCTACAACCGCCGGTTTCTGGACGCAGCCCTGCTGCTGGGGTTGCTGGGCCTCACAGTCAACCTTGGCTTCATTGTGGGCGACGTGAATCGGGCCATTTCCTACAGTTATATTGCTCTTTTTTGCGCCTTCCTGCCGTTGTCTACCCTTTGCACCGCCACCGAATTACGGCGGGTATTTTTAGTGGTGGTGGCTAGCTTGCTCATTGCCCCCCTGCCCAACCGGCTTCGTATTCTAAAGGGCATTCCGCTCATGTAGCCTCTTTGCCCATGCTCCGCGTTCCGTCCTCTATCCGGCCCAATCAGTTTCAGTCGCTCACCATCCGGCGGGCCGATGCCTCAGAGGCCCTGTTTGTGGCCTACCGCAGCGACGTGTACCCCGAACGGAACGAAGTTTTTTTCGAGGAACACGCCGTGGTGGTGGTGCTGGAAGGCGAGAAGAAATTCAGCGCACCCAGCCAGGAATTGCACGTAACCAAAGGGCAAATTCTGTTTTTTCGGCGCGGCTGTTATTCCATGAATGAATCCATTGATGCCAACTACCGCAGCCTGGTTTTTTTTGTAAACGAAAAGCTGCTCAAAGAGTTTGTGAGTCAGCATTTAGCATTGTTTCAACGTACCTGGCCCCTGCCGCCCGTCTTGCCCGGCTCGCCCATCCTTTCGCTCACGGCCTCGCCCACGTTTACCACGTTTATTCAGGCGTTGCTACCCTATTTTGGGGCCACCACCCCCTTCCTAAACGAGTTGATGCGGCTCAAATTTCAGGAACTGCTGCTTCAACTGCTGGAACTCGACACCGGGGCCACGCCACCAGGGCAACTCCGCCAGATTCTGTGGCAAATTTACCAGGGCCAAAAAACCGATCTCGACTATCTGATGGCTACGTACCTGCTCAAGTCGCTGTCTATGAGTGAGTTATCGCGACTGTCGGGGCGCAGTTTGTCGGGGTTTAAGCGTGATTTTGCCGCTCACTTCCTGGCCCCGCCCGGCCACTGGATTCGGCAAAAACGGCTGGAACATGCGCAGTTTTTACTCCGCAACACCGCCCAAAACGTCTCCGAAGTCAGCCTTGTTGTTGGCTACGAAAGCGTTTCGCATTTCATCAAAGCCTATAAACAGCAGTTCGGCACCACCCCCAAAGCCGACGGAACACCGTTGACAGCCCCCCTCAAAACCACTCCCCCCGCATCTCCAGCGTAACATGGTCGGTAGCGTGCAAGCGTTGCGTTAGCGATAGGGTTTTCACCAGTTCGTATTCGTAAAAATAGCGGGCGGTCATGATTTTGCCGTGGTAGAACGCCACTGCTTCGGCCTCAGCGGTGGGTAGCGCGGTTTGGGCCACGGTAGCTTGCCGGAGCCACTGCCAGGCAAGGGTCACGATACCGAAAAGTTCGAGATACAGCGTGGCATCGGCCAGCATCTCGTTGGGGTTGGCTCCCAGGCCAAGCAGGTGGGTGGTGGTTTTGGTTAGTTGGGCCACGGCCTCGCCCAGTTGGCTGGCCAGGTACGTCAGTTCGGGGTGTTTTTGCGCGTCGGCAATGGCGTGTTGTATTTCGGCATAGAGCAGTTGTACGCCTTTTCCGCCGTGCTGCGTCACTTTCCGGCCCAGCAAATCCAGGCCATGAATGCCGGTGGTGCCCTCGTGGATGGGGTGAATCCGGGCTTCGCGGTAGAACTGCTCCACGGGAAAATCGGTGGTGTAGCCCGCGCCGCCCAGAATCTGCACCGCCGCGCTGGTGGTCAGGCAGCCCATCTCGGAGGGGTACGACTTGGCCACGGGCGTGAGCAAATCCAGCAGCAGGGCCGCGTGTTGGGCCGCTTCGCCCTCGCCCGCGTGAGCCACGTCGGCGTAGTAGCTGCATTGCAACAACAGGCCCAACGAGCCTTCCAGCACCGCTTTTTGGAACAGCAGCATCCGGCGCACATCGGCATGGCGGATGATGGGCACCTGCGGACTACCACTCGCTTTCTGGTCTACGGGACGACCCTGCGGGCGTTCGCGGGCATATTGCAGCGAAGCGTAGTAAGCGGCGGTGCCAATGGAAACGGCGTTCATGCCCACACCCACGCGGGCTTCGTTCATCATCTGGAACATGTAGCGCAGCCCCTGGTGCGGTTCGCCCACGAGGTAGCCAATGGTGCCGCCGCCAGAGCCAACCATGAGGTGGGCAATGGGCGCACCCTTATAGCCCATCTTGTGGTAAACGCCCGCCGTCAGCACGTCGTTGTCCAACAACGTACCCGGTATGGACGTACCTGCGGTAGTGGGGCGTTTTTGGGGCACGGCGAAGAGCGAAATACCTTTTGCCCCGGCGGGGCCACCCTTAATTTTGGCCAACATCAAATGCACCACATTATCACAGGCATCGTGGTCGCCCGCCGAAATATAGATTTTCTGGCCCCGAATGCGGTACTCGCCCGGTACGTCGGTTTCTTCCGCGCTCGTGTTAATGTCGGAAAGCGAACTGCCCGCATCGGGTTCGGTGAGGGCCATCGTACCCTGCCAGTCGCCGCTGTACATTTTTGGCGTGAACATAGCCACGAGTTCGGGCGAACCAAACGACCGCAGCAAATTGGCCGCGCCACTGGTCAGGAACGGAAACACGCTGGACGAATAGTTGGCCGCGCCGAAGATGAACGTGGCCGCGTTCATGATGGTGGCCGGGAGTTGCTGCCCGCCTTCTTCGTAGGTAAACGGCGCGTTGATCCAGCCATCGGCACCGAACTGTTTGATGATGGCCCGCATCTGGGGGTGAACCCTGATTTTTCCGTCTACCAGTTGCGGCTCGTCGCGGTCCATCACCGTCAGCAGGGGGCGCAGCAGCGTTTCGCCAATCTGCCCGGCGGCATCCAGCACCATCTCGAACGACTCGCGGTCGTGGTCGGCGAAGTGGGGCAGTTGGGTCAGTGTGTCGGCTTTCAGCACTTCGTAAAGCTGAAAACGCAGGTCGCGGGGGGAGTAAAACATATTTTCTTGTTGTTAGTCGGCGTAGCCCCCCGCCCTGAAGAGTGCCTTGCTTGCGCGTATGGCTGTGCATAAACGTTCTTGTGCGCAAGCAAGGCACCCTTTAGGGCGGGGGGCTACGCCAGTTAAATATCCAACTTATCAATCCGGACCTGATGCCGCCCACCCTCGAAGGGGGTTTCGAGAAAAATATCGACAATGCGGAGGGCCGAGGCTTCGGGCATCATCCGTTCGCCCAGCGAGAGCACGTTGGCATCGTTATGCTGGCGCGTGAGCCGGGCCGATTCTTCGTTCCAGCCCAGCCCGCACCGGATGCCTTTCAGGCGGTTGGCCATCATGGCCTCGCCGTTGCCCGACCCGCCAAAAACGATTGCCCGCTCGGCTTCCCCGTTTAGCACGGCTTGCGCGGCGGGGCGGATAAAGTCCGGGTAATCAACGGGTTCGGCAGAAAACGTGCCTTTGTCCAGTACGGTATGCCCCGCCTGTTGCAGGTGGTTTTTTACCAGTTCTTTATACCGAAAACCGGCGTGGTCGGTGCCAAGCGCAATAGTCATAGCGGTCTGTTTTGTTGCCCGCGCAAGATACGGCTTTTCGGCGGGGTGGCTAAAAAACAGCCACGCCCGGCTGCGGGTAACGTACCTGCAACCGGGCGTGGCCCGCTAGTCTGTATGGGTTGCCTCAACCGGGGTCGGCGGTGGGGGCGTTGGTGTTGTTGTCGGTTTCGGTGCGGGGGTAGGGCATGAAATTGCGGTTCCGTTCGCTACCCACTGCGCCGGGGCCGGGCCGGCCAAAGCGGCGGCTGTCTTCCAGGCGAAAACCCTGGTAGGCCAGCTCGATTTGGCGGTTTCGGTAAATCTCCGTCAGCACGTCGGTGGCCGTTACAGCACCGGCATAGGCGGGCAAGGCCGCACCCACGCCAAACACATCTTGCGCGGCGGTTTTGGTCAGCACACGGTTCAACTGCGCCACGGCGTTGGTCAGGTCGCTTTTACGGGCAAAGGCTTCGGCCTGAATCAACAGCATTTCGCCGGGCAAATACACGGGAATCTCGGTGTTGTTGGCCGTAAAGAAACCAGTGCCCAGGTTCAGGGTTGCCACCGGAGTGGGCCGGATATATACCGCCAAACGCCGGTCTGCGACGGTGGGGGCCAACGCGGCGGGCAAACCCAGCGTGTTGTTGGTGGGCGCAATGACATTCACGTTACCGAAAGCGGCAAAGAACACCGGGTTACGGGTGTTATCGTCGAACCGGAACACTGACCGTTTGGTGAGATCTACGCGGGCAGCGGCGGCAATGGCCTTGTCGAAATCACCGGCAAACAGCGAATACCGGGCAATAAGAGCCTGAATGGTGTTGGCAATGTCGATACCCGGCACGGCCTTGGTTGTGAAGTTGGCCGATACCGGCGCACTAGCTACCTGCGTGGCGGCAGCTTCCAACGTAGCTACGGCTTCGCGGAACAACACAGTTCGGTCAACAAAAGGCGCGTTTTCGCCCACCACAATGGGGGCAGTCTGGAAAAACTGCGCCAACGTACCCAGCGATAAGGCCCGAAAAATGGCCGCATAGCCTTGAATACCGCTACGGGTGCCGGGGTCGGTGGCGGTGGCCAGGTTGGCCAGCACCAGATCGGCGTTGGCTTTCACCAGGTTACACTGCGTCCAGAGGTTACGGGCCACGCCGTTGCCGTTGGTCACGTTGGCCTGGCCCTGGCTCAGGGCCAGTTCTTCCGAGTTACCGGCGTTAAGCACCTGTAACTCGTTAGTGGTGAGGCCACCGGCGGCCATTGCGTTGTAGAGCACACTGACAACCCCACCGGTTGAGAACCGAAACTGAAGGGCATTACAGACCGTGATGAGGCCATCGGCAGTGCCAATAACCTGGGGTTGGCTGGCCGTGCTGGGGTTCAGAAAGGTCTGCTGAGTGCAGCCCGACTGCACATAGAGCAGTGCCGTGAGGGAGGAGAGAATGAGTATTTTTTTCATGATTTAAAACGTAGCAGTGAGTCTGACCTGATAGGTACGGGGAATGGGTACGTTGCCGAAATCGACCCCGCGCAGCAGGTCGTTGGCACCCCCGGCATTGGTTTCTGGGTCGAAACCATTGTACTTGTCCCAGGAATAAAGGTTACGGCCAACCACGGCCACATTAAGGTTACGCAGGGCTTTAAAAAGTGGGGGCAAGTCGTAGTTCAGGCCCAGTTCGCGCAGTTTTGTGTACGAACCATCGTCAATCCGCCACTCCAGGGTGGTGTAAATGGCGAAGATATACCCGCGCTGTAATTCGCCCGAAAGCTCTTTGGCGGCAAAATCGCCCAGGCCCACGCCTTGCCGGGTACGTTTGTCGGCGTTGAACACCTGAAGGCCCTGCACAGCATCGAAGAGCACATTCAAGCCCAACCGCTTGTATTTGAAACTGCTGCTGAGCGAACCCGTCCAGTTGGGGTTCGGATTGCCGATGATGACGTTGGCGGTTGTTTTTCCGGCCACCAGCACCTGCCCGTCCGAGGTGCGGGCGGGCACGTAGTCAAGCGAACCGGCCCGTTGGGCCACGTCGGCACGCTCAGCCTGGGGGAAGCCGGTGCTGGTCAGGATGAGCGAACCATCTGGCCGGCGGGCAAACGCCGAACTGAAAAACACCCCGGCGGGCTGGCCCGTCAGGAGCGTAACGGGTGCCCCGGCAGAGTTGTCGATGGTGATAACGGGGCTACCCAACGACAAAATCCGGTTGCGGTTCTGGTTGTAGATGGCCGTGATGTCCCACTGGAAATCTTTGCTACGAATGGGCGAAAAACCCAGCATTACTTCAAAACCCCGGTTCTCCATCGTGCCCACGTTGTTCACAATGCTCGACCCGCCCGACGAGGGGGCCAACACCCGGTTTACCACCAGGTCTTTAATTTGCTGGTTATACACTGTCACGCCCAAGTTGACGCGGTCGCCGAAAAACGACAGATCAAGCCCGGCTTCCAGTTCGGCCATGCGCTCAGGACGTACCAGGGGGTTAGCCAGTTGTGCGCCGGGCAGCAGGGTGTTGCGGCCCAGGTAGGCCACGGGCGAAAACTGGTAGAACCGGGCATATGAATTTATCCCTGTCAAGTTACCCGCCTCGCCGTAGCTGGCCCGCAACTTCACGGCGTTAACGGTACGGCCTAAACCTGAATTCTTCCAAAAATCGAGATCCGACAACACCAGCGAACCGCTCAGTTTGGGATACGACTGGGCAGGCAATGAGGGCGAAAACTTCGACGACTGATCCTGACGGATAGCACCGGTTAAAAAGGCCAGGTTTTTGTAGCCAATGGTGGCCTGGGCAAAGTAACCGGTCAATATAGATCGATCCAGGCTGTAGTCGGCCAACACGGTGGTGCTGGCGGCACCGCGCACGGTTTCGATGAATGGAGAGAGGTTTTGACCCGATGACGTTTGGAAGTCAGACCGGAAGTACTGATAGCTGTAGCCCACAACGGCATTCAACTTCAGGTCGGAAGTCAACTGCCGTTCGTAACCTACGTTCAGGTCGGAGTTGATCTGGAACACGGCGTTGTTGGCCACGGCGGCAAAACCGAGCGGATACAGGTTGGCTCCCAACGAAGCCTGCGCCAGGTAAGGATAGGGCCGGATGTAGTTTTGGCCCACCTGCCCGTAAGCATCCACACCCAGAATATAATCGACAGTGAAGCCCTTGAACGGAGTCAGGTTCAGTTGCACGTCGCTGATAGTGCGGTTGATCGACTGCGTGAACTTCATGTCCTCGATGGTCGAGAGGGGGTTCACGCGGGGGCCTTCCACCGCCCGCAGGTTGCCCGATGCATCGCGCTGGGTGATGTCGTAAATGTTGTTTACGATGTTGATCGAGTTGATGGGGCTGTAGAACACGTTGCCATTGGCTTTTTCATTGGCAAAGCTGTTGATGTAGCTCAACCCCGCCGACAGTTTAGCCCAATCGGTGAGGCGTTGATCCACGCGGGCGCGGAGGTTGTAGCGCGTGAAGTCTGTGCCTTTGATGATGCCCTGGTTATACAGTTGCCCGAACGATACCACGTACTGCGTCTTGTCGGTACCCCCCGAAATAGACAGCGCGTTATCCATACCGGTGCCGGTCTGGAAAATCTGGTCGAAGTAATTGTAGCGCGTTACGCCTTCTACCACGTTGGAAACCAGTTGATTGGTGGTACCGTCCCGGAAAACGGGGGTGAAGGTCGTGGCTGGGTTCAGCGCAACGGCACCCGCCTGGGCTGCGGGCGTGTTGAAGGTGTTAATGGTGTAGAGCCGTTGCTGGGTGTTACCAAAGGTTTTGTTGACCAAATTGACCGGCACTCCTTTCCGCAGTTCGTTACTGTTGAACGAGGTGCTGAACGTGATGCGGGGTGCCCCTGCTTTTCCACGTTTCGTGGTAATCAACACAACCCCGTTGGCCGCCCGCGAACCGTATTGCGCGGCAGCGGCGGCACCGTTGATGACGTTCAGCGTTTCGATGTCGTTGGGGTTAATATCGGCCAGGCGGTTTTGGCCGGGGTTGGCCGCGCCAATGCCCCCGTCGGCAGAGGCAGCCAGTTGGGATACGTTAGCACTTTGGTTCGAGACAATCACCCCGTCGATAACATAAAGCGGGTCTGATGAGCCGGAGAGCGACTTGATACCCCGCAATCGGATCGAGATTGACCCCGCCGGATCGCCGGAGTTTTGGGTAATTTGCGCACCCGGCACCTTGCCCTGCAATGAGTTCAGCAACCCGCCCGAACCGCTGTTGATCAGGTCCTGCGCCTTAATGGTCGTGATGGCGTTGCCCAGTTCGCGGCGCGAGGTCTGGATCGTGGAGCCTATCACCACCAGGTCATTGAGGTTGTTGGTAGACGTTTTCAACTGAACAGAAGCCGTCAGTTGGTCGGTGGTGCCGAAAGTGATGGCCTGCCGGACGCTTTCGTAGCCAATGGCCGAGACTACGAGCGTGGCGGGGCCGGGTTTTACGGTGGTCCCCAGGGTGTAGTTGCCGTCGGCATCCGAGTTGGTGCCTATAGACGTACCTGCCACCAAGACTGTTGCTCCCGGCAAGGGTTGCCCGCTGTCGTCCGTAATCCGGCCTTTGACGGTGTAGCGCGTGGCTTGCCCCCAAGCCAGGCTGGTGAGGAGGCTGAGGCCAAGCGAGCAAAGTAAACTACTCAGGAGCAGCAGTTTTCTTGTTCTGTACATTTGGTTCATATGAATAGGCAAAAGTGATTTAACGGGCGCAAATTACGGGTAAACGATCTGAGAAAAGTAATACGGCGTAAAAGAATTTGCATACGCAAGCATCAAGTAACGGCTACCGGCGTATGTTTTACTTGCAGATACGCCGTTCAGCTTTGGTAAGCATCAGGCGGAACCTATTGGTATACAATGCCGCCATCGCACGGCCATTAACGAAACAAACAGCGTACAATTACTCAGTTTGCATACGTACCTGCACCAACAATAAAAGCCGCCAGGCAACCGGCAACCTCTTGGTGGCTAGGGCTGGTACTGTTGCAGGGCGGCTTTCAGGGAGGCGGTCATGGCCTCGGCCAGGCTGGCGGGTTGCAGAATGCACAGGTGCTCCCCGTAAGAGCGCAGGTGCATGAGCAGGTCGCGGTTGGGGGCCAGCCGCAACCGCACCACGCACTCGGTGTCGGTGTCTGAGAGCACTTCCTGGCTTTGGTGAATGGGTTTGGCTTTTATGTACCGGCCAAACAATGGACTGAACCGCAACCGGATTTCCTCTACTGGCCCGCTGCTGTCGGTGATGCCGTAGATGTGCTCAAAGAGTTCGCTGACGTTGGTCAGCACGGCCTCAGGTACGTAGCAAGGCTCGTCCAGGAGCGAGAGGTCACTCATCCGGTCGAGGGCAAAAGTTCGTTCTTTGTTGGTGCGCTCATCGTAGCCAATCACATACCAACTGTCCCACACTTCGCGCAGCAAAATGGGGTGCAGGTTCCGCAGCACCGGCACCACGCCCGGCTCTGCGGTTTCGTGTTTGGTGTAGCGGAACATGATTTGCCGCTGCTGGTTTACGGCCCGAATCAGGAGGGGGACGTACTGACGGTTGCCGCCCAGAATTTTTTCTTCCACATACACCACCCGCCTGCCCAGCCCGCCGGGACCGTCGCCGGGTTTCACCTCCCGGATGATATCCAGGCTTTGCCGTACCTTCTGCAACGCGCTCGTGAGTTCGTCGGCAATGGTGGCCCCCTGCGTGGCGGCCAGCACTTCGCGGGCGTAGTCGAGCGCATCCATGTCGTCGGGGTTGAGCATCAGTTTCAGAAGCCGAAACTGCGGGTTGGTGTAGTAGTAGCCGTTGGCGCGTTTGTCGTAGGCAATGGGCGCGTCATGGTCTTCGCGCAGCCGCTGAATGTCTTTTTCGAGCGACGAAACCGACCGGATACCGCACGTTTCCTGGCACAGTTCAAACAGTTTTTCTTTGGAATACTGGCGGGGGTACCGGCTGATGACCTCGTCGATGAGGCGGTACCGCTGGAACGCCGAGCGGGTGATGGGCATGGATGAGCGGGTTAGGAGCGGGCAAAGTTTTTGAAAATAATTCAGAAAAAAAAGCACAACGTAAAAAGGTTACGTTCATGGGAGTGAATATTTGTATCGGACATTCAAAACCAACACACATGACCACAACACAGCGTCCGCCTCAGAGTACTCTTTTGGCCCCCGCCCCCCGCCTTCGGGTTCGGCTTTCGGCCCGCCAACTGTTTGATGTCGAACTGGGCTTATGCCTGCTGAATCAGCTTTGGCCCGCCGCCCCGCCGCAGGGGTTGCCGGGTCTGCTTAGTGGCAACGTACCTGCGGCGGTTGGCCCCACCTGGACGGCTAAACAACGCCGCCTTTTGAACCGGGGCCGGGTGCTGTTACTGCCGTTTCAGCAAAGCAGTTGTTGGAACACCCTTCTGGAGTGCTACTGCCGCCTCGACCAACAAGCCCTGGCCTTCGACATCAGCAACGACCGCAGCCGCTTTGGCCCCAAAAAGGTGGGTTTTTCCCGAAACCGGGTCTTTGCTCTCCAACAGCTATTGGCCTGAGCCACTCCTTTGCTCGAACACACAACAACAACACATCTGATGACCATGCTTCTCACGAATCCATTGCCCCTGCGGTTCGCCCCCGGCCCGCGCTTTAGCTGGCAGGAACCCCTGGCCACCCGCCTGAAACACCAATACAACCTGGCCGGACAAACCGCCAACCGGCTGCTAAACATTGAATTGGGTCTTTTTCTCCTGCAAGAACTGCTGCCCGATGCGCCACCCGAAGCTCTGCCCGACCTGCTGCTGGGAAACGGGCAAATTCACCTGCGCCGCCCCGTCTGGACCCCCAAACAACACCGCCTTCTGAGCCGGGGACGCACCTTACTGGCTCCGTATCAGGACCGGGCCACATGGTTCAACGCCCTGCGTAAGTACGCTGAGTTGCCCGTCGCCACCCGGTTGTATGCCCTCAGCCACTACGGCCTTATTTCGGCAGGTAGGTTGGCCGGTACGCCCGTTTATGCGCAGCGCGAGCGATTAAATTTGTTCTGGCGGGCCATGAATTAACAACCTGTTTTCTGTTTTTCTCTACCCATAAACTTGTGAATTTTCTGTTACTTTACATCCGGCTTTTTGTCTTACAAAGTGCTTGAGTGTATAACCGTAATATGTATGAAACTGAATTCATTAACCCGCCAGCCCGTTCGGCTGGCGGCTACCATGCTAATGCTGGCCAACGGCTCTACCACCACCTTGGCCGTGACGGACTACCTCCGCAACAAAGGGTTCCGGGCGGGGCAATCAGAGGTGTCGTCGTGGTTGTTTCGCATTGCCAGCCGCGAGGGGTGGGCCATCAACGATAAAGGAACTGTGCGGGCCTACCGGCTTCCGTTTTTCAGGGCCTTGCCCATGTCTACCGAGGCAACATTAGGTCAGATTGCCCGGACGCACTGAGCAAACCCGGCCAGGGCATTTCATCCTTGAGTTGGACACCGGATAGTTTCCGAGTCTTCATCTGGGTGAGTAAATACTGTATTTTTTCGGCGGCAGCCAAACACGGCATCCCCTCCGGCCTGATGTTGGAGACGCAATTGCGGGCTTCGTCGGTCAGGCCGGGGGGAATACGTACCTGGGGCCCAACGTAGGTCAGGTACGCGCCCAGGCTGTGGGGCGATGTCAGGCCGGGGCGTTCGCCAATCAGGATCAGCGTTATGTTAGCCCGCAGGGCATGGGCCACCTGGTCGGCAATGGCCACGCGGCCCTGCTGCACCAGGCAAATGGGTGCCACCTGCCAGCCATCTGCCGCCAGCGCGGGCAACAGGGTAGCCAGTACCGGCACGGCGTGGCGGTTGATGGCCGTGGCCGATAGCCCATCGGCCAGCATAATACACAAATCAGGCGGGTAAGCAGGCGCGAGGGTTTCCAGCAGGGTGCGGGAGTCGGCATCCAGACGGCGGCCCAGGTCGGGGCGTTGCAGGTACGTATGCCGGTCGGGTTTTCCGTTCAGCGAGGCCTGGCTTTGCAGCAGCAGGGGCTGGGGTACAAGCTGAGCCAGTTCGGCCAGCAACCGGTCGGTATCCAGGGCGGCATAGACGGCATCGCGGGCGCGGGCATGGTCGAGTTGAAAGCGCAGCAAGGCCGTGGTGGGCAGGCTGTTGCCGGTGCGGCCCTGCGCGATGCGGGCGGCGGTGTGGGCTTGCAGAAAATGCCAGGGGTCCATGCCAGGCCAGTTTTAAATCAACTGCATCCGGGCCACTTTGGGGTCTACTTCCACGGTGTCGTGCTCGAAATTGAGCTTAATCCGCCATTTCTGCATCGTGGCGGCACCAATAATGGCTTCCTCGCTCAGATTCGGCACTACCAGAAACTCATCGGAGAGCAGGATATCTTCCAAATAAAAATCGAGCCGAACAGCTTCCCGAATTTCGATATAATGCCCTTCGGCAGCGGTGGCCACACGCCGAACACGGCCCAGACTGACGGGTTTTTCGATTTCCCTGACAAACTCAGGGCTAATGCAGGAGAGGTTGGCACCACTGTCGAACAGCGTGTAGAGGTGTTTTTCGCCCTGCGAGCCAACGAACAGCAACGGAAGTTTGATAACAGACATACGGGATGGGGTTTACACAAAGATAAGCACTATTTCCCCGCCGCCATGCCCAGCAACGGATGCCCGGCGCGGAGGGGCAACAACGTACCTGCGGGGTCTGTGAGGCCCATTTGCACCAGCCAGTCGGCGAATTCGGGGGCGGGTTTCAGGCCCAGCACCTCGCGCAGGTAGCGGGCATCGTGGAAACTGGTGCTCTGGTAATGCAGCATAATATCATCGGCACCGGGCAGGCCCATCACAAACGTCACGCCCGCCGCGCCGAGCAGCGTCAGCAGCGTGTCCATATCATCCTGGTCGGCTTCGGCGTGGTTGGTGTAGCACACATCAACGCCCATGGGAAGACCCAGCAGTTTCCCGCAGAAATGGTCTTCCAGCCCCGCCCGGATAATTTGTTTTCCGTCGAAAAGGTATTCCGGCCCAATAAACCCCACCACCGAGTTGACCAGCAACGGGTCGAACGCCCGCGCCACGGCGTAGGCCCGCGCCTCGCAGGTTTGCTGGTCGACCCCGTGGTGGGCGCGGGCCGAGAGCGCACTGCCCTGCCCGGTCTCGAAATACATCACCTGCTGCCCCACCGTGCCCCGGTTCAGCGAGCGGGTGGCCTCGTTGCCTTCGCGCAGCAGGGCCAGATCAACGCCGAACGAGCGGTTCAGGGCCTCGGTGCCGCCAATGCTCTGGAAGGCCAGATCGACGGGGGCACCCTGCTCAATGGCCAGCAGGGTGGTGGTGAGGTGGCTCAAGACGCAGGTTTGGGTCGGGATGGCGAGCCGCTCCCGTACCTGATCCAGCATTCGGAGCAGGGCTACCGTGGCCGGTACGTTGTCGGTGGCGGGGTTCACGCCAATCACCGCGTCGCCCGCGCCGTAGCAAAGCCCGTCAATAAGGCTGGCCATAATGCCGCGTTGGTCGTCGGTGGGGTGATTGGGTTGTAACCGCGTATGGAACCGCCCCGGCCCGCCCAGCGTGTTACGGAACCGGCTGACGATGTGGCAGTTGCGGGCCACGGCAATCAGGTCCTGGTTGCGCATCAGTTTCGACACTGCCGCCACCATTTCGGGCGTTAGCCCCCACCTGATGGCCGTGAGTTGGGCAGGTTGCGCCGCCAGTAGCCAGTCGCGGAAGCCGCCCACGGTAAGCGAACGTACCGGGGCAAAGGCGGCTGGCTGGTGGCTGTCCAGAATGAGGCGCGTTACTTCATCGGTTTCGTAGGGAATTATGGCTTCGGTCAGAAACGTGGTCAGGGGCAGGTCGGCCAGGGTCATTTGCGCCGCCACCCGTTCCTCTGCCGAACCGGCCACCAACCCCGCCAACGCATCGCCCGACCGGTAGGGCGTGGCCTTTACCAGCACCGTTTTCAGGTCTCCGAAGGTGTAGGTACGTTGGCCGATGGTGTGGCGGTACATGGGTTTAGTTGGTTAGTTGGGTATTCGGACGGGTATTCTGGTACGTTTGTGAATCAATTTACACGAAAATTTCGAGGGAAACGGTGTGTTTTTGTGTTTGGTATTCGGCGTATTGGCGTTGGCGTATCGGAATCGGCGTGGGGAGTGGGCAAGCCCCGCCCCTACAATTCCGTCATTCAAACCAATGGCCATTTTGTGTGACGATTGCATTGTAGGGGCGGGGCTTGCCTCCGCCCTACGCCGATTCCGATACGCCCATGCAAACAATACACACCAATACACCAATACACCAATTCCCAATACACCGAATACGATACACCACCCCACCACCCCATGACCCTCTATTTCGATCTACCTACCCTGTTCAATTTGTTTTGTATTGGGCAAGGGCTGACTACCGCCACGTGGCTGTTTTTGACCCGCCACCGGCACCCTGCCAACCGGTGGCTGGCGTGGCTCGTGCTGGGTCTGACCGCCCAGGTGCTCGATTAT
This sequence comes from Fibrella sp., assembly GCA_043763995.1. Taxonomy (GTDB): domain Bacteria; phylum Bacteroidota; class Bacteroidia; order Cytophagales; family Spirosomataceae; genus Fibrella. The sequence goes on from JAYUKZ010000327.1 coordinate 18,233, forward strand.
TTTCTGAGCCGGTCGGGGGTGTATTTCCGGCATCAGTGGCTGTATTTCATGCCCCTGTTCTACTCCTGGAGCTTCGGGCCGCTGTTTTTCAATTACGTGCTGGCTCAAACCGGACGTTCCCACCGCGTGGGCCGGGCCTGGTACGTGCCGGTGGCGGTGCAGACCCTGTTTTACGCGCTGCTGATGGCCCAACCCCTCGATTTGAAAACCGCTTTCTGGATCAACGTCCATAAACCCGTCACGCGCTTCGTTGATTATTACGTGGCCTGCGGGCTGCTGCTGTATTTTTTGTGGCGAAGCTGGCGCGTCCTGCACCAGGAAGTCCGAACCCGCAGTTGGCTGGGGGAGCTGGTGAAGGGCCTGACCCTCTTCTACGTCGTTGCCGCCATTGAGCCGGTGCTTAACCCAACGTACCTGCCGCCCCGTGCCCCGCGTTTCTACCTCACGGCCTACGTGCTGCCCCTGTTGGTCTACGCGCTGACGTGGGTGGCCCTCTTCCGCGAAAAACTGAGTTTCGCCCCCAAGCCGCCCCCCGCCCTACCCGTCAGCCCGTGGCAGTTGGAACAGGTTCGGCTGGCCATGACCACCCAAAAACACTACCGTAATCCCGACCTGACGCTGGCTTCGCTGGCTCAATCCCTAGGCCTGACCGCCAACCAGGTTTCGCGAATTATCAACACGGGCTTCAACCAGTCGTTCGCCGACTTTGTGAACACCCACCGCGTCAACGACGTGAAGCAGCGCATGGCGGCGGGTGAAGCCGAACACGTAACCCTGCTGGGTCTGGCCCTCGATGCGGGCTTCGCCTCGAAGTCTACCTTCAACCGGGTGTTTAAAGAAATGACCGGTTTCACCCCGAAAGAATACGAAAAGAAGTCCCAAAACGTACTTCGGGACGACGGCAACGTGATTTAGGAGGATGTTTGCGGCCAAACCAACACAACCATGAAACACGTCCTGCTGCTGCTGCTGCTGCTACTGCTATTGCCCATTGCCCTTTTCGCGCAAACACCCCGTACCGCCGCCGAGCGGAAACGGCTGGTCGAAAACGGGTTGCTCACCCACGTGCCGGTAAAAGGCTTCGCGCCCTGGACGCTGGCCGACCGGATGCGCCACCACCGCGTGCCGGGCGTGAGCATTGCCGTGATTCGCAACTACAAAATCGACTGGATGCAGGGCTACGGCCTGGCCGACACCACCACGCGCCGCCCCGTCACCAACGAGACCATGTTCTCCTGCGGCTCTGTCTCCAAACTGGTGGCAGCCATGGCGGCTATGACCCTCGTTGACAAGGGCAAAATGGCCCTCGACACGCCCATCAACACGTACCTGACAAGCTGGACACTCGGCGAAAACGACTTCACCCGCCAAACGCCCGTGACCCTGGCCATGTTGCTGAGCCACCGGGGCGGTACCAGTCAGTCGTCGTATTTTGGGTTCACCCCCAACAAAAAACCATTGCCAACGGTGCTCGAAATCCTGTCGGGGGCACCCGTGGCCGAATCGCGGCGGGTGGTGGTGAACAGCGAGCCGGGTAAGCAGTTTTCGTATTCGGGCGGGGGGACGCTGGTGGCGCAGCAAGCCGTTATGGACGTGGCGGGGCAAGATTACACCACCTTTACCGACAATGTGCTGTTCCGAAAACTGGGCCTCACCCGCACCACGTTCGCCCAACCCTTGCCCAAACAATTCGAGCCTTACGCCGCCTGGGCATATTCGGAAAACGGCTGGTTTAAAGGCATGCCTTACGTGTACCCGCAACAGGCCGTGGCGGGGCTGTACAGCAACGCCGAAGGTATTGCCCGGCTGCTCATCGATCTACAAAACAGCCTGCGCGGCACCGGTGGTATTCTCAGCCAACAAGCTGCCCGACAGATGGTTACGCCTCGCGCTAGCATCAGCAATGGCTATTACAAAGAAGAAATCGGGCTGGGGCCGTTCCTGTTCCAACGGGCCGACAATACCCGCAAGGAAGGCGTTTATTTCGAGCACATGGGCCTCAACGCGGGCTTCGTTTCCTACGCCATAAGCAGCGTGGTGGGGGGCAACGGCGTAGTGATCTTGATGAATGCCAACAACGGCGCGGGCGAACTGGGCAAGGAAATCAGACGGGCGGTGGCGAAGGTCTACGGCTGGACAAACTTTTTGCCCGACGAAATCACGCCCCGCAACGTACCAGCGAACGAACTCGACCAGTATGTGGGTCGCTATCAGCGCGGGCCGGACGAGGTGGTAAGCATCGAACGCGAACGGACGTACCTGGTGGAGCGCATCAACGGCGGCGACCCCATTTACTGTTTCCCCGTGGGCCGCGACACCATTGCCTTCACCGATTTTCCCGCCAAAGCGTTTTTCCACCGCACCGCCACGGGCCGCGTCGATTCGCTCCGTACCGAGTTCCAGCAACGGGCCATGCCACGGTTGGCCGATGCCGATCTATTGCCTAACGAACTCCTGCGGGCAGGCCGACCCGAAGCCCTGGCCGCCTACCGGCCGTTGAACCAGAACCTCTACGAACTAACGTACCTGGCCTACGAGTACATCTACGCCTACCGCCCCAACCTCAACGCCGCCGCCACGCTCCTGCAACTTGCCGACGAAAAATTCCCCAATAAAGCCATCGTGCAAGCCCGGTGGGGCGACCTCTACCGCAAGCAGGGCAACCGCCCCAAAGCCATCGCCGCCTACGAAGCCGCCCTGAAACTAGACCCATCCGATACCGACAGCCGCGAAAAACTGACCGGTTTACTGAAGTGAGCAGAGAATTGATGCTCTGATACCTACAAAAAAGCCGTTCCTGAACCAGGAACGGCTTTTTGATTCTTCAGTTGTTGTAAAGGTAACGCCTGGCCGGGGGGCGTTCCGCTCCAGCCGGGCAGTGTGGTTGTGCGCGGCTCTAGCATGGCATAAAGTCACACGTCATTAACCCTGCAACAGGTTCAAAGTGCATCAGCCCGGCTGGAGCCGGGCGTTACGGTACTAAAAGATATACTTGTTCTCGGCAATCATGGCATCGGCCACGCGGCGGCGAGATTCTTTCAGGTTCATCGGCTCAATTTTGGTAAACCGTTTTAGGCCCATCAACATCACCCGTAGCTCATCGCCTTCGGCAAAGCTGGTGATGGCCGACCGACCGGCGTTGATAATCTTCTCCACGGCTTCGTGCAGGTACGTTAGGGCGATGTCTTTTTGCAACGCCAACGCACCTTCGCCTTTCACGCCAATCGACTTCTCGACCCGTAGCAACACCGATTCAGCCACATAGACCTCGATGGCCATGTCGGCCAGGTTCATCAGAATCTCCTGCTCATGCGAGAGTTTGCCCATGAACTTCTGCACGGCGGCACCGGCAATCATCAACACCGATTTTTTCAGGTTGCGAATCACCTTCTTTTCGGCACCGAACAGCATCTCCTCCTCATCGTTGCTGAAATCGGGAATCGACATGATTTCTTTGCCGATGGCCATTGCCGGGGTCATCAGGTCGAGTTCGCCTTTCATGGCCCGCTTCAGCAGCATGTCCACCACCAACATCCGGTTAATTTCGTTGGTACCCTCAAAAATCCGGTTGATCCGGGCATCGCGGTAGGCTCGTTCCATCGGCGCATCGGCTGAATAACCCATGCCGCCGTAAACCTGCACACCTTCATCGACCACATAATCGAGCACTTCCGAGCCGTGGACTTTCATCATGGCGCACTCGATGGCAAACTGCTCCAGGGCCTTTAGTTTGGCCGAAGCGTCGTCCATGCCGCCTTCTTTCAGGTCTTCAATGGCATCGTCGATGTTCTGACCGGCGCGGTAAGACGCTGACTCTGAAGCATATACTTTGATAGCCATTTCGGCCAGCTTGTGCTTAATGGCCCCAAACCGTGAGATGTTAATACCAAACTGCTTGCGCTCGTTGGCGTACCGAACCGAATCGTTGATGGCCTGTTTGGCTCCGCCCACCACGGCAATGCCGAGTTTAATGCGGCCAATATTCAAGATGTTCACGGCAATTTTGAAACCGTTTCCCCGCTCCGAGAGCAGGTTCTCGGCGGGTATTTTGGTGTCGGTAAAAAACACCTGCCGCGTATCCGAGCCTTTGATGCCGAGTTTGTGCTCCGGCTCGTTCATCGTGATGCCTTCGTGAGTTTTTTCGACGATAAAGGCACTCAGATTTTTGTCATCTTCAATTTTGGCGAACACAATAAACAGGTCAGCGAAACCACCGTTGGTGATCCACATTTTCTGGCCCGTGATGCTGTAATGAGTACCGTCTTGGCTCAGCACGGCTTTGGTCTTGCCCGAATTGGCATCCGAACCTGAATCGGGTTCGGTAAGGCAGTAGGCGGCTTTCCACTCGCCCGAAGCTAGTTTGGGCAGGTACTTCCCCTTCTGTTCTTCGTTGCCGTAATACACAATGGGCAACGTACCGATACCCGTGTGCGCCGAGAGGGCCACCGAAAACGAGTGCCCCGCGCCCGTGGCTTCAGCCACCAGCATGGAGGTGTTGAAGTTCATACCAAAGCCGCCGTATTCTTCCGGCACCGACGTACCCAGCAAACCCAGTTCACCGGCTTTGTCCATCAGCGACGACATCAGCGCGGGCGACTCAGCCCGGTCAATTTCGTCGAGGCGGGGCCAGATTTCTTTGGCCAGAAATTCGCGGCAAGTAGCCGCAATCATCTGTTGCTCTTCGGTAAATTCCTCCGGGATAAACACCTGCGAGGCATCAGTCTCTTTAATCAGGAATTCGCCGCCCTTGATGGAGGCTTTATTTTCGGTCGCAATCATTGCTTAGGAATTGTTATGCGTGCATACTGTTTACAGCCAAACGGGCCGAATAGTTCCGAAAGTAGTATGCATGCATACTACTTTTTTGGGCCTACTGTTCACCCTGAACGTCGTACCTTTCGGCCAAATTTGACTCCCGAAATACCCTATGGAATACCTTTCTACCCTCACTACTACCACTTGGCTTGTGCTGGGTGGCATTTTGCTTTTCGTGATTCTCGTTATCCTCTTCCTGCGCTGGTCGGGCAAACGCAGCCCGAAAGCCGTGGCTCAGGCTACCCAAAACGGCATCACCATCACGGTTCACTACTGCCAGCCCCAAAAAAACGGCCGCACCATTTTCGGGCAAGTGGTGAAATACGGCAAGGTTTGGCGCACGGGGGCCAACGCAGCCACCACCATCCAACTGGCGCAGGATGTGCGGGTGGGCGGCAACCGCCTGGCCAAAGGCCGCTACTCGCTCTATACCATCCCCACGGCCACCGACTGGACCATCATCATCAACCGCCGCACGGGCCAATGGGGGGTGAGTTACCGCGAAGCTGCCGATGTGCTCCGGCTCACCGTCCCGACACGTACCTACACGCCCCCCGCCGAACAGTTTTTCATCAGCTTTGAACCCCAGCCCGGCGGCCTCAATATGCTCCTCACCTGGGACGACACGCAGGTGGTGGTGCCGTTCCAGAAAGCGGCGTAGGTACGTTGCCGAACGATTTATTTTGGCTATTTTTAAGAAAACGCAAACGCTATGGAGGCCCTCATCGAACAACTATCCGCTTACGAGCTTGAACGAGGGAAACCTATGCCCACCTACAACCACTCAATTGTTCAAGGTAATTTACTCTTTTTGTTAAAAGCAGGATACCGCAAGACGCATACTATTTTACCTGAGATTAACGTCATGATGCCCGAACGGCCAGATACCGTTCCCGACATAGCCATCTACCCAAAACTACCGGTTGATTTTCTCCACGATATACAGTCGATGACTCAGATGCCATTGACTATCATTGAGATTATTTTGCCCAGCCAATCGAATGACGATATTCTGGCAAAGTTCGAGCAGTATTTTGAGGCAGGCGTGAAATCGTGCTGGCTGGTGATGCCCAGTTTCAAAGCCATCTCGGTCTACTCGGCTCCAGGTACGTATCGGTTCTTCAAGCACGACACCACACTGAACGACCCCGCCACGGGTATCGATCTGGTGCTGAACGAGGTGTTCGAGTAGAAGCCTCTTCCTACTCAAATATTTCCCCCAAATCAAGCGTCAACGCCGGGAAGGTGGGCGAGGTGAGGGTTTCGGTCATGGGTTTCAGGCCAATGTACTGGTCGTTTTGCAGCACATAAACCAACACCACCTCATCGGCGGGTTCAACGAGCCAGTATTCGAGCACACCCGCGTCGCGGTAGAGGTCGAATTTTTGGTTCATCTCGTGCTTTGTATTCCCCGGCGACAGCACTTCGACCACCAAATCGGGAGCACCGTTGCAGCCCTGCTCGTCCAGTTTGGCTTCGTCGCAGATGATGCACAAATCGGGCTGAACTACCGTGAAGATATCCTTACTGGCTTTAATCGACTTCTTCCGGTTATACAGCCGCACATCGAACGGAGCAATGAACACCTGGCAGGGCCTCTTCTTGAAATGGGCCACCACCTGTACATAAACCGCCCCCACAATTCGCTGATGCCGGACGCTGGGCGCAGGCGACATGGTCAGAATTCGACCCTTTATCAACTCAATTCGTTCCTGAAACTGCCACGTGATGTAGTCGGCGTAGGAATAAACGCCGTCGGGGTTCAGTTGGCTTAACTCGGTGATAGCGGGGGCCATAGCAGGTGTGTTTTTCGGCGAATGTACGGCTTTCGGCTAGACCAACGGCATCGGCCCGGCTCTTGCCAACGTCGTCAATAATCCTTGATCGGCTTGATGTCGTAATAGGCCCGAATTTCTTCGGCGGAAGGCACCTTTACGGGGCGCACGATGCGGAACCCGCAGAACGAAGCCGAGGTCATCCACCAGTCGGATTTGGGGCTTTGAGGGTCAATAATTTTCCAGGCGGGGTCGGAAGCAGTACGGGCTGCCGAACGGAGAACGGGCGCAGCATCGTCCCACGAACCACCACGTACTGCGTTGGGATACAGCGTTTTACGCGAGGCATACGGTTCGTTGACTTTTCCGTTGGCTACCTGCGAATAGTAATCAATTATGTACTGATCCTGCGTCCATTCCATCACGTTGCCGTGCATGTCGTGCAGGCCAAAGGCATTGGGTTTTTTGGTGCCGATCTTCTTGTAACCACCCGCGCTGTTGACTTTGTAAACCGCATACGTACCCAGCAATTTCGTATCGGCCCCAAACGAGTAGGGCGTGGTGCTGCCCGCCCGGCAGGCATATTCCCACTCGGTTTCGGTGGGGAGGCGGTAGAAAAAGCCGGTTTTGGCGTAGAGCCAGGCGCAGAATTTGATGGCCGCGTAGTGGGTCATGTTGATGGCCGGATAACCCGACCGCCCCATCCCGAACGACATATCGACGTAGGCCGGGCTGGGGCGAGTCACGCCATCAGTCTGGCTCAGGTTGGCCCCTTCCGGGTAGCGCACGGCCATTTCTTTCTCGATATTTTTGGTCGTGAACAGGTCGTAGATATCCCAGGTGATCTCGTACTTTCCCATCCAGAAGGGTTCCATAACTACTTTGTGCTGAGGCCCTTCGTCGGGCTTTCGGCCCCGTTCGGTGGCGGGGCTGCCCATCAGGTACGTGCCGCCGGGAATGCCCTGCATGGGGTAGGTCTGGTTGCTGCCCGCCATGACTTGCGTATACGAATCGGGCGGGGCAGATTGTGCCACCGCAACTTGGATCAGAAAAAGAAACGGGAGCAAAGCAGATGAATGGCGCATAGTTTGAGAAAGTCGTTTTCAGATGAAAACACCTCATTATTTTTGTTTCATAAACCGTTTACTCAATTAATTACAATTTATTAATAGAATAGTGTTATTTAAAACGTATATTGCCCCCGCTTCTTTAACCAACTATACCCACGGCCATGAACAAATGCATATTTCTCGACCGCGACGGGGTGCTGAACGTTGACCGGTCTGACTACGTGTATCGGGTGGAAGATTTCATCATTCCCGATGGCGTGGTGGAGGGGTTGCACCGGCTGAAAAACGCGGGCTACCTGCTCATTGTCATCACCAATCAGGCGGGCATTGCCAGGGGCCTCTACACCCGCGATGACGTGATGCGCTGCCATACGTACCTGCAAGAGCAGTGCGGCCACCTCATTGACGACATCTATTTCAGCCCCCACCACCCCGACTACACCACCCGCTCGCTAACCCGCAAGCCGGAATCATTAATGCTCGAAAAAGCCATTGCCAAACACAACATCGACGTGAGCAACTCCTGGATGATTGGCGATGCGCTGCGCGACATGCTGGCGGGGCGGCGCGTGGGGGTGCGCACCGTTCATGTCACCCACGCGCCAGAGCAAGCCGCCGGCGACTGCATGGCCGATAACCTCCTGGAAGCCACCGGCTGCGTGTTGGCTTACCGCTGAAAAACTTACTGATACAGAGGCATTAGGATACCCGGTTTTCTGCGTTTATTGCTACCCAAACCCCACTCCTCCATGCTTTTTCGTGCTCCCGCCCGCCGTTGGTTGGCCTTGTTCGCAACCCTGCTGACCCTGACCCAATGCGCCCAATTGTCCAATACGGTCTCGGTGGTGGGGCGGAATTTCGAGGACGAAATACAGCAATCGCAGAACCTGATTTTTTCGTTCAGCAAAAATATCGGCCCCAAATCGGCTGACGGTCAGGCAAATAGTTGGGAATCAACGCCCTACATCACGTTCAAACCCGCCGTGAAAGGGCAGTTCCGGTGGACGGCACCCAATGAACTGGTGTTTTCGCCCGCCACCGCCTTTGACCCCGCCACCGACTACCGCGCCGACCTTTCGAAAGACCTGCTGAAACACGCCACGGGCAAAAACCTGAGCGTATCGGGCGAGGAGATTGCGTTTCATACGCCCTACCTGCAACTGACCGGCACCGAAACCTGGTGGACACGGGCGGGCGATAACGCAGGTACGTTGGCGGGGCAGCCCGTGGCCAAAACCCGCCTTCGCTTCAACTACCCCGTGGCGGCGGCAGAGGTAGCGGCCAAACTGGGCATCAAAGCCGACGATAAGGCCCTGACGGCGGGGCCAATTCAGGCCGAAGACGATGGGCTTTTGGGTGGGGGCATGGTGGTGACGCTGACCGACGCGCCCGTTTTCGACAATGAAAAACCGTTGCTGCTGACAGTCGAAAAAGGCCTCAGCGTACCCAAAACGGCCTATTCGAGCAAAGAATCCCTTGAGCAGACCGGCACCTTACCTGCCAAAACCAAGCTGGAGATGGCCGACGTACAAACGGGCTATGCCAACCGGCAGGGAACGGTGCGGGTAGTAACGACGCAAACCCTGCAACCCGCCGCCGACCTGGGCACGTACTACACGATTCAGCCTGCGGCGAAAACCACCGCCGAACTGACCGAAAACGGCTTGCTCATCAAAGGTAATTTCAACGAAACCGACACCTACGTGATCACCCTCACGGGGGCGATGCGCGGGGTGCTGAATGCTAAACTGGCCGAACCCGTTTCGCGCGATGTGTTCTTCGGAAAGATGCCCGCCAGGCTGCAGTTTTCGACCAAAAACGCGCTGTATTTGTCCTCGAAAGGGTCGCGGAATGTGGGTCTGAGCATCACGAACGTAGAAAACGTGCAGGTGAAAATTGCCCGGCTATACGAAAACAACCTGCTCAACTACCTGAAAAACAACCGCTACGAAGACTACCGCGAACAGGGTGATGGCGACGAACGTACCTACGGCCCCACCGGTACCTACACCTACGGCGACGATTCGGGCAACGACCTGAGCAGTTTGGTGGTCGATAAAATCGTTAAAACCGGCGATTTACCGAAAGTGCGTGGTGTGTCGGCCCTGAACCTGGCCATTCCCGACCAAACGGGCGGCACGCAGGAATACCCCCTGCGCGGCGCGTATCTGGTCACGGTGCAGTCGAAAGCCGAAGCCTTCGTGAACGCCACCCAACTGGTTTCCATTTCAGACATTGGGCTGATTGCCCGGCAAACCGAAACCGAGGTGCTGGTGTGGGCCAATTCCATCCAGACCGCCGCACCGCTGGAAAACGTGGCGGTGACGCTGGTGAGCAGCAACAATCAATCGGTGTATACCCTGAAGACCGACAGCAAAGGGTTTGTTCGGTTCGAGAAGGTGACGGAAAAGGCTCCCGGTTTCAAGATTGTGCTGCTCACGGCCCGAACGGCGGACGGTGGTGATTTTAATTTTCTGCACATCCCTGATACGCAGGTCGAAACGTCGCGGTTCGAAGTGGAGGGGAAACGCAACAACGCCACCGGGCTGAACGCCTTTGTGTACGGCGACCGGAACATTTACCGCCCCGGAGAGACCGTTCACCTCAACACCGTAGTCCGCCCCGAAACCGCCGCCAATACCCCCACAACCGACATTCCCCTCACGGTGCGGGTGCTGATGCCCAACGGCAACGAGTACCGAACCTTCCGCAAAACAACTGATAATCAAGGGTCTATACAAACAGACGTACCCGTAGATCCCGCCGCCGTGACGGGTAGCTACACCGTCGAAATCCTGAACGCCAGTAACGTGCTGCTGACTTCGCACCAACTCAGTATTGAAGAATTTATTCCCGACCGTATTAAAGTGGAGGTGGAAACGGCGCAGGAAACGTACCGGGCGGGCGAAACTATTACGCTTCTGGCCCAGGCCCAAAACCTGTTCGGCCCGCCCGCCGCCGATAGGGCCTACGAGATGGAACTGCGCCTGAGCCGCCGGGTTTTTGCGCCAAAAGGCTACGGCGAGTACACGTTCAGCATCCCCGCCGAGGCCACGGGCGTACCGGCTATGTTCGAGAAAGTTCTTCGGCAGGGGCGCACCAATGCCAGCGGGCAGGCCACCGAAGCCTTCCCGATTCCCGCCAATTACCGCGACATCGGGCTGCTGGAAGCCAAGTTATTCGTGACCGTTTTCGACGAAAATGGCCGCCCCGTCAACCGCCTCCGCCGCCTCGACGTGCAGACGCAGGATGTGTTCTACGGCATCCGCCTGGCCGATACGTACCTGACCACCCGAACACCGTTAGCCATTCAGGTTGTGGGGTTGAACAAGGACGGGAAACCGCAGGCAGCACCGGCGCAGGTGGAAATTGTGCGGTTTGATTACCAGACTATTATCGAAAAACCGGAATACGGCCAGGTTAAATACAGCAGTAAACGTCGCGAAAAAATCGTGTACAGCAATACGCTCAAAACCGGCACCAAACCAACCGATTTCCGGTACGTACCCACGGTGTCGGGCGAGTATGAAGTGCGGGTTCAGCGGCCCAATTCTATGGGCTACACGGCGGCGGCGTTCTACGCCTACGGCTGGGGCAGCACGTCGGCTTCGTCGTTTGAGGTCAGCACCGAGGGGCAGGTCTTGATGGAGTTCGACCAACCCGCCTACCAAACCGGCGACCGGGTGAAGGTACTCTTCAAAGCCCCGTTTGAGGGGAAACTGCTGGTCACGACCGAGCGCAGCGGGGTGTTGGAACACACCTGGCTCACGACCGAAAACAAAGCCGCCGAATGGACATTTTCCGTCAATGACGATCACCTGCCCACCGTTTACGTCACGGCCACGCTGATTCGGGCAATGGATGGCACCGACCTCCCGCTGACGGTGGCCCACGGCTTTGCGCCCGTGAGCGTGACCGACCCCGACACCAAACTACCCGTGGCCATCACCGCCGTGGCGAAGTCGTTTTCCAAAACGAAACAGACCATTCGGGTGAAAACAAAGGCTAATAGTTCGGTGACGGTGGCGGTGGTAGACGAAGGCATTTTGCAGCTAAAAAACTACAAAACACCTGACCCACACGCCTATTTTTTCCAGAAACGTGCCCTGGAAGTGACCCTCGCCGATGGCTACGCGCTGCTGTTTCCCGAACTATCGCTCCGCAGCCAGTCAAGTATTGGGGGCGACGGCTACGACCTGGAACGGCGCGTTAACCCCTTGAGCAACAAGCGCGTACAACTGGTGGCCCTCTGGAGCGGGGTGCTGAAAACCAACGGGGCGGGCGAGGCCGAGTATACGATTGACATTCCGCAGTTCTCAGGTACGTTGCGCGTGATGGCCGTCGCCTATTCCGACAACGCGTTTGGCTCTGCCGAACAGGGTATGATTGTTTCCGACCCCATTGTCATCAGCCCCGGCATCCCCCGGTTTCTCTCGCCGGGCGACGAACTGACCATGCCCGTTACCCTGAGCAACACCACCGCCAAAGCCATGGGAACGGTGATGAACATAACCGTCAGCGGGCCGTTGCAGGTGGTGGCCGACAGCAGCGGCGCGAAGGCAACAAGCCGGACGGTGCAGCCGGGCCGCGAAAGCCGGACGGATTTCCGTGTCCGGGCCACGGGTGGTACCGGGCCGGGCGACATTACGGTGACGGTCAGCGCGTTGGGCAAGACTTACGTGGAAAAAACCGACATAACCGTTCGGCCCGCCGCGCCCTTGCAGAAGACCACCGTGTCTGGGGCGGTGGCAGGGGGCCGTACCCAGGCCATTACGCTCACGGGGAGTTTTCTGCCCGGCACTACGCGCAACAGCCTCACTCTCAGCCGGTCGCCGGTGATGCAATATGCCAAAACGCTGAGTTATCTGCTGGGCTACCCCTACGGTTGTACCGAGCAAACGATCTCGAAAGCCTTCCCGCAACTTTATTTTGCCGACTTGACCCGGACGGTTCACAAAGGCACGGTGTATTTTGTAAGTAAGGGCGAATCGGACATGAACCCGGCCACTAACGTGCAACAGGCGTTGCAACAAATTGAAAACCGGCAACTCAGCAACGGCGGCGTAACGCTGTGGCCGGGCGCAAACCAGGAAGACCCCTGGGCTTCGGCCTACGCGCTGCATTTTATGGTCGAAGCCGCCAAAGCCGGGTTCGAGGTGTCGGGCGCGGTGAAGAGCAAACTCATGGATCGACTGACAACGCTGACGAGCAGTACCCCCACTGAAACGGCCTCGACTTACGCCGAAGACGGCACCCGTACCGACCGCACCGTGGGCAACCGCACCACCCTCTACGGCCTGTATGTGCTGGCTCTGGCCGAACGGCCCAACCGCGCCGCCATGAACGCCTACAAAGAAGCCGCCGACCAACTCCTGACCACCGACGGACGCTACCTCCTGGCCACTGCCTACGCCCGCCTCGGCGACCAAACGAGCAGCAATGCCCTGATGCCCAAAGCATTCAGTCCAGGTACGTTGGGCCGCGAAACAGGCGGCAGCTACGCGTCGCCCATCCGCAACACAGCCCTGGTGTTGAGCAACTTAGTAGATACAGACCCCGACAATTTACAGATTCCGACCCTGGCCCGGCAACTGGGCGGAGCCGTACAGAAAGCCGATTATTTGACCACGCAGGAAGCCGCCTTTGCCTTCATGGCTCTGGGTAAGCTGGCCCGCCAAAACGCGGGTAGCACCGCCACGGCCACCCTCAACGGAGCCGCCAAAAAACTCGGTGAGTTCACCGGCGAGGACGTGACCCTGCGTAAACTCCCCACCGGCAACATCCTGACCCTGAGCGCGAAAGGCACGGGCAACGTGTATTATTTCGGCCAAAGCGAAGGCGTGCCTGTCAGCGGCAACGTATCAGACGAAGACAACGGCCTGGCCGTGCGCCGAACGTACCTGACCCGCGACGGGGCCGTGCAAACGCAGTTCCGGCAAAACGACCTGGTGGTGGTGAAACTGACCCTCAGCAGCCCTACTGGCCTTCCGGTTAACAACATTGTCCTGACCGATTTGCTACCCGCCGGGTTTGAGGTCGAAAATCCGCGTCTGAGCGGAGCCACGGGCCAAACCGGAGCCGCCGCCCAACGGTCGCTCGACTGGATTAAAAACCCCTCGGCGGTCGATTATTTCGACGTGCGCGACGACCGGGTGAACTACTTCCTGTCGTTGGGCAAGGGCGAGACCAAAACGGTTTATTATATGGTGCGGGCCGTAACGCGGGGCAAATTCGTGGTTGGTCCCGCCTCCGCCGATGCCCTGTACAGCCCCGAATACCGCAGCTACAACGGCGCGGGGCGCGTAGTGGTCGAGTAGGTAATTTCTTCCCCAAAAGGGGTATAAAGTTCCTACACCTTTTACCCCCGAAAGTGCCCCTACGCGCTAAAAATAGCGTTGGCACCACTTTTGACCTGTATTTGGGGTTAAAAACCAAACGTTATGAAAAAGCAAATATGGGTAGTGGCGGCACTGCTGGTTGCCATGACTGGCCTATCGTCCTGCGCCA